>NZ_JAEEAP010000168.1 GCF_016103465.1 Streptomyces sabulosicollis
GCTACAGCCCGCCCGCCACCCGCAGCACCGCCCCCGTCGTGTACGACGCCTCCGGGGACAGCAGCCACGCCACCGCGCCCGCGATCTCCTCCGGCTCGCCCGGGCGCCCCATCGGCACCCGCCCCTGGACGCGCCACGGCCGCTCGGGGTCGCCCATCCGCGCGTGGATGTCGGTCAGGGTCATTCCGGGCTGGACCGAGTTGACGCGGATCCCCTCCGCCGCCAGCTCCTTCGACAGGCCCACGGTCATCGCGTCGACCGCCGCCTTGCTGGCCGCGTAGTGCACATACTCCCCGGGGCTGCCGGTCGTCGCCGCGCCCGAGGAGATGTTGACGATGGCGCCGCCCTGTCCGCCGTGGCGCGTGGACATCTCGCGCGCCGCGCGCCGGGCGCACAGCAGGGCCCCGGTCACGTTGACGTCCACGACGCGCCGCATCACCTCCGGTGAGGTCTCGGTGAACCGGCCCAACGGCCCGGTGATCCCGGCGTTGTTGACCAGACCGGTGACCGGGCCCAGCTCCTCCCGCACCCGGTCGAACATCGCCTCGACCTGCTCCGCGTCGCTGGTGTCGGCCTGGACGACCATCGACCGCACACCCTCCGCGCGCACCGCGGCCGCCCATCGCTCGGCCGCGTCCCGGGCGTGCTCGTAGCCGATGGCGACGCTGTGCCCGGCGCGGGCGAGCCGCACCGCCACCGCCGCGCCGATGCCCCGACTGCCCCCCGTGACCACCGTGACCTGGTCCATGCCCATCAGCTCAGCTCAGCTCCCGCCCCGTGACGCTTCCCGTTCCGACGGTCACCGACGATAACCGGTCAGGGATTGGTCTTGACCAAGTACGCACACCGCCTTATGGTCACATTGATACTGCAACAACCTTTAATAAAGAAGCGCGCATAACTGTGAAGGCGCGCTGGACCGCCGGCCATCGGAATCAAGGGGGACAGGGTGGGGACCACGCAGCTGGAATCGGTGCCTGAGCCCAAGTACTGGCATCTGAAGACCGTGCTCAGCGACGCACTCGACTCGGAGTTCGCGGTCGGGGAGATCCTGCCCAACGAGCGCGAGCTGGCCGCCCGCTTCGGCGTCGCCCGCGCCACTCTCCGCCAGGCCCTCGAGCAGCTCGAGCTGGAGGGCAGGCTGCAGCGCCGCCGCGGCGTCGGCACCACTGTCGCCCCGCCCCGCGTCGGCGTGGCCGTCGGGGACTACGCCCACGGCTGGACCGACACCTCCGGCGAGGACACCTGGCAGACCGTCGACAGCACCGAGGCGGTGCCGCCCGCCGAGGTCGCCCGGCTGCTGGAGCTCGACCCCGACACCCCGGTCCACCGGGTGCGCCGCACCCGGATGAGCCACGGCCAGCCGCTCGCCGCCGAGCTGCTGTACGTACCGGCCGAGTCCGTCCCCGGCCTCGCCGCCATCGACACCCCCAGCGGGCTGGCCCGCGCCCGCGCGGTGCTGCGCGAGCTGCGCCGGCTGGAGCTGGAGGGCCGGGAGCAGACCGTGGAGCTCGGCTCGGCCCGCGCGGACGACGCCAAGGAGCTCGACCGGCTGCCCGGCGCCCCCGTCCTCCTCGTGACCACCCGCTATGTGGCCCAGGGCCGCACCGCGGCGGTCGCCGTGGCCACCTACCGTGCCGACACCTGCCGGCTCACCTTCGGCGACGCGGGCGAGGAGCTGCTGGCGGGCTGATCCGGGCCCACGCCACCGCTCCGTACGCTTCCCGACACGGTCCCCGCGCGTCCCGCCTCAGCGGTCCAGCGCGTCCCACCTCAGCGGTCCCCGCGTGTCCCGCCTCAGCGGCTCGCGCGGCGGGTCGTCACCGTGCTGTCGACCGCGAACAGCTCCTGCTCCACATGGTCCAGGGCCAGCCGCAGCGCCCCCGTGGTCACCGCCGCCTCGCCGAGCAGCGAGAGCGCGACCTGCGGGGGCCGCAGACAGTAGCGCGACAGCTCGTCCCGCAGCGGGGCCAGCACCCCGTCAAGACCGGCGGCCCAGCCGCCGACCACCACCACCTCGGGGTCCAGCGCCAGCACCAGGGCCGCCGTGTCGTGCACCAGCCTGCGGACGAAGCGGTCCACGGCCGCGCGGGCCCGCGCGTCGCCGTCGCGGGCCAGCGCGAAGACATGCGCCACCTGCGCCTCGTCCAGCGGGTTCAGCGGTTCCCCGGTGGTGGAGAGCACCTCTTCCGGGGCGGCCTCCCGGCCCAGCAGGTGCAGCGCCCCGATCTCCCCGGCGGCGCCGCCGAAGCCGCGGTGGAGCCGCCCGCCGATCAACGACCCGGCCCCCGGGCTCAACCCGGCCAGCACGAAGACCACATCGTCCGAACCGGCCGCCGCGCCCTTCCAGTGCTCGGCCACCGCGGCTGTGTTCGCGTCGTTCTCCACCAGTACCGGACAGCGGAAGGACCGCCGCAGCCGCTCGCCCAGGGGCAGCCCGGTCCAGCCGGGGAGCGCGGTGCACAGATGGACGGTGCCGTCGGCCTCGACGATGCCGGGGCTGCCCACCCCGACCGCGCGCAGGGAGAACCGGGCCACTCCGGCGCGCCGCAGCAGATCCGCCACGGTGGTGCGCACCCGCTCCAGCCGCTCGTCCGCGGACGCCTTCTCCGACACCTCGCGCACGATCGAGCCGAGCGCGTGTCCGTCCAGGTCCGACAGGAGCGCGGCCACCCGGTGCGCCCCTATCTCTATGCCCAGCAGGTGCCCGGCCTCGGCGCGGAAGCGGAAGCGGCGCGCGGGGCGTCCCTGGCGGCGGACACCGCCCTCCTCGGCGGGCACCTCGACCACCAGACCGCTGCCGGTCAGCCCGTCGATCACCCCCTCGACGGTGGGCCGGGACAGCCCGGTCACCCGGGTCAGATCGGTGAGGCTCGCGCTCCCGGCGCAGCCGCCCGCCTCGTCCTGGCCACCCCCGGTGGCGGTGCCGGACGCGGTCGCCGCGCGCAGCGCGTGCAGGACCACGGCGGAGTTGATGCGTCGCAGCAGGGACGGATCCCCGCCGGTGAGCCGCCCCAACGTCGGCCTCCCTCCCAGTGCGTATCTGCCGGATCGTATCCGCTGGGCGCGGAGGCGGCGAGTGCCTCCTCCCAGGCCGGGCCGCCCGGCCGTGGTGCGGGACAGCTGACGGGCGGCCAGATGTCCGACCCAGCCGGTTTACTGACACCATGACCAGTACGGCGGACCATGTGGCCACGATCGATCAGCTGCGCGTGCGGGACTTCCCCGCGCAGCGGACCGCCGACGGACGGGTGGCGAGCGGCCCCGGCTTCCACGTCGCCGACCTCCGCGTCAGCGAGGACTTCTGGGACGCGGACCTGACCCGGGTCGAAGAGGTGCTGGAGGAGTTCGAGGCCGAGCTGGGCGTGCTGGCCCAGGTGCTGACCTTACGGTGGGGCGCCCCCGACGTCCTCGATCTCACCGACTCCCTGGAGCGCTCGGCGATGGGCGAGCCGGTCCCGCCCCCGCTGGACACCCTGTGCGGTTACGTACCCGAGCTGCGCGTCTGGCGCGTCGGCGGCCGCTGGGTCGGACTCGGGGTCGGGCAGGGCGACCGCGAGCTGCCGTTCCAGCTGCTGGTGGCGATAGGGGAGGAGGGGGCGCTATGACACCCCGCCCTCCGGCACCGGCGTCCGCCTAGGGCCTGTCGTCGGCCTCGGCGGCGGCCCTGAGGCGGCCGAACTCCTCCGCCATGGCGGGCAGCGTCCAGTGCGCGTTGAGCCCGCTGGGGTTCGGCAGGGCCCAGATCCGGGTCTCGCCTATGGTCCTCGTCTGCGGCCCGATCTTCGCCTTCTTGTCGCCGAACGCCACCCGGTAGGCGGTGACCCCGGCCACCGCCAGCCAGCGCGGCCGCAGCCGGAGCACCTTCTCCTCCAGGATCCGGCCGCCCTCCCGGTACTCCTCGTCGC
The DNA here is from genome assembly GCF_016103465.1 of Streptomyces sabulosicollis. Lineage (GTDB taxonomy): Bacteria > Actinomycetota > Actinomycetes > Streptomycetales > Streptomycetaceae > Streptomyces > Streptomyces sabulosicollis. The sequence goes on from NZ_JAEEAP010000168.1 coordinate 3,909, forward strand.
TCAGCTCATCGGCCCGGGCGCTGGCGCGCGCCACCACATTGGTGATGCCCAGCCCGTAGCGCACCAGCTCCGACTGCTCGGACGGACGGAGCCGGCGGGGGGTGAACCCCGAGGCGTGGAGGGCGGGCCAGAACCGGTTGCCGGGGCGGGCGAAGTGGTGGCCGGTGGCGGCCGTCATCAGCCCGGGGTTGATACCGCAGAAGAGGACGCGCAGACCGTCCGCGACCACATCGGGGACGAGGCGGTCGCGGGCGGCCTCCAGTTCGGCGGGGGTCATCGACGGCGTCAGAGGATCGAGCCGGGGGCGTAGGCGGCGGCCTCCGGGCGCTCCTTGACGAGCTCCTCGATCCGGGAGACCACCGCGCCCACCTGGTCCGCGGCCGCGCCCGTGAAGGAGAGCTTGTCGTCCATCAGCGCGTCCAACGCGGCCCGGTCCAGCGGGATCCGCTCATCGGCGGCCAGCGAGTCGAGCAGCTCGTTGCGCTCGGCGCCCCGCTCGCGCATGGCCAGCGCCGCGGCCACCGCGTGCTCCTTGATCGCCTCATGGGCGACCTCGCGGCCCACCCCGGCCCGCACGGCGCCCATCAGCACCTTCGTGGTGGCGAGGAAGGGGAGGTAGCGGTCCAGTTCACGGGCGATGACGGCGGGGAAGGCGCCGAACTCGTCGAGCACGGTCAGGAAGGTCTCCAGCAGCCCGTCGAAGGCGAAGAACGCGTCCGGCAGCGCGACCCGGCGCACCACCGAACAGGAGACATCGCCCTCGTTCCACTGGTCGCCCGCCAGCTCGCCGGTCATCGAGGCGTAGCCGCGCAGGATCACCGCGAGGCCGTTCACGCGCTCGCAGGAGCGGGTGTTCATCTTGTGCGGCATCGCGGACGAGCCGACCTGGCCGGGCTTGAAGCCCTCGGTCACCAGCTCGTGCCCGGCCATCAGCCGGATGGTCCTGGCCAGTGAGGACGGGGCCGCGGCCAGCTGCACCAGCGTGGTGACGACGTCGTAGTCCAGCGAGCGCGGATAGACCTGGCCGACGGAGGTGAACGCCTGCCCGAAGCCGAGGTGGCCGGCGATCCGCCGCTCCAGCTCGGCCAGCTTCGCCGCGTCGCCGCCGAGCAGGTCCAGCATGTCCTGCGCGGTGCCCACCGGGCCCTTGATGCCCCGCAGCGGATAGCGGCCCAGCAGGTTCTCCAGCCGCTCGTACGCGACCAGCAGCTCGTCCGCCGCGGTGGCGAACCGCTTGCCGAGCGTGGTGGCCTGCGCCGCGACATTGTGCGACCGGCCGGCCATCACCAGCTCGGCGTGGTCGGCGGCCAGCTTGCCCAGCCGGGCCAGCACCGCCACCGTACGGTCCCGCACCAGCTCCAGGGAGAGCCGGATCTGGAGCTGCTCCACGTTCTCGGTGAGGTCCCGGGAGGTCATGCCCTTGTGGACGTGCTCATGGCCGGCGAGGGCGTTGAACTCCTCGATGCGGGCCTTCACATCGTGCCGGGTGACCTGCTCGCGCTCGGCGATGGAGGCCAGGTCGACGGTCTCCAGGACCCGCTCGTAGTCGGCGAGGGCGGCGTCCGGCACCTCGATTCCGAGGTCCTTCTGGGCGCGGAGCACGGCGAGCCACAGCCGCCGCTCCAGCGTCACCTTGTACTCGGGGGACCACAGGACGGCCAGCTCCGTGGAGGCGTAGCGGTTGGCCAGGACGTTCGGAATGCGCGGCTTACCAGTCACGTGCAGAGAGTTTACATATCGTCCACGGCGCTCGTTCACGTCCACGGCGAGCGAGAAAGTCCAGGTCGTAGGCTCGGAAGCGCCTGGGCGCGTACGGCGCGAACAGTGTGGGATGGGGCAGCCGAACCAGCCGGACGCGAATGCGCCCATCACCTCCCGGGGGTCGGTGACGTCTGGATGCCGATGACGTCGAGGAGTTGCAGTCTGCCGGCGGCGTCGCTGCCCGGCGGTGCGGTGAGGATGACGATGCGCAGGTCACCGTCGGGTTCGGTAAGGATGTCGCAGTCCAGGTCGAGCGGGCCGACGTCGGGGTGGTGGACCGTCTTCGTGCGCAGGGTGTGCTCGCTGACCTCATGGCCGTCCCACAGGGCGGCGAAGCGGGGGCTGGCGGCGCGCAGGTCTGCGACGAGACTTCGCAAGGCCGCGTCCTTGGGGTAGCGGGCGCGGGTGGCGCGCAGGTCAGAGACTACCGCGGTCTCGAAGCGGGCCTGCTGTCCCGCGGTGTGCCGCACGCGACCGGGCGGTCCGGTGAAGTGCTGCCATACGAGGTTGCGTTCCCGGTGGGCGAGCGCGGACGGGTCGCCGAGCAGGGCGGCGTGGAGGGGGTTCCAGGCCAGGAGCGTCCAGGCCGCGTCGTACACGCCGACGGGCGTGCCCGGCAGCTGGTCGACCAGCCGCCGCACGCCCGGGGTGAGCCGGACCCACAGCGTGCCCTCCGGTGGCTCGGGCTGCCCGGCCAGGGCGAACAGATGCCGACGCTCGGCCTCCGACAGCCGGAGTGCCCGCGCCAGCGCCCCGAGCACCTGGGCGGACGGGGAGGCCGCCCGGCCCTGCTCCAGGCGGACGACGTATTCGGCCGAGATGCCCGCCAGCAGGGCCAGCTCCTCACGCCGCAGCCCGGGTGCGCGGCGGTTCCGCCCGGTGGGCAGCCCGACGTCGGCCGGGGGCACGCGGTCGCGCCACCGGCGCAGCGCCTCTCCCAGGTCGCTGTGACGCCGCCGCTGGTGCCCGCCGCCGGTGCTCATGGGTCCAGTATCCGCGCGGCCGGGCAGACCGGGCTGGTACTGGCGTTACCAGGAAGAACAGTGATCTGCCCGGATGACCGTCGCGGGGCGAGGCTGCTCCGTATGACGACGACGCTCATCACCGGGGCCAACAAGGGCCTCGGCTTGGAGACCGCCCGCCGCCTCGTCGCGGCCGGGCACACCGTGTATCTGGGCGCCCGTGACGCCCGCCGCGGCAAGGAGGCCGCCCGACGGGTCGGCGCACGTCCGCTGCTGATCGACATCACCGACGACGCTTCCGTACAGGCGGCCGCGAAGGTGGTGCGCGAGCGTGACGGGCACCTCGACGTCCTGGTCAACAACGCCGGGATCGTCGGCTCGGTGCGGCCGGCGGCCGAGATCGCCGCGGCGGACATGTTCGCGGCGTACGACACCAATGTGTTCGGCGCCGTGCGCGTCACGCAGGCATTCCTCCCGCTGCTGGAGAAGAGCGCGACGCCAGTCGTGGTGAACGTCAGCAGCGGGCTCGGCTCGCTCGCCATCGCCTCGGATCCGGAAGCCCACGCCTCCCTGGTGCCGCTCTGGGTGTCCTCGCTGCCGTACAACTCCTCCAAGGCCGCGCTGAACATGGTCACGACGCTCTACGCACGCGCCTTCCCGAAGATGCGCATCAACGCTGTCGACCCCGGCCACACCGCCACCGACCTCAATGACCACACCGGTGCCCAGACCGTCCAGGAAGGCGCCGACATCATCGTCCGGATGGCCCTGGTCGGCCCCGACGGACCGACCGGCGGCTATGTCGCGGCCGGCGGCCCGCTCCCGTGGTGACCACAGCCTCCCCGCGAACCTCGAGGAGAACGAACATGAAGAGCCCACACCGCGTCGAGGCCGTCCTCGACTTCGCCTGCGTCCACTGCTACATCGGCTTCACCCGCTACGCACGGGCCGTCCGCCGGTACCGCGCCCAAGGCGGCGCGGCCGAGACGGTCTTCCGTCCCTTCCAGCTCCGGCCCGAAGCATCGCCCGCCGGGGAGCCGCTGGTCGATGTGTGGGCGCGCGAGCGCGGCGCGTCCGTCGCCGCGGAACTCGCCGCCGACACCTCCTTCGGTGCCGCCGACGCCCTCGCACTCGACTTCCGCCGCGCGGTGTTCACCAACACCTTCGACGCCCACCGACTCGTGGCCCGGGCCGCCGCGCGGGGCACCGGCGAGCAGATGGCCGAACGGCTCTTCCGCGCGTACTTCGCCGACGGGCTGAACATCGCGGACCCCGGCACACTCGCCCGGCTCGCCGCCGAGACGGGCGTCACGGACACCGGCGACGGTGTGGACGAACTGCGCGCCGAGCTCGCCCGCGTCCGCGCACTCGGGCTGCCGGCACCGCCCGTCCTCCGCTTCGCCGACGGCACCACTTTGTCCGGGGAGATCGATACGGAGGACGTCCTCGCCGCGCTGCGCGGATGAGGCCGAGGGCCACGGCGCCGCGCTCCGGTCAGTCCTCGTACGGCAGCAGCTCGGCGCGCTTGGGGGCCCGCCCGTCGCCCGAGGAACGGCCGGTCAGCCGCCTGCCGATCCACGGCCCGAGGTGCTGGCGGGCGAACCGCACGTCCGAGGTGCGGCGGGCCAGCCACCCGATGGGCACCGCGGGCGGCAGGGGCGCGTTCCAGTCCTCCTCCGGCTCATGGCCCAGCGCCTGCCACACGGCCTCGGCGACCCGCCGGTGTCCCTCGGCGTTCAGGTGCAGCCGGTCCTCGTGCCACATCCGGGGATCCCCGACGGCCTCGGAGGCGTACAGGTCGACGACGGTCGCGTCATGCCGCGCGCCCAGCTCGTCGATGAACGCGAACAGCCGCTCCATCCGTGGCAGGAACCGCTCCAGCACCGGTCCGCGCCGCCCCGGGCTGCGCATCAGCACCAGCCGCTTGCAGCTGGGCGCCAGCCGCTCGACGGCCTCCTCCAGCAGGGCGCACACCCGGCCCACGTCGCACTTCGGCCGCAGCACGTCGTTCAGCCCGCCGACCAGGGTCACCAGGTCGGCGCCCATGGCCGCCGCCGGGCCCGTCTGCTCCTCGACGATCTGCCCGATGAGCTTGCCGCGCACCGCGAGGTTGGCGTAGCGGAAGCCGGGGCTGCGGGCCGCGAGCCGTCCGGCGAGCAGATCCGCCCAGCCTCGGTAGGTGCCGTCGGGAAGCGCGTCCGACATGCCTTCGGTGAAGGAGTCGCCGAGCGCGACAAAGCTGCTGTAGGTGATGTTCGTCTGCATGGCTCGGGCGATCCTATCCCGGCTGCGTGGGCTGCGTGGACCGCCGAGCGCGAGCATGATGAGCCGCATGGCGATGACCCACATCTACTTCGAGGGCGGAGCGCGGAACGGGACGACCGCCAGCTGGAATGTGGAGCCCGGCGCGGACATCTACGACGACAACATCTTCCGGCCACCCGAGCTGTACCGGCGGACGAACCGGACCAAGGTCATCGGACGCGTCGAGTACGTGATCTTCCGCTACGACCCGATGGGCACCCGGCCCGGCCCGGGCCCCGGCCCCCGCAGCTGAGTCCCGGGCGCCCGCCCGGCCGGGGCCGGGTTGGACCGGTTGGACCGCCCGGGGTTCCGCGCGCCGCGCGGCGGGGCAGTCTGGTCGGCGTGGATGCCTTCGAATGCGACCGTACGACCATGGCCATCGTCGCCGCCGCGCTCGCCGACGACGGGGAGGGCGCCGCCGCCCTCCTGGAGCCGCTCGAGACCCGCGATGTGTGCCGGGTCGCGGTGCGGCTCGCCGCGATGGCCGCCCATGCGCTGGTGGCGGTGGCCGAGGAGGGCGGCGGCGGACGGGAGGAGGCGCTGGCCCACTGGCAGGCGTGCATCATCGCCCACGAGTCCAGACACACCGAGGAATGACCGGTCACGGGGGAACGACCGGACACGGGCGGGGCGGAGCGCTCAGGCGACCAGCTCGCGCAGTACGTCCTCCATGGTCACCAGCCCCTCCAGCCGCCCGTCCGCGGCGATGACCGCCGCGAGGTGGGTACGGCTGTCACGCATCGCGGTGAGCACGTCGTCCAGCGGCGTGAGCGACCGCACCCGGGGGATCGGACGCAGCTGATCGGGGCGGAACGGCACATCCCGGGGCCGTGCGTCCAGCGCGTCCTTCACATGCAGATAGCCCAGGATCCGCCCGGAGTCGTCCACCACCGGGAACCGCGAGAAGCCGGTCCGCGCCGACAGCCGCTCCAGCTCGTCGGGGGTCACCCCGAGCCGCGCCCTGACCACCCGGCGCATGGGCAGCACCACGTCCCGCACCCGCCGCCGGCCCAGCTCCAGGGCGTCCCGCAGCCGCTCGGTGGCGCGGTCGTCCAGCAGCCCGGCCTCGCTGGAGTCCGAGACCATCCGGGCCAGCTCATCGTCGGAGAAGGTGGCCGCGACCTCGTCCCTGGGCTCCACGCGCAACAGCTTCAGCAGCCCGTTCGCCAAGGCGTTCACCCCGAAGATCACCGGGCGCAGGGCGCGGGCGAGGGCGACCAGGGGCGGGCCGAGCACCAGCACGGTGCGCACCGGCTCGGCCAGCGCCACGTTCTTCGGCACCATCTCGCCGAACAGCATGTGCAGATAGGTGGCCAGGGTCAGCGCGATGACGAACGAGATCGGGTGCACCAGACCCAGCGGCAGACCCACCACATGGAAGAAGGGCTCCAGCAGATGCGCGATGGCCGGTTCCGCGACGGCGCCCAGCACCAGCGTGCACAGCGTGATCCCGAGCTGGGCCGCGGCCAGCAGCGCGGAGAGGTGCTCCAGGCCCCACAGCACGGCCCGCGCCCGACGGTCGCCCTGCTGGGCATGCGGTTCGATCTGGCTGCGGCGCACCGAGATCAGGGCGAACTCCGCGCCCACGAAGAAGGCGTTGAGGACCAGCGTCAGCAGCCCGATCAGCAGTTGCAGAACGGTCATCGGCCCGCCGCCCCCTCGGCGCCCGGCACACCACCGGCCCCCTCGCTCCCGGCGCCGCGCAGCGGCGCCCGCAGCCGCACCCGGGCCGCCCGGTGGCTCGCTACCTTCCGGACCTCCACCGACCAGCCCGCCGGTTCGACGGTGTCGCCGACGGCCGGGATCCGCCCCAGCTCGGTGGCGATCAGCCCGGCCAGCGTCTCGTACGGGCCCGGGGGCACCCGCAGCCCGATGCGCTCCAGCTGATCGACGCGGACCGCGCCGTCCGCGTCGTACAGCGTATGGCCCGCCGGGTCCCGGCCGATCGGAACCAGCTGGGCGGCCTCATGCGGGTCGTGCTCGTCGCGGACCTCGCCGACCACCTCCTCGACGATGTCCTCCAGGGTGACGACCCCGGCCGTACCGCCGTACTCGTCGATCACCACGGCCATGCTGCGCTGGGCCGAGAGCCGGTCAAGCAACCGGTCCACGGTGAGCGACTCGGGGACGAACACCGCTTCCCGCATCAGCTCCGACACCGGGCGCCGGGGCCGCTCCTCGGCGGGGACCGCCAGCACGTCCTTGATGTGGACGAGCCCGACGACGGTGTCCAGGCTGCCCCGGTAGACGGGGAAGCGGGACAGCCCGGTGGCGCGGGTCGCGTTGGCCACGTCCTCGGCGGTGGCCCGCACGTCCAGCGCCACCACCCGCACCCTCGGGGTCATCACGTTCTCCGCGGTGAGCCCGGCGAGGTTGAGGGTGCGGACGAACAGCTCGGCGGTGTCCTTCTCCAGCGCGCCCTCCTTGGCCGAGTGCCGGGCGAGGGCGATCAGCTCCTGCGGACCGCGCGCGGAGGCCAGCTCCTCGGCGGGCTCCAGGCCCATCCGGCGCACGGTGCGGTTGGCGGTGTTGTTGAGATGGCTGATCAGCGGGCGGAAGACGGAGCTGAAGACGCGCTGCGGGGTGGCCACGGCCTTGGCGACCGGCAGCGGCCGGGAGATCGCCCAGTTCTTGGGCACCAGCTCGCCGACCACCATCAGCACGACGGTCGACAGGAAGGTGCCCAGCACCAGCGCGGTCGAGGGGACGGCCGACGGGGGCACACCGATCGCGCTGAGCGGCCCCGCCAGCAGGGCCGCGACGGACGGCTCGGCCAGCATGCCGACGACCAGATTGGTCACGGTGATGCCGAGCTGTGCGCCGGAGAGCTGGTAGGTGAGGCTCCGCACGGCCTTCAGCGCCCCGGCCGCGCCGCGCTCCCGGCGTCCGGCCGCCCGCTCCAGCTCGCTGCGCTCGACCGTGGTCAGCGAGAACTCCGCCGCGACGAAGGCGCCACAGGCCACCGCCAGGAGGAGCGCCACGGCCAGGAGGAGGACTTCGGTCATCGGGTCACCTCTGTCCCATGCTAGGGCCTGTCTGGAGTTGTGATCTGGATAAGCGGGGCGTGGTGCGTGCGATCGCAAGGCGCCGGAAGGCCCTCGTAGCGGAACCACGAGGGCCTTCCGGCAACGCCGCGAGAGGGGGTACCTCCCAGCGGTGGCTGGGGGAGCGTGCCACGCCCCGCGAGCCCAGATCACAACTCCAGACAGGCCCTGAAAGGCCCCGCACGGCCGCGCCGCGCCCGGGACGGCCGCGGGGGTCAGGGGCGCAGCGGCTTGACCCAGCGGCTCCACTGCGGCTGCGGCGCATAGCCCGCCGCGCTCCACGCGTGGTGGGCGAGCCCGTTCTCGTTCAGCACCATCGCGTCCCCGCGCCGTCCGCCCAGGGCCGCGAACCGCTCCTCGGCCGCCGCCAGGAGGGCCGTCGCCACGCCCCGGCGACGGTGCCCGGGGTGGACGGCCAGCCGGTACAGATGGCAGCGCCAGCCGTCGAAACCGGCGATCACGGTCCCGGCGAGCTCACCGTCCCGCTCGGCCAGCAGCAGCGACTCCGGGTCGCGGTCGAGCAGCCGGGCCACCCCGTCCCGGTCGTCGCTGATGCTGGTGCCCTCCGCCGCCTCCTTCCAGAAGGCGAGCACGGTGTCGAGGTCGGCGGGGGCCGCGGCCCGTATCCGGAGATCGTCCATGGCCGTATCCCATCATCGGGCGGACCGCGGCGTCGACGGAATTCCCGCCGGTCAGCTGCCGTGCAGCTCCTCGATCACCGGGGCGAACACCTCCATGTTGTGCTCCAGCACGGTGAAGTACGAGAAGCCGAACCGCTCGCGGTGGGCCCGCAGCTGCTCCGCCATCTCCTTGGCGTCGCCCAACAGCAGCGCCGGGTGCTCCAGCAACTGGTCCTCGGTGAGGTCGGGCGCGTACGGGGCCAGCTCGCGCGCCTTGGCGCGCCGGTCCTCGGTGGGACCGACCATCTGGATGAGGTAGTTCAGCTCGATGGCGTCACCGCTGTCATCGGCCCCCTTCGTCCTCCCCGCTTCGGCGGCGAAACCACGGAAGGCGGCGACCCGGCCCGCCAGGGCGTCGGGGCTGATCAGCTGCAGGGTGCCCTCGGGCTTGCCGGCGGGCTGCACCGCCCCGGTGAAGGCCGCGATGTCCGCATGGCGCGCGGCCAGCCGCAGCAGCCGGTCGCCGTTGCCGCCGAGCAGCAGCGGCGGGCGCGGGGACTGGGCGGGCCGCGGCCGGTGCTCGGAATCGGTCAGTAGTCGCTCCAACTCGGCCACGGTGTGCACCAGATGGTCCACCCGCTCCCGTGGCGAGCCGAAGGGCAGCCCGGCGCGGTCGTGCTCGGCCTTGACATAGCCGGCGCCCAGGCCGAGCTCCAGCCGGCCGTCGGTGAGCGCGTCGCAGGTGGCCACCTCCCGGGCGAGCAGCGCGGGGTTCCAGAAACCGGCGTTGAGCACGAAGGTGCCCAGCCGGGGGCGCTCGGTCGCCTCGGCGGCGGTGGCCAGTGCCGGGAACGGGGCGGGGTTGCCGAGGTGATCGGGGGCCAGCAGCACGTCATAGCCGAGCTGCTCGGCGCGGCGGCACTTCTCCCGCCATGCCTCGGCCGATTCAAGGGTGAGCAGATTGACTCCGAAACGGAACGGCCTTGCCATGAGCCCTCCTTGATCGTGGATACCGCGAACGTATCCGAGATCGGCGCCGTCCGGGGCCGCAAAGCGCTCCGCTGAGAGTGCGCTGAGACGCCATCGATCGTCTGCGGCGTCGTCGTGGCTGATCGCGCCCACGCGGCGGAGCCGCACATCGGTACAGCCCCGCGCCCCTTCAGGGCGCCTTTCGAACCGCAAGCCCTGATGCGGCGGCGGCGCCGGTCGAGCGCGGGCCCGGGTCCGGCACCGGGGGCCCGGCGCTCAGTTCAGCGGGTCGGGGTCCGGGGCGGCCCCGGGCGGCGCGGTGGCGGCCGCGAAGATGTGCATCCGCTCCAGCACCGCCTCGGCCGTGGGCCGCTCCATCCGGTCCACGATCCGGCCGTCGGCCAGGAAGAGCACCAGATCGGAGTGGGCGGCGGCGGTCGGGTCGTGGGTGACCATGACGACCGTCTGGCCCAGTTCGTCCACGGCCTCCCGCAGGAAGCGCAGCACCTCCAGGCCCGCCCGTGAGTCCAGGTTGCCGGTGGGCTCGTCCGCGAAGATCAGCTCGGGGCGGGAGGCGAGCGCCCGGGCGCACGCCACCCGCTGCTGCTGTCCGCCGGACAGCTGGGCGGGCCGGTGCCGCAGCCGGTCCCGCAGCCCCAGGGTGTCGATGACCCGGTCCACCCACTCCCGATCGGGCTTGTGGCCCGCGATGTCCATGGGCAGGGTGATGTTCTCGGCCGCGTTGAGCGTGGGCAGCAGATTGAACGACTGGAACATGAAGCCGATCCGGTCGCGGCGAAGCTGGGTCAGCTCCTTGTCGCCCAGGCCGGTGATCTCGGTGTCGCCCAGCCAGGCCCGGCCCGACGAGACCGTGTCGAGACCCGCCAGACAGTGCATCAGGGTGGACTTCCCGGATCCGGACGGGCCCATCACCGCGGTGAACCTGCCTCGTTCGATCTCCACGTCCACCGCGTCCAGCGCGAGCACGGCCGTCTCGCCGCTGCCGTACGCCTTGGTCAGGGACCGGGCCCGAGCCGCCACACGGGCGCCGCCTTCCGCGAACCCGTCCGTCTTCGTCGCCGCCGGTGTGGACACGATGCCTCCCCGTATCGGAACGTCGTGCCCTCGATGGTAGGGACCCGGCCGCCGGTACGCGCGCCCGCGGACGCGGGCAAGAGCGGGCCATACAGGACGCGAAGGGCGACGGGCACGCGGAACAGGGGCCGGAGAGGACGCGGATCAGGGACCGGAAGGCGGCGACGGGCGGCGCGCGGTGCCGAGCACGCACGGCGACGTCGGCAGTGTCGGGCCCCGGTCGGGGATGCGCAGCCGGCGGTGGCCGATCGGCTCGAAGCCCGCGGCCGCGATCTCCGACCGCACCTCCCGCGCGGTATGACAGCCGCCGAACACCAGCGGCCACACCGTGCGGTCCAGCGCCCACTGGGTCGTCGCCAGGATCCGGCCCTCGGCACGGCCGTGCTCGAGGAAGCGCAGCTCACCGCCGGGCCGCAGCACCCGCAGCAGTTCGTCGAGCGCGCGCCGCACATCGCGCACCGAACACAGCACCAGACAGGCCACCGCGGCGTCGAACCCCTCGCTCTTGACCGGCAGCGCCTCGGCGACGCCCGGCACCACGTCCACCGGCACCCCGGCGCGCAGCCCCGCCCGGGTGGCCAGCCGCCGCAGATGGCGCTCGGGCTCGATGGCGACGACCTCGGAGACGGTCCCGGGGTAGTGGGGGAAGTTCAGTCCGTTGCCCGCGCCGATCTCGATGACCCGGCCGGAGAGCCCGGCCAGCAGCTCGCCGCGCAGCTCGCCCAGCCCGGCCCGCTCGTCGGCCAGCGGGCTCAGTCTGGCGTAGCAGCGGGCGAAGAGCGGGTGGTGGACGGCGTCACGCGGGGGTGTGCGACGGCGGACGGGCATGGGAGCTCCCCCTTGTCCCAGATGCGGGCGGTTTGTCCCGGGTGTCCCGGGGAGGGACGGTGTCCGGTACCGGGATTCTGCCCAGGCGGGGGGTGTCGCTACGCGGCCAGCCGCGCCGGGTCCCAGGTGCCGTCCAGCCGGGGCGCCAGCCAGCCGGGCGCCTGGGCGCGGAAGTCGGCGGGCGGAAGGGCGGGGGCACCCTCGGGGACGGCCCCCAGCAGCGGGACGCCCGAGGACTCCGGCAGATCGGCCACATTGCAGCGGGAGGCGAGATCCGCGGCGGCGGGCCAGCTGCCGATGACGACGCCGGGGCACTCCAGCCCACGGGCGCGCAGCGCCTCGGTGGTCAGGGTGGTCGCGTTGAGCGTGCCGAGGCCCGCGTGGGCGACGACGAGGACGGGCGCGCCGAGCAGCCGGGCCGCGTCGGCGAGCGTCGCCCCCGTCTCGTCGAACCGTACGAGCAGCCCGCCCGCGCCCTCGACCAGCACCAGGTCGTGCTCGGTGGCCAGCTTCCCGGCCGCGTCGGCCACCTCGTGCGGCCGCACCGGGGGCCGTCCGGCGCGGCGGGCCGCGGTGGCGGGGGCCAGCGGCTCGGGGTAGCGGGCGAGTTCGAGCAGGGTCACCGGCCCGGCGAGCCGGGCCACCTCCGCGGCGTCCCCCGGCTCGCCCTCCGCGACACCGGTCTGGGCGGGCTTGAGCACCGCCACCGAGCGGCCCTGTGCGAGCGCCGTGGCGGCGACGGCCGCCGTGCTGACGGTCTTTCCGATCTCGGTGCCCGTACCGGTGACGACCAGGACTGTCATCTTTGTTTCCGTTGCCTTTCGTTTTCGTTCGTGCCCTGGGGCGTGCTTCGGGGCGTGCCCCGGGCTGCCGCGGGTTGCCCCCCGCGGGCCCCGGCCCGCGGTCGGTCCGCCGGGGCGGGCCGAGCGCGAGCGGGGCGGGCGCTGTCTCTTAT
>NZ_JAEEAP010000169.1 GCF_016103465.1 Streptomyces sabulosicollis
TCTTGGGCTCGGAGATGTGTATAAGAGCCAGCTTCAGCGGCCCGTGGCAAGCCTATCGGCAGCACGGCCGGGGCCCCGGCCGGACCGTGCGGTCCGGGCCGGGGCCCTGGTCTGTGGCGTCGCTGCGGGAAGAAACCGGTCGCTGAAGGGGTACCGGGAGATCAGTGGTGGCCGTGGCCGCTGGTGATCTCGTGGTACTCCTCTCGGGTCGGCTTCGGGATGACGTTGTTCTCGCCGTAGTAGCCCTTGGAGAGCTTCGAACGGAGCTTCTGGGAACGCTTTATCTTCCGCTTGACCCCGTTCTCGTCGACCTCCGGGCCGATCTCGTAGGGCTCGGGCTGCTCGTGCTGGGTGAGCACGTGCAGCTGCTCCTGCGCGAGCGGCTCGTGGACCTCGATGAACTCACCGTGCGGCAGCCGCTTGATGATGCCGGTCTCACGGCCGTGCAGCACCTTGTCCTTGTCCCGGCGCTGGAGGCCGAGGCAGATCCGCTTGGTGGCGATGAACGCCACGACCGGGCCGACGAAGAAGGCGATCCGCACGAACCACGTGATCGAGTTGATCGACAGGTGGAAGTGGGTGGCCCACAGGTCGTTGCCGCCACCGATCAGCATCACGAAGTACGCGGTCAGCCAGGCGACACCGAAGGCCGTACGGGTCGGGGCGTTGCGCGGGCGGTCCAGGATGTGGTGCTCGCGCTTGTCGCCGGTGATCCAGGACTCGATGAACGGGTAGAGCCCGATCGCGAAGAGGACCAGCGGGAAGAGCACGATCGGGATGAACACGCCCAGGACGAGCGTGTGGCCCCAGGCGGTGATCTCCCAGCCGGGCATCACCCGGACCAGACCCTCGGCGAAGCCCATGTACCAGTCGGGCTGGGCGCCGGTGGACACCTGGTCGGGCCGGTACGGACCGATGGTCCACACCGGGTTGATGGTCGCGACCGCGGAGAGGACCGCGATCACACCGAAGACCAGGAAGAAGAAGCCGCCCGCCTTGGCCATGTAGACCGGCAGCAGGGGCATGCCGACGACGTTCTTCTCGGTCTTTCCGGCCCCGGGGTACTGCGTGTGCTTGTGGTAGAAGACCAGGATCAGGTGCGCCACCAGCAGGCCGAGCATGATGCCCGGCAGCAGCAGGACGTGGACCGGGTAGAGCCTCGGGATGAGGTCCATCCCGGGGAACTCGCCGCCGAAGACGAACATCGAGATGTAGGTGCCGACCACCGGGATCGACAGGAACACTCCCTCGATGAACCGCAGACCGGTGCCGGAGAGCAGGTCGTCGGGGAGCGAGTAGCCGGTGAAGCCGGTCAGCATGCCGAGGAAGAACAGCAGGAAGCCGAACAGCCAGTTGATCTCACGCGGCTTGCGGAACGCGCCGGTGAAGAACACCCGCATCATGTGCGTGAACATGCCGCAGAGGAAGACCAGCGCGGCCCAGTGGTGGATCTGCCGGATCAGCAGACCGCCGCGCACCTCGAAGCTGATGTCGAGCGTCGAGGCGAACGCCTCGGACATCTTGACGCCCTGCATCGGGACGTACGGCCCGTGGTACGTGACCTCTTCCATGCTGGGGTGGAAGAACAGCGTCAGATACACACCCGTGAGGATGATGATGATGAAGCTGTAGAGGCAGACCTCGCCCAGCATGAAGGACCAGTGGTCCGGGAAGATCTTGCGCATATTGGCCTTGGCCAGGCTGTAGACGCCCAGCCGGCCATCGGCCCAGTCCGCGACGCGCTCGCCCGCGGGCGCTTTGCCGCGGCGCTGCGCACCGCTGTCGCCTGTAGTACTCATCCGCGCTCCCAGTAAGCAGGACCGACGGGCTCCGAGAAGTCGCCCATGGCTTCGAGGTACCCCTGGTCGTTGGCCCTGATCCGCAGCTGCGGCAGCGCGTGACCGGCCGGACCGAAGATCACTCGGCCACCGTCGGAGAGGTCGAAGGTCGACTGGTGGCAGGGGCACAGGACGTGGTGCGTCTGCTGCTCATAGAGGTTGATCGGGCAGCCGACGTGGGTGCAGATCTTGGAGAACGCGACGATGCCCTCGTGCGACCAGTCCAGCTCGCGCTTGTCCTTGATGTTCTCCGGCTGCAGCCGGACCAGCATCAGGGCGGCCTTGGCGATCTCCGTCTGGAAGTCGTGCTGCTCCTCGCTCATGCCCTCGGGCATGGCGAAGGTGAGCGAACCGACGGCGATGTCCTCGGGGCGCAGCGGCTGCATGGTGTTGTAGTTCATCAGCCGCTTGCCCTTGGCCCACTTGGTGTGCCGGAGCTTGGTGCCCGGCAGCGGACCGAGGTCCCGCAGCAGCACGACGCCGGAGAGCGGCACCAGCGCGAGCGCGCCGAAGAGCGTGTTGCGGGCCAGCTTGCGCCGGCCGAAGCCGGACTCCTTGGCGCCGGTGTGGAACTCCTCGAGGACCTTCGACTTCACCTCGGGGCTGGCCTCGATGGGGTGCCGCTCGTCGGCGATCTCCACGTCGGACATCAGGGTGCGGGCCCAGTGGACCGCGCCCGCGCCGATGGTGAACAGCGCGATGCCGAGCGTCACACCGAGCGCGAAGTTGAGTGCGCTGATGTGCCCGATCGGGAAGACGTAGATGTACTTGTCGACCGGGATCGCCACATACGCGGCGATGAAGGCGATCGTGGCGAGCATCGAGACCGTGAAGAGCAGGGCGACGGTGCGCTCGGAGCGCTTCGCGGCCCGCTCGTCGATGTCCTGCTTGCGGTGCTCGTGCGGGGGCAGCCCCGGGTCGGCGAACGGGTCCTCGGCCGGCCTTACGGCGCTCCCGGCCCCCCGCTCTTCCGGCAGCTTGTCTTCTGCTTCTGAAATCTCGTGGCTACTCATGACTTCTTGGCCTTTGCGGTCCGGGCGGCGACCCAGATGGTGAGGACGATCATCGCGCCCATGCCGAAGACCCAGCCGAACAGACCCTCGCTCACCGGGCCGAGCCCGCCGAGCTCGAGGCCACCGGGGGTCTTGCTCTTGTCGCTGTTGACCGTGTCGAGGTAGGCGATGATGTCCTGCTTGTTCTTCTCCGGCATCACGGTGTCGGGGAAGGAGGGCATGTTCTGCGGGCCGGTCTGCATGGCCTCGTAGAGATGCTTGGGGCTGACCCCGTCGAGAGCCGGCGCGAACTTGCCGTTGGTGAGGGCACCGCCCTTGCCGGCGAAGTTGTGGCACTGCGCGCAGTTCGTACGGAAGAGCTCCCCGCCCTTCGCGACGTCCGCGCCGTCCGGGCTGTACTGGCTCTTGGTGGGCGTCACCGGACCCGCGCCGAGCGACGCGATGTAGGCGGCGAGCTGCTCGATCTCGGCGTCCGAGTAGATCTTCTTCTTCTTCGGCACCTGGGCGCCCGGCTGCTGCGCCGGCATGCGGCCGGTGCCGACCTGGAAGTCCACGGCGGCGGAGCCGACGCCGACCAGGCTCGGGCCGTCAGAGGTCCCCTGACCGCCCGTGCCATGGCAGCTGGCGCAGCCGACGGCGTAGAGCTTCTTGCCCTCCTCGATGGCGAGGGACTGGGCGGAGCTGTCGTCGGCCTTCGCCTCGCTCGGCGAAAACGCGGCGTACAGCCCCCCAGTGACCGCCAGCGCGAAGAGTAGGACGACGAGCGCAGCCAGCGGATGGCGCCGTCGTGCGGAGAGCTTTTTCACGGATTACCCCGGTGTCAGGATCTTCTGCGTCGATGCTGTTAAGGACGTGGTTCCGGTGCGGTGACCGGCTTACTTGATCATGTAGATCGTGGCGAAGAGGCCGATCCAGACGACATCGACGAAGTGCCAGTAATAGGACACGACGATGGCCGCCGTCGCCTGCTGGTGGGTGAACCTCTTGGCCGCGTACGTCCTGCCCAGGACCAGCAGGAAGGCGATCAGGCCGCCCGTCACATGCAGTCCGTGGAAGCCGGTGGTCAGGTAGAACACCGAGCCGTACGGGTCGGAGGAGAGCGAAAGCCCGTCCTTCTTGACCAGCTCGGTGTATTCGAAGATCTGACCGCCGATGAAGATCGCGCCCATGATGAAGGTGATCACGAACCAGGAGCGCAGCTTCTTCACGTCGCCGCGCTCGGCGGCGAAGACGCCGAGCTGGCAGGTGAGGGAGGAGAGCACCAGGATCGTGGTGTTCGTCGCCGAGAACGGGAAGTTCAGCGAGGACGCCATTTCCTTCCAGTGCTCGGGTCCGGTCACCGATCGCAGGGTGAAGTACATCGCGAAGAGGGCCGCGAAGAACATCAGCTCGGAACTCAGCCAGATGATGGTTCCGACGCTGGTGAGGTTCGGCCGGTTGACCGACGGGTGCGCGTGCCCGGTTTCTACTGCTGTTGCTGTCGCCACGACCGACATTATGTCGGTCGCTTATCCAGCGCTCACTCCCGGGGGTCCCGTTCGGAGTGTCAAGGTCCGCGTCAAGGACATCGACCCTGCTCGTCGGGGCTGTTCCGGACAGTCCCCCGAAGGAGGGAGAGATCCGTTCGCCCCCTCCTCCGGACGGCTGTACGGGAGTAGCATCCGCCACAGGAGCCCGGCAGATCACTTACTTCGCCCGGAGGTCATGATGCGGCCCACCGCAACGGTGCTGGTCTACAGCGATGACGTGAGCACCCGCGAGCAGGTGCGCCTGGCGGCCGGGCGCCGGCCCGCCGCCGATGTACCGCCGGTGGAGTTCCTGGAGTGCGCCACCCTCCCGGCCGTTCTCTCGGCGCTGGAGGAGGGCGGCATCGACGCCTGTGTGCTGGACGGTGAGTCGGCGCCCGCGGGCGGGATGGGCGTCTGCCGGCAGATCAAGGACGAGATCTTCCAGTGCCCGCCGGTGCTGCTGCTCATCGGCCGCCCGCAGGACGCCTGGCTGGCCACCTGGAGCCGTGCGGAGGCCGCGGTCACGCATCCGGTGGACCCGGTGGCCCTGACGGACGCGCTGGCCGGGCTGCTCCGCAAGCGGCTCTCCGTGGGCGCCTGACCTCACCGTCCGCACGCTCAGATCTGGGGGCGGAGCCGGGCGGAGTCGGCGGGGGAGGCGTCGGACTGGCCGCCGGCGATGGCGCTGCCCTTGCGCCAGTCCGCCCAGGCCATGTTCCAGTCGCCGTAGCCGTTGTCGAACGTGGCCATGTCCTCTCCGTTGCTGTGCACCACCTGGACGATGTCCCCCAGGCGCACGGTGTTGAAGAACCACTGGGCGTTCGCCGTGCTCATGCCCGTGCAGCCGTGGCTGACGTTGGCATAGCCCTGCGAACCGGTGGACCAGGGCGCGGCATGGACGTATTCACCGCTCTTGGTGACCCGGGCGGCCCAGTAGACCATCAGGTCGTAGGAGCCCGCGCCCAGCCCGATGCTGGCGCCCGTCATCCGTACGGCGGACTCCTTGGCCAGGATGACCTTGATGCCGTTCCGGGTGTCGAATCCGGGCATGCCGGTGGTGATCGGGATGGTCCGGATCGGCACCCCGTTGCGCTTCACCGTCATCTGGTGGGTGCCGGAGTCGGTGAGGGCCTCGATACGGTCGCCGGTGGTCAGCCGCAGCGGCTTGGCCGCGCCGCCGTAGAGCCCGCCGCCGATCCGGATGCCCTTGAGGTTGGAGTGCACCGTGATGGTGGCGTGGGCGGGCCAGTACTCCTGCGGGCGGTAGTGCAGGTTCCGGCTGTCCACCCAGTGCCAGACGCCCTCCACCGCGGGCCGTGAGTCCACCTTCAGGGCGCGCTCGATCACGGCGCGGGCCGAGGGGTCCTTGACGGGCCGGCTCAGCTTGGCCGTGATGGGCTGCCCCACCCCGTACTCCCCCGCCTTGGGGCCGAAGGTGACCTTCAGCAGCCGGCGGGCGGAGCTGGTGGTGAAGTCGACGGTGCGGCGGCCCGGAGCGCCGCCTGAGTCCTCCGTGGACACCTTCAGCGTGTAGTGGGCGCCCGCGGCCAGCGGCACGGTGCTGCGCCAGTGCTTGCCGTCGTCGGTCAGCTCACCCCGGACGTAGCGGCCCGCGGCGTCGGTGGCCGTGACATCCGTGATCCGGCTGTCGTCGTCCTTGGCCGTCACTTCGAGCGGCTTGTCCGGATCGGCCTTGCGGCCGTCGCCGTCACCGCTGAACGAGATCTGATCGGCGGCGTCGTACGGCTTGGCGGACAGGGGGTCGGGGGATCCCCCGCATCCGCTCAGAGCCGCTATCAGCGGCGCCACCAGCAGGGCGCAGGTCAGCACCGCCCGGCTGCTGAGTGATCGAGGTGTGTGGCTCATGGAGCCAACGTAAGAACGGTGTCCGGGAACGGCGCGCGGAGTGAGGCACCGGAGTGAACCGGCCGTTCCAGCGGGGCCGCCCGGGCCCGCGACGCCGAGCGGGGCCCGGACACCTGGGGAGGTGTCCGGGCCCCGCTCGTGTCAGCCGGTCAGCCGGCTACTGGTTGGCGTTCTCGCCGCGGTAGTACTCGAAGACCCAGCCGAAGAGGCCGACCATGATGATCGGGGCCGAGAAGAAGAGCAGCCACCAGCCGAAGACCACGCCCAGGAAGGCCATGGCGCCGCCGATGCCGAGGGAGAGCGGCTGCCAGCTGTGCGGGGAGAAGAACCCCAGCTCGCCGGCGTCGTCCGCGACATCCGCCTCCTTGTTGTCCTGCGCACCGACATCCACCCGGCGGGCTGTGAAGGCCAGGTAGTAGCCGATCATGATGCTCAGCCCGAAGGCCAGGAAGAGCGCCGTGGTACCGGCCGGCTCCTTCGACCACACGCCATAGACGATCGCCATGACGAGGATGAAGACGGCCAGCCAGATGAACATCCGGCCTTGGACCTTCACTTGCCGGCCTCCTTACCACCCGCGAGGGCCTTGTCATCGTCAGGCGCACCGTGGTTCTGGAGCTGGTCGAGCGCCGCGATCTCCGGGTGGTGCAGGTCGAACGCCGGGGATTCGGAGCGGATCCGCGGCAGGGTGAGGAAGTTGTGCCGCGGCGGCGGGCAGGAGGTCGCCCACTCCAGCGAACGACCGTAGCCCCAGGGGTCGTCGACCTCGACCTTCTTGCCGTACTTGGCGGTCTTCCAGACGTTGTAGAGGAACGGCAGGATCGACAGGCCCAGCAGGAAGGAGCTGATGGTCGAGATGGTGTTCAGCGTGGTGATGCCGTCGGCCGCCAGATAGTCGGCGTACCGGCGGGGCATGCCCTCGGCGCCCAGCCAGTGCTGCACCAGGAACGTGCCGTGGAAGCCCACGAACAGCGTCCAGAAGGTGATCTTGCCGAGCCGTTCGTCCAGCATCTTGCCGGTGAACTTGGGCCACCAGAAGTGGAATCCGGCGAACATCGCGAAGACCACGGTGCCGAAGACCACGTAGTGGAAGTGGGCCACCACGAAGTACGAGTCGGAGACGTGGAAGTCCATCGGCGGCGACGCCAGGATCACACCGGTCAGACCACCGAAGGTGAAGGTGATCAGGAAGCCGATCGCCCAGAGCATCGGGGTCTCGAAGCTCAGCGACCCCTTCCACATCGTGCCGATCCAGTTGAAGAACTTGATACCGGTCGGCACCGCGATGAGGAACGTCATGAACGAGAAGAACGGCAACAGCACTCCGCCGGTGACGTACATGTGGTGGGCCCACACCGTCACCGAAAGACCGGCGATCGAAATGGTCGCGGCGATCAGGGAGATGTAACCGAACATCGGCTTCCGGGAGAAGACCGGAATGACCTCGGAAATGATGCCGAAGAACGGCAGCGCGATGATGTACACCTCTGGATGGCCGAAGAACCAGAAGAGGTGCTGCCAGAGCAACGCTCCGCCATTGGCCGCGTCGAAGACGTGCGCCCCGAACTTACGGTCCGCCTCCAGGGCGAACAGCGCGGCGGCCAGCACCGGGAAGGCGAGCAGGACCAGCACCGCGGTCAGCAGCACGTTCCAGGTGAAGATCGGCATGCGGAACATCGTCATGCCGGGCGCGCGCATGCAGATGATCGTGGTGATGAAGTTGACCGCACCGAGGATCGTGCCGAAGCCGGAGAGGGCCAGACCCATGATCCACATGTCCGCGCCCACACCCGGCGAGCGGACCGCGTCCGACAGCGGGGAGTAGGCGAACCAGCCGAAGTCGGCCGCGCCCTGCGGGGTCAGGAACCCGCCCACCGCGATCAGCGAGCCGAAGAGGTACAGCCAGTACGCGAACATGTTCAGCCGCGGGAACGCCACATCGGGCGCACCGATCTGCAGCGGCATGATCCAGTTCGTGAAGCCCGCGAACAGCGGGGTGGCGAACATCAGCAGCATGATCGTGCCATGCATGGTGAACGCCTGGTTGAACTGCTCGTTCGACATGATCTGCGTACCCGGACGGGCCAGCTCGGCGCGCATGAAGAGCGCCATCAGGCCGCCGATGCAGAAGAACGCGAACGACGTGACGAGGTAGAGCGTGCCGATCGTCTTGTGGTCCGTGGTGGTCAGCCACTTGACGACGACATTGCCCGGCTGCTTCCGACGTACCGGCGCTTCCGGCTCTTGCGAGGCGGTGGTGCCGGCACCCTGGGGTTCGTTGAGGATGCTCACGATGTCCTGGTCTCCGCGTTCTTGGCGGCGTCCGTCTGCTCAATGCCCGCCGGGATGTAGCCGGTCTGGCCCTTCTTCGCCAGCTCCTTGAGGTGCTGCTGGTAGCGCTCCGGCGACACGACCTTGACGTTGAAGAGCATCCGGGAGTGGTCGACGCCGCACAGCTCGGCGCACTTGCCCTTGAAGGTGCCCTCGCGGTTCGGAGTGACCTCGAAGCGGTTGGTGTGACCCGGGATGACGTCCATCTTCATCAGGAAGGGGACCACCCAGAACGAGTGGATGACATCGCGGGACGTCAGGATGAACTGGACCGACTCGCCCTTCGGCAGCCACAGGGTCGGACCCGGGTTGCCGGTCTGCGGGTTCCGCTCACCGGGGGTGCCGGCCTCGTAGACGCCCTCGGCGCCCTTGGGGACCGCGCTCAGCATGCGCTGGGGGATCGCGGAGATCTCCTTGGCTTCCTGCTTGGGCGTGGCGGTGGACCCGTCCACGTTCTCCATGTAGTTGAAGCCCCAGCTCCACTGGTAGCCCACCACGTTGACCACGTGGTCGGGCTTCTTGGAGGTCTTGAGGAGCGCGTTCTCATCGCGTGCGGTGAAGTAGAACAGCACCGAGACGATGATGATCGGGACCACGGTGTACAGCGCCTCGATCGGCATGTTGTACCGGGTCTGCGCGGGAACCTCGATCTTGGTCCTGCTGCGGCGGTGGAAGATGACCGCCCAGATGATCAGGCCCCAGACCAGGACGCCCGTGGCGAGCGCCGCCGCCCACGAGCCCTGCCACAGGGAGAGGATCCGCGGCGCCTCCTCCGTGACGGGGGTAGGCATTCCGAGGCGGGGGAAGTCCTTGGATGTGCAACCGGTGGCGGTCACCAGGACCAAGCCCGCGGCCAGCGCCTGCAGCAGCTTCCGCCGCACCGGGCGCCGCGACGAGCGGTCGGAGCCGTTGGGACTCACGTAGCGCCTTCCCGAGAGTCTCGCCCGCGCGGTCGGCCGCGGCCGTCTGTCTGGTCGGTCGCCGGCCCGGTGCGGGCAGGGGTTTGGATGTTTATGCGGACCAAACCCTACTGGACGCCATTTGGGGTCGCGCGGGGAGGGTGCCCAACGCGCCGGGGCGCTCCACGAAGGGGTGGAATCCCGGGCTCCGGCGGCCTTTTCCGGCCGGGCTCGGCCCGGGTTCCGGCCCGGGTCCGGCCCCGGTCCGGGCCCGGCTCCGGTACTGGCTCCGGCACCGACTCCGGCCCCGGTCCGGTCCCGGCCGGGGGCACGCCCGTCCGTTCGCCGGCGACGGCGACTAGCGTTCCCTACGTGCCCTACTTCGACGCGGCCTCATCCGCTCCTCTGCACCCCGTCGCCCGGCAGGCGCTCCTCGCCGCACTCGACGAGGGGTGGGCCGACCCCTCACGCCTCTACCGGGAGGGGCGGCGGGCCCGGCTGCTGCTCGACGCCGCGCGGGAGGCGGCCGCCGAGGCCGTCGGATGCCGCCCGGACGAGCTCGTCTTCACTCCTTCGGGGACCCGCGCGGTGCACGACGGCATCGCGGGGGCGCTCGCGGGGCGGCGGCGCGCCGGTCGCCATCTGATCGTCTCCGCCGTGGAGCACTCCTCGGTGCTGCACGCGGCGGCCGCGCACGAGGCGGACGGCGGGACGGTCACCGAGGTCCCGGTGGACCGTACGGGACGGGTCGCGCCGGGAGCGTACGCGGCCGCCCTGCGCGAGGCCCCGGGCGGGGTGGCGCTGGCCTGTCTGCAGTCCGCCAACCATGAGGTCGGCACCCTCCAGCCGGTGGCGGAGGCCGCCGAGGAGTGCGCGGCAGCGGACGTACCGCTGCTGGTGGACGCGGCGCAGTCGCTCGGCTGGGGCCCCACGGAGGGCGATTGGTCGCTTCTGACCGCAAGCGCCCATAAATGGGGCGGCCCTGCGGGGGTGGGGCTGCTCGCGGTGCGCAAGGGGGCGCGCTTCCGTACGGTCCAGCCCGCCGATGAGCGGGAGTCGGGCCGCTCCCCCGGGTTCGAGAACCTCCCCGCCATCGTCGCGGCGGCCGCCTCGCTGCGGGCCGTCCGGGCGGAGGCCGCCGCCGAGGCGGAGCGGCTGCGGGGGCTGGTGGAGCGGATCCGGGCGCGGGTGCCGGAGCTGGTGCCCGACGTCGAGGTGGTCGGCGATCCGGAGCGGCGGCTGCCGCATCTGGTGACCTTCTCCTGTCTCTATGTCGACGGAGAGGCGCTCCTCCACGAGCTGGACCGCGCGGAGTTCTCGGTCTCGTCCGGCTCCTCCTGCACCTCCTCCACGCTGACCCCGAGCCATGTGCTGCGGGCCATGGGGGTGCTGTCCGAGGGCAATGTCCGGGTCTCACTTCCGCGCGGTACGGCCGGGGCGGAGGTGGACCGGTTCCTGGCGGCGCTGCCGGGAGTGGTGGCGGGGGTGCGGGAGCGCCTGGGCGCGCCGGAACCGGCCGGAGCCGCTGCCGGCCCGGACCCCGAGCCCGAGCCCGAGCTGGTGGTCGACTCGCTCGGCAAGCGGTGCCCGATCCCGGTGATCGAGCTGGCGAAGGTGATCGGGGAGGTGCCGGTGGGCGGTGTGGTCACGGTCCTGGCCGACGACGAGGCGGCCCGGCTGGACATCCCGGCCTGGTGCGAGATGCGCGGCCATACCTACGAGGGCGAGCGCCCGGCCGACCGGGGCGTGGCCTACCGGGTGCGCCGCCGCGCCTAAGCGCTCCGCCGGAAGTGCCCTGAGCCGCCGTCGATCGGCTGCGGCGCCGTCGTGGCCGGTCGCCCACGCGGCGCAGCCGCACATCGGCACGGCCGCGGCGGAGCCGCACATCGGCACGGCCCCGCGCCCGTTCAGGGCGCCTCCGCACCGCAGTCGACTTTCGCCGATCCGCCGGGAGACGGTGGCCCAGGGGGCGATGGCCCCCCGGGCGCCCCACGGGTTCAGGGGAGGTGGGCCGCGATCTCGCCCGCCGCGTCATGGCCGTACGCCTTCGCGAAGCGCTCCATGAAGTGGCCGCGGCGCAGCTCGTACTCCTGGGTGCCGACCGTCTCGATGACCAGTGTCGCCAGCATGCAGCCCACCTGGGCGGCCCGCTCCAGCGAGAGGTTCCAGGACAGTCCGGAGAGGAAGCCCGCGCGGAAGGCGTCGCCGACGCCGGTCGGGTCGGCCTTCTGGTCCTCCTCCGGGCAGCCGACGACCACGGGCTCCTCGCCCTCGCGGTCGATCCGCACGCCCTGCGCGCCGAGCGTGGTGACGCGGGTGCCGACCTTGGCGAGGATCTGGTCCGCGGTCCAGCCGGTCTTGGTCTCGATCAGCGCGGCCTCGTACTCGTTGGTGAAGAGGTACTCCGCGCCGCCGATCAGCAGCCGGATGTCCTCGCCGTCCATGCGGGCGAGCTGCTGGGAGGGGTCGGCGGCGAAGGCGATGCCGCGCGAGCGGCACTCCTCGGTGTGCCGGACCATGGCCTCCGGATCGTCCGCGCTGATCAGCACCAGGTCGAGGCCGCCGACGCGCTCCGCGACCGGCTGCAGCTCGATCTGGCGGGCCTCGCTCATGGCGCCGGTGTAGAAGGACGCGATCTGGTTGTGGTCGGCGTCGGTGGTGCAGACGAAGCGCGCGGTGTGCTGGACCTCGGAGATCCGGACGGACGCCGTGTCCACACCGTGCCGGTCCAGCCAGGCGCGGTAGTCGGCGAAGTCCTCGCCGGCCGCGCCGACCAGGATCGGGCGCAGACCCAGCACGCCCATGCCGAAACAGATGTTGGGGCCGACTCCGCCGCGGCGGACGTCGAGGGTGTCGACCAGGAAGGAGAGGGAGACCGTATGCAGCTGATCGGCGACCAGCTGATCGGCGAAACGGCCGGGGAAGGACATCAGATGGTCGGTGGCGATGGAGCCGGTTACGGCGATACGCACTGAGTCGCTCCTGCGGGGCGGAGAGATCGGACGCTTCACGCTATCGGCTCGGCCCGCTCCACACGAACGGAAGAAACTACCCAATAGTAGGTCTTTTTTCACCGACACCCGCTGAATACGGTGCGGGGACACGGGGACGCGTCGGCGATCCCCATGGACCGGGAGGCATCATGCCCCAGCACCTCACCCCCGCTTTTCCCGCCACCGGGGCCATCGAGCCCGAATATCTGGAGGAGCTGCGCGGCGATGGTGCGCGGATGGCGCCGCACTGGGCGGTCGCCGTACCGGCCGCTCCCACCAGGCCCGTTTCCCCGGCCGCCGCCTCCCGCATCCGGGGGATCACGGTGCCCGCCACATCGGCTGATCTGCTGGCCGGCATGTCCGATTACGGCGACTGAAGGAACCGGCCGCGCACCGGCTCCGTCTCATCGGCATCTCCTCGCGAGGGATGGGACCGTAGAACGTGAGCGGAGCCGAAGGAGCGAAACGGTGAGCACCGAGGACACCGACACCCCGCAGACCCCCGACGACGACACTTCCCGGCCGCGCCGGCGCTCGCCGCTGGCCGTCGTATCGGTGGCGGCCGCGGTGCTGGTCGCCGGTGGTGGCGGCGCCTACTGGGCCTCCACCGCGGCGGACGGCAGCACCCGCGGTCCGGGCGCGTCGAGCGAGGACGGATCACCCAAACCCCTCGCACTGGACGCCTACGCCTCCCCGGGCGGGGAGCGGGGCGGGAACGAGGGCATCGCGCCCGGTGAACCCGACCCGCGCGGCGGCCGCTATGTGGTGACGGGCAAGCTGCCGGACGGGCCCGACGAGGCCCCGGTGTATCTGACCGACCCCAAGGTCACCAAGGCCGATGTGGCGCGGCTGGCGAAGGCCCTGGACGTCTCCGGCAGCCCCCGCGCCGACCACGGGTACTGGAAGGTCGGCGGCACCCCGGACGCGAGCGGCCCGACCCTGCGGGTGAGCCGGACCGGACCGGGCAGCTGGTCGTACTCGCGCTACGGGGCGCCGGGCGACACCTCCTGCGTCCACCCGGACGGGAAGAAGGCGCCCCGGACGGACCGGACCGACAAGGGCGACGGGACGGACCGGACCGACAAGGGCGACGGGACGGACCGGACCGACAAGGGCTGCCCCACCTACCGCGACGGCGACAAGCGCGGTGACAACAGCGCCGCCGAGGGCCGCGACAAGGCCGTGTCCGAGGAGAAGGCCGAGCGCGCCGCCGAGCCGGTGCTGAAGGCGCTCGGGCTGTCGGACGCGAAGCTGGACGCGAGCGGCCTGTACGGCGCCGTGCGGATGGTGAACGCGGACCCGAAGGTCGGCGATCTGCCCACCTACGGCTGGGGCACCAACCTCCAGGTCGGCGCCGACGGCCAGCTGGTCGGCGGCAGCGGAACGCTGTCGAAGCCCAAGGAGGACGACACCTATCCGGTGCTCGGCGCGGAGCAGGCGCTGCAGCGGCTGAACTCGACGGCGGGCAAGGGCGACGGTCCCTCGGGGAAGGTGAGCGTGCGCAAGGTGACGTTCGGCCTCGCCTCGCACATGGTGGACGGCCGCCGGGCGCTGGTGCCGTCGTGGATCTTCGAGACCAAGCCGACCGGGACCAACCGGGTGGCGGTCACCCTCCCCTACCCCGCGGTGAAGCCGGAGTTCATCAAGAAGGCGAAGGAGCCCGGCCACTCCCCGACCCGGCCGGGCAAGGGGGACGGCACCTCCAAGCCGGATCACCTCACCTCGTACAGCGCGGACGGCAGGACCCTGACGCTGCGCTTCTGGGGCGGGGTCTGCAACACCTACTCGGTGTCCGCGAAGGAGACCTCGGAGAAGGTGACGCTGGAGCTCGAGAGCAAGCCGAAGCATCCGGGGCGGGCGTGCATCCTCATCGCCAAGCAGCTGGAGAAGAAGGTGACGCTGAAGGAGCCGCTGGACGGCCGGAAGGTCGTGGACGGGTCCACCGGTGAGGCGGTGCCGCCGCGGAAGTGAGCGGAAGACGGCCCAGGACAGCCGGAAGGACCAGAACAGCCGGAAGGGGGCGGGCCCGCGGGCCCGCCCCCTTCCGTCGCGCTGTCTCCGTCGCGCTGTTTCTCCGCCGCGCCCGGGGGCTCAGCTGAAGGAGTCGCCGCAGGCGCAGGAGCCCGTGGCGTTCGGGTTGTCGATGGTGAAGCCCTGCTTCTCGATGGTGTCGACGAAGTCGATCGAGGCACCGCCCAGGTACGGGGCGCTCATGCGGTCGGTGACGACCTTCACGCCGTCGAAGTCCTTGACGACGTCGCCGTCGAGCGAGCGCTCGTCGAAGAAGAGCTGGTAGCGCAGGCCGGAGCAGCCGCCGGGCTGGACGGCGACGCGCAGCGCGAGGTCGTCGCGGCCCTCCTGCTCCAGCAGGCTCTTGACCTTCGACGCGGCGGCGTCGGACAGGATGATGCCCTCGCTCGCGGTGGTCTCGTCCTGAACGGTCATCTGCTTCTCTCCCGGGTCGTACGGACTGCTTGCCGTTGGCACAAACCAACGGCGTCCCGGATTCATTCCGGGCCCAAGCGCCTATCTCCTGTTGCCCTTCATGCTCGCATACCGGGGGGACGCACCGGAATGCGTCACATCGACACAATGCCTCTCGTCAACGTGACGTGAAGCGGCTATGATAGATAGCGTCATTCTGACGATTAGGGTTCCCAGCGAAGAAAGAAGGGTGCGTGACGTGACCACCGCCCAACCCCTCGACGTGCAGCCGACCCCGCTCGCTCTGCTGCTTCTCGGCCGAGAGGCCGACCCCCGGAGCGAGCGCGGCGTGGAGTGCCCGGGCGACCTCCCGGCGCCCTCCGACCCGGATCTGGTGGCCCGCGCCCGCGCGGCCAAGGAGAAGCTCGGGGACAAGGTCTTCGTGCTCGGCCACCACTACCAGCGCGACGAGGTCATCGAGTTCGCTGATGTCACCGGAGACTCCTTCAAGCTCGCGCGGGACGCGGCCGCGCGGCCGGACGCCGAGTACATCGTCTTCTGCGGTGTGCACTTCATGGCCGAGTCCGCCGACATCCTCACGGGCGACGCCCAGCAGGTCATCCTCCCCGATCTGGCGGCCGGCTGCTCGATGGCCGACATGGCCACGGCCGAGCAGGTCGCCGAGTGCTGGGAGGTGCTCACCGAGGCGGGCGTGGCGGACGTGACGGTGCCCGTCTCGTACATGAACTCCTCCGCCGACATCAAGGCGTTCACCGGTCGCCACGGCGGCACGATCTGCACCTCCTCCAATGCCCAGCGGGCGCTGGAGTGGGCGTTCCAGCAGGGCCAGAAGGTGCTGTTCCTGCCCGATCAGCACCTGGGGCGCAATACGGCGGTCCGCGGCATGGGCATGTCGCTGGAGGACTGCGTCGTCTACAACCCCCACAAGCCGAACGGCGGGCTCACCCCCGAGGAGCTGCGCGCCGCGACGATGATCCTGTGGCGCGGCCACTGCTCGGTGCACGGCCGCTTCTCGCTGGACTCGGTCAACGATGTGCGCGAGCGGATACCGGATGTGAACGTGCTGGTGCACCCCGAGTGCAAGCACGAGGTCGTGGCCGCGGCGGACTACGTGGGCTCCACCGAGTACATCATCAAGGCCCTGGAGGCCGCCCCCGCCGGATCGAAGTGGGCGATCGGCACCGAGCTGAACCTCGTGCGGCGCCTGGCCAATCGTTTCGCCGACCAGGGCAAGGAGATCGTCTTCCTCGACAAGACGGTCTGCTTCTGCTCGACCATGAACCGGATCGACCTGCCGCACCTGGTGTGGGCGCTGGAGTCGCTGGTGGCCGGGAAGGTGGTCAACCGCATCCAGGTCGACAAGGAGACCGAGCACTTCGCCAAGCTGGCGCTGGAGCGGATGCTGGCGCTGCCGTAGGCAGCGTCCGGCGACGGGGGCGGGGCATCGGCCGCGGCGCGGTCGCGCAAGCGCTAGGGGGCGGGCGGCGGTACGCGTACGCCTGCGG
>NZ_JAEEAP010000016.1 GCF_016103465.1 Streptomyces sabulosicollis
GTCCGGACGCGCACCGTAAGGGCGCTCGTACTGCCCCTGGGCGAGGCACTGCCGGTGCTGACCCGGGCCCGGGCGCGGGCCGCACAGGCCGGGCCGGGCCAGTGCGACCCTGCCACGGCCTTCTGGGGCGCCGCCGCCGTGCTCGCCCTGCAACTCGCGGCCCGCGGAAGGCTGCTGCCCGGGCTCACCGTCACCGACCACGACGCCTGGCGCGTCGGCCCACTCACCCCCGACGACCTGACGCGGGTGCGTGAGCTGGCCGCCGCCATGCCGCCCACCGCCCACGCGACACCGCTCCCCGCCTCCGGCCCGGTGCTGCTGCCCGAGCCCGAGCGGCACCTGCGCGCGTTCCTGGACGGGGTGGCGGACGGGCTGCCGCGCTCACCCGCCGCGGCGGCGGCCGCGGGCGGCCCCGCGTTCGCCGCCCCCGCGCCACGACGGCTGCCCGAACAGCGTGCCTGGGCCGCCGATGTGGCCGCCGGGCACGACGCGGGGGTGCGGCTCTCGGTCCGTATCGAGCTGCTGCACGGCGTCGGCGGGAACGGTAAGGCGGACCGACCGCGCTTCCGTGCCGTCCTCCAGCTGCACAGCCTCACCGATCCGGCGCTGGTCGCGGACGCCGCCGACGTCTGGGCGGGGACCTCGCCCATCACCCCGGCCCTCGGTCCGCGCGCCCGTATGGACGCCCTGCTGACCCTGCGGCGCGCGGCCCGCGCCTGGGCACCGCTCACCCCGCTGCTGTCGGCCGCCGTGCCCGACGCCCTCGACCTCGCCGACGAGGAGGTCACCGAGCTGCTCGGCCCGGCGGCCGGGGCGCTGGACGCCGCCGGGGTCCAGGTGCACTGGCCCAGGGAGCTGGCCCGCGGGCTCACCGCCCGCGCCGTCATCGGCCCGGACGGCGAGGACGAGACTCAGGACGACGCCGGGCCCCGGTTCCCCGCCTTCCTCTCCGCCGACGCGCTGCTGCGCTTCAGCTGGCGGTTCGCCGTGGGCGACCAGGAGCTCACCCGCGCCGAGCTGGACCGGCTCGCCGAGGCCAGCCGACCGGTGGTGCGGCTGCGCGACCAATGGGTCCTCCTCGACCCCGAGGCGGCGCGCCGCGTCCGGGACCGGCAGGACCGCAAGCTCACCCCCGCCGACGCCCTCGGTGCCGTCCTTACCGGTCGTGCCGAGGCCGACGGCACCGAGGTGGAGGTGCGGCCCACCGGCTGGCTGGAGGCCCTGCGGGACCACCTCGCCGACCCCGAGGGGACCGTCGGCACCCGGCGGGCGCCTGTGGCCCAGCCCTCCGCCCTGGCGGCCACGCTGCGCGACTATCAGCTGCGCGGCCTGGACTGGCTGGTCCGGATGACCTCGATCGGTCTCGGCGGCTGCCTCGCCGACGACATGGGGCTCGGCAAGACCATCACCCTGATCGCGCTCCATCTGCACCGTATGGGCCTCCCCGAAGCCTCCGGGCCCACTCTGGTGGTCTGCCCCACCTCGCTGATGGGCAACTGGCGGCGCGAGATCGAGCGGTTCGCGCCGGGCACCCCGGTGCGCCGCTACCACGGCTCCGCACGCAGCCTCGACGGCCTTGACGACGGCGAGTTCGTCCTCACCACCTACGGCACGATGCGGCTGGACGCGCGGCGGCTGGCCGAGGCCGGGCCGTGGGGCATGGTGGTGGCGGACGAGGCGCAGCATGTGAAGAACCCGTTCTCGGCGACGGCGCGGCAGCTGCGCACCATCGGCGCGAAGGCCCGCGTGGCGCTCTCCGGAACGCCCATCGAGAACAACCTCTCCGAGCTGTGGGCGATCCTCGACTGGACCACGCCGGGGGTGCTGGGCAGCCACGGGGCGTTCCGCAGGCGCTACGCCCAGGCCGTGGAGAGCGGAAGCGACCCCGAGGCCGCCGCGCGGCTGGCGAAACTGGTCCGCCCCTTCCTGCTCAGGCGCCGCAAGTCCGATCCCGGTATCGCCCCCGAGCTGCCGCCGAAGACCGAGACCGACCGGGCCGTCGCGCTCACCAAGGAGCAGGCCGGGCTCTACGAGGCGGTGGTGCGCGAGATCCTCGCCGAGATCTCCGGCACCGGCGGCCTCGTCCGGCGCGGGCTCATCGTCAAGCTCCTCACCGGGCTGAAGCAGATCTGCAATCACCCGGCGCAGTATCTGAAGGAGGACCGGCCGGTGATTCCGGGGCGCTCCGGCAAGCTGGAGCTGCTCGACGAGTTGCTGGACACCATCCTGGCCGAGGGCGCGAGCGTCCTGGTCTTCACGCAGTACGTCCAGATGGCGCGCATCCTCGAGGACCACCTGGCCGCGCGCGGAGTGCCGACCCAGCTGCTGCACGGCGGTACGCCGGTGGCGCGGCGCGAGGAGATGGTGCGGCGCTTCCAGGACGGCGAGGTCCCGGTGTTCCTGCTGTCGCTCAAGGCGGCGGGCACGGGGCTCAACCTCACCCGGGCCGGGCACGTCGTGCACTACGACCGCTGGTGGAACCCGGCCGTCGAGGCGCAGGCCACCGACCGCGCGTACCGCATCGGCCAGACCCAGCCGGTGCAGGTCCACCGCATCGTCGCGGAGGGGACCGTGGAGGACCGCATCGCCGCGATGCTGACGCGCAAACGGGAGCTGGCGGACGCCGTGCTCGGCTCCGGCGAGGGCGCGCTGACCGAACTGACCGACGCCGAGCTGGCCGAGCTCGTGGAGCTGCGGGGGACCGAACGATGAGCCGTACCGAGTCCGAGCGCACCTTCGCCGCACTGCCGCCCGCCCGTGGCCGCGGCTTCGCCCGCACCTGGTGGGGGCAGGCGTGGCTGAAGGCCCTGGAGGACACGGCGCTGGACGGCGAGCAGCTGAGGCGCGGCCGCAAGCAGGCGCGCGAGGGAGCGGTGGGCGCGGTGTGCGTACGCCCCGGCCGGGTCACCGCCGTGGTGCGGGACCGCGACCACACGCCCTACCGGTCCGATGTGCTGCTGCGGGAGTTCACCGACGCGGAATGGGACCGGCTGCTGGGGGTGGTCGCGGACCGCTCCGGCCACATCGCCGCCCTGCTGGACCGCGACATGCCCCCGCAACTGGCCGAGGACGCGGCGGCCGTGGGCGTCGAACTGCTGCCGGGGATAGGCGATCTTGAGCCGGAGTGCGGCTGCGAGGCGTGGGACCACTGCCCGCACACCGCCGCGCTGTGCTACCAGCTCGCCCGGCTGCTGGACGAGGACCCGTACGTGCTGTTCCTGATGCGCGGACGCGGGGAGCGGGAGCTGCTGGACGAGCTCCAGGTGCGCAGCGCGGCGCGGGCCGTCCACCTGCCGCGAACGGCGGAGGACGCCGCTCCCCCGGCCCCGGAGGGCGTACCGGCCCGGGAGGCGTTCGCCGTCCCCGGCCCGGCGACGCTGCCCGCGCCCCCGCCCGCCGTCGCCGCGCCCGGCCGTCCCCCGGCGCTGGCGGGCGGCACGGACCCGGCCGAGGGGCTGGACGTCGCCGCGCTGGAGTTCCTGGCGGCGGACGCCGCCGTGCGCGCCCAGCGGCTGCTGGCCGAGGCGCTCGCGCCCGGCCACGCCACCTCGCCGGTCCCGGCCGCGCTGACGGTGTGGCAGGACACGGTGCGGCTGACCGCCGCCGGTCCCCCGGCCCCGATCGCCGCCCGGCTCGCGGCCGGCTGCGGGCGCGACCGCACCGATCTGGCGCGTGCCGTCAGCGCCTGGGAGCACGGCGGGGCCGCCGCGCTCACCGTGCTGGAGGAGGAGTGGACGCCGGACGCCGAGGCCCTCGCGCGCGCCCGCGCCCAGCTCGCGGCCGCCTGGGAGGGGGAGGAGCGGGCGCCCCGGCTGCGCGGTACGGGGAACCGCTGGACGGTGGTGGGCGCCGGTCTCCAGGTGCGGTACGGACGCGACGGCCGCTGGTGGCCGTACCGCAGGGAGCGCGGCCGCTGGTGGCCCGCGGGCCCGGCCGGACACGACCCGGCGGCGGCGCTGGCGATGCCCGGCTCCGAGGGCTGACGCGGCGCACGGCCGGTGGCGGCGCCCCTCCGCCATCGGCCTCGGGCCCGCGCTGCCGGACCACGGCGCGGCCGTGCCCGTCCCGACCGGCCCTCCGCGGCGGCCGGTGGCCACGGACCAGGCGGGCCGAAGAGCCAGGCGGGCCCGGGAACCGGCCACGCCGAAGGCAGCGGGGCGGCAACCTTTGGGCGGGCCGTGGAGACCGTAAGGCGTCAACCCCCTCGGCACGCCTCCACGGGACGGAGTCACCGACCATGACCCTCAGTCCACGGCGCCCCCGGCGCCGCCGCCCCGCTCCGCTCATCGGCTCCCTGGCCCTGGCCACCGGCGCCGGGCTGGCCGCCGCCCCGGCCCACGCCGCCACGCCCACGGCAGCGATGGCCACCATCGTGGTGGCCAAGGACGGCAGCGGCACTTACACCACCGTGCAGGCGGCCGTCGACGCGGTGCCGGCGAACAACCCGTCCGCCGTCACCATCTCCGTCAAACCCGGTACGTACCGCGAGACGGTGAGGGTCCCCGCCAACAAGCCGCACATCCGGCTGGTGGGGACCACGAGCAGCAAGAACGACGTGACGATCGTCTACAACAACGCCTCCGGCACCCCCAAGCCCGGCGGCGGCACCTACGGCACCAGCGGCAGCGCGACCGTGGCCGTCGAGGCCGATGACTTCCAGGCCCGCAATCTGCAGTTCGTGAACGACTTCAACGAGGGCAACACCAGCATCACCGACAAGCAGGCGGTCGCGCTGCGCACCGCGGGCGACCGGATCGTCCTGGACAACATCGGCGCGGTCGGCGACCAGGACACCCTGCTGCTGGACTCCGCGAGCAAGGACAAGGCCGGCCGGGTGTACGTCAACAACGCCTGGATCCAGGGGAACGTCGACTTCATCTTCGGCCGTGCCTCCGCCGTGCTCAACAAGTCGGCGATCCGGCTCGTCAAGCGCTACGACGGCAGCTCCGGGGGCTATGTCGCGGCGCCCTCGACTGCGGCCGGGAAGAAGGGCTTCCTGTTCATCAACAGCAACATCACCGGGGATGTCAGCAGCCGGTCGTTCTACCTCGGCCGTCCCTGGCACGCCGGCGGCGACGCCAGTCTCGATCCACAGGCGATCGTCCGCAATACGGATCTGTCAGCGGCGATCAAGACCACGCCGTGGACGGACATGAGCGGCTTCTCCTGGAAGGACGACCGCTTCGGGGAGTACAAGAACACCGGCGCCGGTTCCGGTGCGGCGAGCACCGACCGGCCGCAGCTGACCGACGCCCAGGCCGCGGACTACGAGATCGCCGACTGGCTCGGCGGCTGGCAGCCGTCGTCCTGAGCGGCCGCCGCCGGAGCCCTGAGCCGGTGAAGGCCGGGGTCCCGAGGAGGTGAGGGCCGGAGCCCTGAGCCGGTGAGAGCCCCGGCCGCCGGTCCCGTCGGGGGGCGGGACCGGCGGCCGGACGCGGTCGGCCAGGCCGGTCAGCCGCGCGCGGCCAGCAGGTGGTCCATGGCCAGCTGGTCCAGGCGCTCGAAGGCCATACCGCGCTCGGCGGCCGCCTCGACGTCGAAGTCCTCGAAGGCGGTGCGGTCCGCGAGCAGCGCCGCCGGGGTCTCGCCCGCGTCGAGGGTCGGCAGGCCCAGCTGGTCCAGGCGCGAGGCGCGCAGCGCCTCCTGGACCTCGGGGTCGGCGCGGAAGGCGGCCGCGCGCTCCTTGAGGATGAGGTAGTTGCGCATGCAGCCCGCCGCCGAGGCCCAGACGCCGGAGATGTCCTCGGTGCGCGGCGGCTTGAAGTCGAAGTGGCGGGGGCCCTCGTAGCCACCGGTCTCCAACAGGTCGACCAGCCAGAAGGCGGCCCGCAGATCGCCGGCGCCGAACCGCAGGTCCTGGTCGTACTTGATGCCGTTCTGGCCGTTGAGGTCGATGTGGAAGAGCTTGCCCGCCCACAGCGCCTGTGCGATGCCGTGCGGGAAGTTCAGCCCGGCCATCTGCTCGTGGCCGACCTCCGGGTTGACCCCGTACAGCTCGGGCCGCTCCAGGCGCTCGATGAAGGCCAGGGCGTGGCCGACCGTCGGCAGCAGGATGTCGCCGCGCGGCTCGTTGGGCTTGGGCTCGATGGCGAAGCGCAGGTCGTAACCCTGCTCGGTGACATACGCGCCGAGCAGGTCGAACGCCTCCTTCATCCGGTCGAGCGCGGCGCGCACGTCCTTGGCGCCGCCGGACTCGGCGCCCTCGCGGCCGCCCCAGGCCACATAGGTCTTCGCGCCCAGCTCGACGGCGAGGTCGATGTTGCGCATGGTCTTGCGCAGCGCGTAGCGGCGGACATCGCGGTCGTTGGCGGTGAAGGCGCCGTCCTTGAAGACCGGGTGGGTGAAGAGGTTGGTGGTGGCCATGGGCACGGTCATCCCGGTGGCGTCCAGGGCCTGCCGGAAGCGCTTGATGTGCGATTCACGCTCGGCCGCCGAGGCTCCGAAGGGGATGAGGTCGTCGTCGTGGAAGGTGACGCCGTGCGCGCCGAGTTCGGCGAGCCGGGTCACGGACTCCACGGGGTCGAGCGCCGGGCGGGTGGCGTCTCCGAACGGGTCCCGGCCCTGCCAGCCGACCGTCCACAGTCCGAAGGTGAACCTGTCCTCGGGGGTGGGGTTGTAGCTCATCGCGGCTCCCTCGCCTATTTCGTCATGGCACTTTACAAATTAGTATGCACGAGCATTCCGGGGAAGCCCCGTACAGCCCGCACACCGCACGACCCATGGACAAAGGGAGAGCGCGAGATGGCAGCAGCAGCCGTGCCCGTGCCGCAAGGACCGCTCGTCGTCGGCGTGGACAGCTCCACGCAGTCGACCAAGGCGCTCGTCGTCGACTCCGCGACCGGTGCGGTCGTCGCCCGCGGCCAGGCCCCGCACACCGTCGGCGGCGGCAGCGACGGCACCGGTAAGGAGTCCGCCCCCGAGCAGTGGTGGGAGGCGCTCACCGAGGCGCTGCGCCAGTGCGGCACCCCGGCCCGGGAGGCGGCCGCGGTCTCCGTGGGCGGCCAGCAGCACGGCCTGGTCACGCTGGACGCCTCGGGCCGCTCGGTGCGGCCCGCCCTGCTGTGGAACGATGTGCGCTCCGCGCCGCAGCGCGACCGGCTCCTCGAGGAACTGGGCGGCCCCAAGGCGTGGGCGGAGCGGGTGGGCAGCGTGCCCGCGCCCGCCTTCACCGTCACCAAGTGGGCCTGGCTCATGGAGAACGAGCCGGAGGCGGCCCGCGCCACCGCGGCCGTCCGGCTCCCCCACGACTACCTCACCGAGCGGCTCACCGGCTACGGAACCACCGACCGGGGCGACGCCTCGGGCACCGGCTGGTGGGCCTCGGGCACCGAGTCCTACGACGAGGGGATCCTGGACCGCATCGGGCTTTCCCCCGAGCTGCTGCCGCGCGTGCTGCGCCACGGCGAGGCCGCCGGAACCGTACGGGAGCTGCCCGATCTGCCGCTGCCCAGCGGCGCCCTGGTGGCCACCGGCACGGGCGACAACATGGCGGCCGCCCTGGGGCTCGGTCTGCGCCCGGGGCAGCCGGTGCTCAGCCTGGGCACCTCCGGCACCGTCTACGCGGTCTCGGCCCACCGGCCCGCCGACCCCACCGGGGTGGTCGCGGGGTTCGCCGACACGCGCGACGCCTGGCTGCCGCTGGCGTGCACGCTCAACTGCACGCTCGCGGTCGACCGGATCGCGGCGCTGCTGGGCCGCGACCGGGAGGCGGTGGAGCCGGACGGCTCGGCCGTGCTGCTGCCGTTCCTCGACGGCGAACGCACCCCCCATCTGCCGCACGCCTCGGGGCTGCTGCACGGTCTGCGCCACGACACCACACCCGGGCAGGTGCTCCAGGCCGCCTACGACGGGGCGGTCTTCGCCCTGCTCACCGCGCTGGACCAGGTCCTGGACGCGGACGCGGAGCCCGACGCCCCGCTGCTCCTCATCGGCGGCGGCGCCAAGGGCACGGCGTGGCGGGAGACGGTCCGGCGGCTGAGCGGACGCCCGGTGCGGGTGCCCCGGGCCGAGGAGCTGGTCGCCCTCGGGGCCGCCGCGCAGGCCGCGGGGCTGGTGCTGGGCGAGGACCCGGCGGCGGTGGCGCGGCGCTGGTCGACCGCCGAAGGGCCGTCCTACGGCCCGGTGCCCCGCGACGACGCGGCGCTGGAGCGGCTGTCCCACGTGCTGGGATACGCGGACGGACTGCTGCGCCACGCGTGAGCGCCGCAGGCGGCGGCCGGGCGGCCCGGTGTCGTACCGGCCCGGCACAATGAGCGGATCGGCCGAGAGGAGACGGATTCAGGTGGCAGCGCCACTGCCCAACACCCAGCAGGCGATGCGCCGGCGCAATCTCTCCCTCGTGCTGCACGCCGTAGCCGCCCACGGCCCGCTGTCCCGTGCCTCGGTGGCGGCGCGGGTGGGGCTCACCCGGGCCGCCGTCTCCACGCTCGTCGACGAGTTGATCCGGGACGGCCTGCTGGTCGAGCTGGGCCCCTCCCGGCCCGGCACGGTCGGCCGCCCCGGCAGTGCCCTGCAGCTCAACGAGCGCGGTCCGGCCGGGCTGGGCGCCGAGATCGGGGTGGACCATCTCGCGGTGTGCGCGGTGGACCTCGGCGGACGGGTACGGGCCCGTGCGGAGGTCGCGTCGGCGAACCGCGACCGCCCGCCCGCCCCGGTGCTCGCCCAGCTGGCCGGCCTGGTCCGGCAGGTCGCGGCGGAGGCGGAGCTGGGCGGGCTGCGGCCGGTGGGGCTCGCGGTGGCGGTGCCCGGCCTGGTGGCACGGGACTCGTCGCTGGTCGTCCGCGCCCCCAATCTGGGCTGGGAGGGGGTGGACATCGGCCCCGAGCTGCGCGCGGTCCTGCCCGGTCTGCCGGTGACCGTGGGCAACGAGGCGAATCTGGGCGCGCTCGCCGAGCTGTGGCGGGGCGGCCACGACCCGGCGCCCCGGGACTTCGTCCACGTCTCCGCCGAGATCGGCATCGGCGCCGCGGTCGTGCTCGACGGGCAACTGCTGCGCGGCACCCACGGTTTCGCGGGCGAGCTGGGCCATGTGCCGGTGCGCCCCGAGGGGCCCGAGTGCGCCTGCGGCGGGCGCGGCTGCCTGGAGCAGTACGCGGGCGAGGAGGCGGTGCTGCGGGCCAGCGGCCTGTCCCCCGAGGAGGCCGCGGCCCAGCACCCGGGCCCCGGCGGCCGTATCGCCGTGCTGGCCGTGCGGGCGGCCAGCGGCGACCAGCGGGCACGGCGCGCGCTGCGCGGCGCGGGCTCGGCGCTCGGGATCGCCCTCGCCGGCGCGGTGAACCTCCTGGACCCGGAGAAGGTGGTGCTCGGGGGCGCGCTGACGCCGCTGGCGCCCTGGCTGCTGCCCGCCCTGGAGCGGGAGTTGGGCCGGCGGCTCACCGACCCGGCACGCCCGGGCAGCGGGGCGGTGACCGTCTCCCGGCTCGGCCCGGACGGTCCGCTGCTGGGCGCGGCCAGCTCGGTGGTGCAGGCGGTACTCGACGATCCGGCGGGGTTCAGGGACCCGGCCAGGGCCGGTGAGCCGGCCGGGATCAGAGGAAGCGATGCATGATGTGCAGCCCCACATAGCCGTTCGTGGGGTGGGCGAACGCCTTGGGGACAGTGCCGATGATCTCGAAGCCCAGTGAGCGCCACAGTGCCACCGCCCGGGTGTTGCTCTCCACCACGGCGTTGAACTGCATCGCCTTGTAGCCCTCGGCGCGCGCCCACTCGAGGACGTGCTCGCCCAGGGCGCGGCCCACACCGCGCCCCCCGTGCTCGGGGGCCACCATGAAACTGGCGCCCGCGATATGCGCCGCGGGGCCCATGTGGTTGGGGTTCATCTTGGCCGAGCCGAGGACCGTGCCGTCGGGGTCGGTCGCGACGACGGTACGGCTCGGGGGCTCCGGCATCCAGATTTCGCGGGCCCGGTCCTCGTCCAGGTCGCGGGGGTAGGTGTAGGTCTCACCCGCGGCGACGATGCGGCGCAGGAAGGCCCAGATGGCGGGCCAGTCCTCGGCGGTGGCGGTCCTGATG
The DNA here is from genome assembly GCF_016103465.1 of Streptomyces sabulosicollis. Classification (GTDB taxonomy): domain Bacteria; phylum Actinomycetota; class Actinomycetes; order Streptomycetales; family Streptomycetaceae; genus Streptomyces; species Streptomyces sabulosicollis. The sequence goes on from NZ_JAEEAP010000016.1 coordinate 10,012, forward strand.
AGCATGAGGGCCAGCATGGCCGTGCGGGCGGCGGCACGCGAGCGGTTTTCCCGGCCGCCGCCCCACGGGATGTCAGCGGGCCGCGCGCAGGAACGCCTCCAGCCCCGCCAGGTCATCGGTGTTGAGGTAGTCCACGCCGGCGGCCAGGAGCTCACCCCACAGGGCGTCGCGCTCCGGCCCTGCCACGTCCGGGGTGGCCCAGAAGCGCACCGTCTGCCGGGCGTCGTGCGCGGAGGCGACCAGGCGGCGCAGCGTCTCGCGCTCCGCCGCCGGTATCGGGCCGGCTCCCGTCCAGGTGAAGGTCTTGGTCCAGTCGGCGCTGATCAGCGGGATGAAGGAGGCGGGCACGCCCGAGCCGAGGTCCTCCAGCCGTCCGTCGTAGAAGGCGTGGCGCACCTTCTCGGCCTCCATGGGGGTCCGTGCGCCGCGGTCGCCGGAGATGACGGCCGTCACCGCGCCGCGGCGCACCCGGCCGCCGACCCCGCCGTAGGCGGCGCTGAACAGGTGGCCGTAGCGGCGCAGCCGCTTGGCCAGCTCGAGGTAGGTGGGCTCCCCTGCGGTCTTGAGGTCGATCAGCAGTTGCAGCGACAGGTCGTAACCGCGGTAGACCCGGCCGCCGTTGGCCTTCACCCGCCGGGCCAGCGGGTCGAGGTAGAGCGCCTCCAGGGTGCGGGTGGGGTCGAGGTCCGTGGCGTCGTGCGCGACCAGCAGCTGGCCGTCGACCAGCCAGATGTCGGCCTCGACGCTGCCGAAGCCGTGCGAGAGCGCGTCGAGGAGCGGGCGCGGGTGCTCGTAGTCGTTGTGGGCGTGGGCTCTGGCCAGCGGCCGCTTGCCCTTCGAGCGGTCCCGCGAGAGGCCCGTCGAGTCGTCCTTCGAAGCGGAGGTGCTGCCGAGCGAGGCGGACGTGCTCGCGAAGGCGGGCGCGGCCGCGCCACCCGCCAGAGCGGCTCCGAGGGTGACGACAAAGGCACGGCGTGTACGGCGGACCATGGGGCCTCCCGGCTCTCGTCCCGGCGCGGTGCCGGATACGCAGGATGGACGCCAGTGAGTATCGGGCGGAGCCGCGCCCGAAGGGCAGTGCTGAGCGAAGAGTTCCACCGGTGGTCCCCGGCCATTTCCTCGCCGTTCCCGAGGTGCCGAGGCGGTGGCGGCGGCGCCCGAGGGGGCGCGAGGTGGATGCGCGCGCCGGGTGAACGGGCGGGTTCGCGGCGGCCGTCGGCCGATGACACATTCGAAAGTGTTTACCCGTCGGCAGCGGCCGCCATAACCACCACCCGGGCACTCTTTTGAGTGAATGCACCCGCCCAAAGTCCGCTGATAACTTGGCAGTTGCTCGAGCGGAATTTTCTTCAAGGTCCGTACAGGGATGGGTGAGCATACACGATGACGACGTCCGTTGAACCGGGTTCCGGTACCGACATTTCACAACCGCGGTTGAGCCTCGGCACGGCGGCCGCGCGGAATCTGGCGACGACGACCAAATCCGTTCCGCAAATGCAGGGCATCTCCTCGCGGTGGCTGCTGCGCATGCTGCCGTGGGTGCAGGTTCCGGGTGGTTCCTACCGGGTGAACCGCCGGGCGTCGCATACGCTCGGCGACGGGCGGGTGGAGTTCACCACCACCGGATCACAGGTGCGGGTCATCCCGGTCGAGCTGCGCGAGCTGCCGCTGCTGCGCCGGTTCGAGGACACCGCGGTGCTCGAGGCCCTCGCGGACCGCTTCACCCAGCGGGAATTCGCGCCCGGCGATGTGCTGGTGGAGGCCGGGCGCCCGGCCGATGAACTCCTCCTCATCGCCCACGGCAAGGTCGAGAAGTTGACCGAGGGCGCGTTCGACGAACCCTCGGTGACCGGCTCGGCCGCCGGCGGTGACCACATCGGGGAGCCGGAGCTGACCGCCGCCGAGGCGGGCACCTGGGGCATCACCGTGAAGGCCGTGACGTCCTGCACGGTGCTGGCCCTGCCCCGGCAGGAGTTCGAGGAGCAGCTGGACCGTTCACCGGAGCTGCGGGCCCATGTCGAGGCGGTGCGCTCGGCGCCGGAGACCGAGCGGAACGAACACGGGGAGGCGGCCATCGCGCTGGCCTCCGGCCACTCGGGCGAGCCGGTCCTGCCGGGCACCTTCGCGGAGTACGAGCTCGCGCCCCGCGAGTACGAGCTGAGCGTGGCCCAGACCGTGCTGCGCGTCCACACCCGCGTCGCCGACCTCTACAACGAGCCCATGAACCAGGTCGAGCAGCAGCTCCGCCTCACCATCGAGGCCCTGCGCGAACGCCAGGAGCACGAGCTCATCAACAACCCCGAGATCGGTCTGCTGCACAACGCCGACCTCTCCCAGCGCATCCACACCCGCGGCGGTCCGCCCACCCCCGACGACCTCGACGAGCTGCTGGCCACCGTCTGGAAGGACCCGGGGCTCATCCTGGCGCATCCGCGCGCCATCGCGGCGATCGGCCGGCAGTTCAACAGCCGTGGCATCTCCCCGCAGCCCGCGGAGGTGAACGGGCACGCGCTGCCGGCCTGGCGGGGCGTGCCCATCCTCCCGTGCAACAAGATTCCGGTCTCCCGGAGCGGGGTGAGTTCGATTCTGGTGCTGCGCACCGGTGAGGAGAACCAGGGGGTCATCGGACTGCACCGCACCGGAATTCCCGACGAATACCAGCCGAGCCTCTCGGTGCGGTTCATGGGAATCAGCGAGCAGGCCATCATTTCGTATCTCGTCAGCGCCTACTATTCCGCGGCCGTGCTCGTCCCGGACGCGCTCGGAGTCCTGGAGAACGTGGAAGTCGGGCTCTGAGGTCCGCCGACGGACTCTGATGTCCGCCCGACCGGGCCCATGGCCTTCGCATACCTTCCCGAAGATCTACCGAAATGGGTGATGAGCACTTATGACCACCTCCGTGGAGTCCGGTGAGCAGCCGCTGAGTCTGGGCACGGCCGCCGCACGGAACCTGGCGACCACCACCAAGTCCGTTCCGCAGATGCAGGCCATCTCCTCCCGGTGGCTGCTGCGCGTCCTCCCCTGGGTCCAGGTGTCGGCCGGTACGTACCGGGTGAACCGCCGGCTGACCTACACGGTCGGGGACGGGCGGGTGGAGTTCATCACCACCGGATCGCAGGTGCGGGTCATCCCGCCGGAGCTGGGCGAGTTGCCGACGCTGCGCGGCTTCGCGGACACCGCCGTGCTGGAGTCGCTGGCCGACGGCTGTGTCCAGCGCGAGTACGCTCCGGGGGATGTGCTGGTGGAGGCGGGCCGCCCGGCCGACCAGGTGTTCCTGATCGCCCATGGCAAGGTCCGCCAGATCGCCCCCGGCGCGTATGACGAGGGCAGCACATTGGCGGTGCTGGCCGACGGGGAGCACTTCGGCGACGCGGTCCTGACCGGTCCGGAGCGCATCTGGGAGTTCACCGTCCGGGCCGTCACCCGGACCACGGTGCTCACCCTTCCCCGCCGCGTCGTCCAGGAGACCGCCGACCGCTCCGCGGCGCTGCGCGACCATCTCCAGGGGCTCGCCGAGCGGACCGCGCCCGCTCAGAACCGGCGTGGTGAGGCCGATATCGCCATCACCTCCGGCCACTCGGGCGAGCCGGTCCTGCCGGGCACCTTCGTGGACTACGAACTCGAGCCGCGCGAGTACGAGCTGAGCGTGGCCCAGACCGTGCTGCGCGTCCACACCCGCGTCGCCGACCTCTACAACGAGCCCATGAACCAGGTCGAGCAGCAGCTCCGCCTCACCATCGAGGCCCTGCGCGAACGCCAGGAACACGAGCTCATCAACAACCGCGAATTCGGCCTGCTGCACAACGCCGACCTCTCCCAGCGCATCCACACCCGCAGTGGTCCGCCCACCCCCGACGACCTCGACGAGTTGCTGGCCCGGCGCCGCAAGACCCAGTACCTGCTGGCGCATCCGCGCACGATCGCCGCCTTCGGGCGGGAGTGCAGCAGCCGTGGTCTGTATCCGCAGGGCGTCGAGGTGGCCGGGGTCGCGGTGCGGGCGTGGCGCGGGGTTCCCCTGCTGCCCTGCAACAAGATCCCGGTCAGCGAGTCCGGCACCAGCTCGATCCTGGCGATGCGCACCGGTGAGGAGAGCCAGGGGGTCATCGGACTCCACCAGACCGGTATCCCGGATGAGTACGAGCCCAGTCTGAACGTCCGGTTCATGGGCATCAGCGAGCAGGCCGTGACGTCCTATCTGGTCTCCGCCTACTACTCGGCGGCGATTCTGGTGCCCGACGCGCTCGGTGTGCTGGAGGACGTCGAGATCGGCCGCTGAGCCCGGCCGTCAGGGACCGGCCGCCGCGGGCGTGGATCAGGGACGGACGCTGCTGACCACGTCCGCGGTGGCTGCCAGGCCCTCGGAGATGGTGGGCGCCACGCTGCTGCTCGCCAGGTAGAAGCCCAGCGTCACACAGACCAGCGCATGCGAGATGCGCAGTCCGCCGCTGCGGAGAAACACCACGGTGAGGATCAGAAGCAGCAGGACCACGGAGATGGAAATGGCCATGGGGAGCCTCCTCGGCCACTACGGAGCATCGGAATCCGGCCGTCAGTGTGGCCCAGAATCGCCCCTGGACCGCCGCCACCTGGTGCTCCATACGGGTGCCGATCTGCTGTTCGGCCATCTCCGCCACGCCCGCCCCTCCGCGAGGGGCGGGCGTGGCGGGCCCGCTCAGGCGTCGGCGCGGACCAGCTCGGCGGCCATCTCGCCGATCATGACGCAGGCCGCGTTGGTGTTGGCCGGGACGATCGACGGCATGATCGATCCATCGGCGATCCGCAGCCCCTCCACGCCCCGGACGCGCAGCCGGGGGTCCACCACCGATCGCTCGTCCCCGCCCATCCGGCAGGTGCCGACGTGGTGGAAGTAGGTGCCGGTGTTCTCGCGGACGAAGTCGGCCAGGTCGTCCCGGCCGCTCACCCCGGGGCCGGGCAGCAGTTCACGCGGCCGCCACGTCTCGAACGCGTCGGTGGCGGCGAGTGACCTGGCCAGTTCGACCCCCTGGACCAGGGTGGCGAGGTCCCTTCCGTCGCTGAGACAGCCGGGGTCGATCAGCGGCCGGTCCTCGGGGTCCGCGCCGGAGAGCCGGACCGTGCCCCGGCTGTGGGGCCGCATGGCGGCGGCGGTCAGGGTGAAGCTGTTCGGCGGGAACGGCAGCAGCCTCGGGTGGAACGGGATGTGAAAGAGGAACACCTCGAGGTCGGGGCAGGACAGCCCGGGGGCGGTCCGGGTGAACAGGGCCGCCTCGGCGGTGGTCAGCGGGGGCGGCGGCAGCGGGGTGCCCGCCTCGTGGACCAGCCCCACCAGGGGGTGGTCCTGCAGATTGGCCCCCACCTCGGGGGCGTCCACCAGCACCGGGACGCCCACCTCGCGCAGATGGCCGGCCGGGCCGATCCCGGAGAGCATCAGCAGCTTGGGCGAGTCCACCGAGCCCGCGCACACGATGACTTCCCGCGTCGCGCGCACCCGCCGTGCCACGCCGCCGAAGCCCGCGTATTCGACGCCGACGCAGCGGGTGCCCTCGAAGAGCAGGCGGTGTGCGTGGGCCTCGGTGCGCACGGTGAGGTTGGCGCGGTCCATCGCCGGATCGAGATAGGCGACCGCCGTGCTCTGGCGGCGCCCCTCGTGGATGGTCCACTCATGGCGTCCGGCGCCGTCGCTCTCCGCGCCGTTGAAGTCGTCGTTGTAGGGATGGCCGAGTTCCTTGGCGGCGTCGAGGAAGGCGGTGCTCAGCGGGTTGGGGGTCTCGGCCCGGCTGAGCCGCAGCGGGCCGCCGGTGCCGCGGAAGCGGGGGTCACGGCCCTCGGTGTGCTCGAGGGCGCGGAAGGTCTCCAGCACCGAAGCGGCGTCCCAGCCGGTGCAGCCGTCGGCGGCCCAGTCGTCGAAGGTGCCGAGGTGGCCGCGCACATAGGTCATCACATTGATGCTGCTGGAGCCGCCGAGCACCTTGCCGCGCGCGGCGGCCTGCGGATGCCCGGCCAGGCCCGGCTGCGGGACGGTGGTGTAGCCCCAGTCGTGCTCACCGCCGATGAGGCCGAACCACGCGGTGGGGTCGTGGATCTGCTCGGCCGCGTCGTCCTTCCCGGCCTCCAGCAGCAGCACCCGCACGTCCGGGGATTCCGTCAGCCGGGCCGCCACCACGGCGCCCGCCGAGCCCGCCCCCACCACGATGTAGTCGAAGTCGCTCATCATGTGCCCCCGTTCCGGACCCGCCCGATGTGCCGCACAGTTGTTCGGCACTCTAGTGGCGTGATCGCGGAGCGGGGGCGGGTTCGCCGGATCCGGCCGGTCAGCCGGTGGGGGCCGGCAGATCCACCAGCCCGGCGAGCGCCTGCCGGTGACGACCGGGAGTGCCCAGCGCGATCTCGTCGCTCTTGGCCCGCTTGAGATACAGATGCGCCGGGTGCTCCCAGGTCATGCCGATGCCGCCGTGCAGCTGGACGCACTCCTCGGCCGCGTGCACCGCCACCGCGGCGCAGTGCGCCTGGGCCACGGCCACCGCGACCGGTGTGTCCGGGCTGTCCGTGGCCAGTGCGTCGGCGGCGTACCGGGCGGTGGCGCGCGCCGAGACCAGCTCCAGCCACAGCGCGGCCATGCGGTGCTTGAGCGCCTGGAACGAACCGATGGGGCGCCCGAACTGATGGCGCTCCTTGGTGTGGCGGACGGTCTCGGTCAGACACCATTCGGCCACGCCCAGCTGCTCGGAGGCGAGCAGCCCGGCCCCGGTCAGCAGCGCCCGCCCGATGGCCGGCCCGGCCCGGTCGGGCCCGGCCAGCCGGCGGGCCGGGGCACCGGTGAGGGTCACCGCGGCGAGCGGGCGGGTGAGGTCGAGCGAGGTGAGGGGTTCGACGGTGACGCTGGTCTCGGCGGTCTCGACGGCGTACAGCCCGTATCCGTCCGCGCCGGTGGCGGGGACGAGCAGCACATCGGCGCCCGCCGCGCCCGCGACCGCGGAGACCTGGCCGCTGAGCGTGCCGTCGCCGTCGGCCCGTACGGTCGCGGCAGGAGCGCCGGAGCCACCGCCGGGCGCCACGGCCACGGTGGACAGCGGCACCGCGAGGGCGCCGACCGTGCGGCCCTCGGCGACCGCGCCGAGCAGCCGGGCCACCGCGTCCTGGCCGGTGTCGCAGCCGAGCAGGGCGGCGGCGGCCAGGACGGCGCTGGTGAGGTACGGCACGGGGGCGACGGCGCGGCCGAGCTCCTCCATCACCACCGCCGCCTCACGCGCGGTGGCGCCCTGACCGCCGAGCTTGTCCGGCACCAGCAGCCCCGCGGTGCCCATCTCGGTGCCCAGCGCGCGCCACAGCGCCGTGTCGTGCGCCCGGCCGCTCTCGGCCTCGGACATCACCGTGGCGGGTGGGCAGCGGTCGGTGAGCAGCGACCGTACGGCCGCGCGCAGATCGTCCTCCGCCTCGGAGTAGAGCAGGTCGGCGGTGCTCATCGGGGCAGGTCCTTCCACGGGAGGTCCTTGTCGGTCCGCGGCTCGGGCGGCAGGCCCAGGACGCGTTCGGCGATGATGTTGAGCAGCACCTCCGAGGTGCCGCCCTCGATGGAGTTGCCCTTGGCGCGCAGATAGCGGTAGCCGGCCTCGCGCCCGGTGAAGTCCACCAGTTCGGGGCGGCGCAACGTCCAGTCGTCGTAGAGCAGTCCCTCCTCCCCCAGCAGCTCGACCTCCAGCGCGCTGATCTGCTGGTTCAGGCGGGCGAAGGCGAGCTTCATGGCCGAGCCCTCGGGGCCGGGCTGGCCGACCGCGAGCTGCTGGCGCAGCCGCTCGCCCGCGAGCCGGGCCGCCTCGGACTCCACCCACAGCCCCAGCAGCCGCTGGTGGAGGTCGTGGGTGCGCAGTTCGGGCCGCTGGCGCCAGGTGTCGGCGACGAGGCCGATCATGCCGCCCTCGCGGGGGACGCGGCCGCCGCCGATGGCCACCCGCTCGTTCATCAGGGTGGTCTGGGCGACGCGCCAGCCCTCGCCGATCTCGCCGAGCCGCCGGCTGTCGGGGATCCGCACCCCGGTGAGGAAGACCTCGTTGAACTCCGCCTCGCCGGTGATCTGGCGCAGTGGCCGGACCTCGACCCCAGGGTCGGTCATATCGCAGATGAAGTAGCTGATGCCGCGGTGCTTGGGCTGGTCGGGGTCGGTGCGGGCGATGAGGATGGCCCAGCGGGCGAGATGGGCGCTGGAGGTCCAGACCTTCTGTCCGTCGACCACCCAGTCGTCGCCGTCCCGCACCGCCCGGGTGGCCAGGGCCGCGAGGTCGGATCCGGCGCCGGGCTCGCTGAACAGCTGGCACCACACCTCCTCGCCGGTCCACAGCGGGCGCAGCAGCCGCTGCCGCTGTTCGTCGGTGCCGAAGCCGAGGATGGTGGGGGCGGCCATGCCGAGGCCGATGCCGATGCGGCGGGGGTCGTTGTCGGGCGCGCCCGCGGCCTCCAGCTCGGCGTCGACGACGGCCTGCAGGGAGCGCGGGGCGTCCAGGCCGCCGAGTCCGGCCGGGTAGTGCACCCAGGCGAGCCCGGCGTCGAAGCGGGCGCGGAGGAAGTCCAGGCGGTCGGTGGTGGCGGGCGGATGGGCGTCCAGGAGTTCGCGGACGCGGCGGCGCAGCTCGTCGGCGTCCACGGCGGGGCGGTGCCTGGTGGTGCTCATCGGGCCCCTCCGGCGGCCTGCCCGGGGACGACGACCACACGGCCGGTGGTCACGCCGTCGGCGACGCGCTGCACGGCGGCGGCCGCGTCCGTCAGCGGTACGCGCTCGCTGACCAGCGGTTTGACGGTGCCCTGCGCGGCGAGCTTGGTCAGCTCCTCGTGGCAGGCGCGGATCGCGGCCGGGTCGTGGGTGTTGTACAGGCCCCAGTGGAGGCCGAGGATGGCGTAGTTCTTGACCAGGGCGTGGTTGAGGGCGGCCTGGGGCACGACACCGCTGGCGAAGCCGACGACCACGATGCGGCCCTCGAAGGCGACGCATTTGACGGACTTGACGAAGGCGTCGCCGCCGACCGGGTCGTAGACGACGTCCGCGCCGCGCCCGCCGGTGGCCTCCTTGACGGCCGCCACGATGTCGTCGGCGCGCCGGTCGAGGACGAGGTCGCAGCCGAGCTCGCGGGCGACCTGCGCCTTGTCGTCGCCGCCGACGACCCCGATCACAGTGGCCCCGGCCGCCTTGCCGAGCTGGACGGCGGCGCTGCCGACCCCGCCCGCGGCGGCGTGCACCAGGAGCGTCTCGCCGGACTGGATGCGGGCCCTGCGGTGCAGGCCGAACCAGCCGGTCTGGTAGCCGATGTGCAGCGCCGCGGCCTCGGCGTCGTCCAGCGCGTCGGGCGCGGGCAGCGCGGCCGCCGCCTCCACGGGCACCAGCTCGGCGAAGCCGCCCGCGGGGAGGGTGGGCGTGGCCAGGACGCGGGAGCCCACCGCGGCCTCGGCGCCCTCACCGGCGGCGACGACCTCGCCGCACACCTCGACGCCGGGGGTGAACGGCAGGGGCGGCCGCACCTGGTACTGGCCGCGGCACAACAGGGCGTCGGGGAAGTTGACGTTGACGGCCCGGACCCGCAGCAGCAGCTGTCCCGGTCCCGCCTCGGGGTCCGGCACCTCATCGAGGCGCATGACCTCACCGGGCTCGCCATTGTCGTGCACTCGCCATGCCTGCATCCGGTGGCCTCCACAAACGGATCGTCGGAACGCGGTACCGCGCCGGGTCGAACATACTAACCAGTCGGTACGAGGAGCGGAACCGCCACCGCCGTCAGCCATCCTGACCTGCCCACCCGGCGGCGGATGAACTCTTGTGCAACTCTGGAGGCCCCCTTGAGCCCGGCGCGTCGGCAGTAAAGAGTGGACGGCGAAAAATCGGTTCGTTTTCCCGGCGAGCCGTAGCCGGAACGGGACGGGAGATGACGACTGTGCCCGACGACAAGGCGATCAGCGAGGCCGAGATGGAGGCCAGGCTGCACGGCATCTGTTTCAAGACCGGGCCGCCGCGCCGCATCGGAGTCGAGCTCGAATGGTTCATGTACGACCCGCACGACCCCGCACGACCCGTCGAGACGGCCCGGCTCGAAGCCGCGGTCACCGCCCTGCGCGGACTGTCACTGCGGTCCGCCATCACCTTCGAACCCGGCGGCCAGGTGGAGCTCAGCTCCCTCCCGGCCGACTCCCTCACCGCGTGTGTGGAGTCCGCGGCCGCCGATCTGGTTCTCGTCCGTACCGCACTCACCGGCCTCGGCCTCGGTCTCGCCGGCCACGGGCACGACCCCTGGCGCCCGCCGAGACGCTTCCTCAGTACGCCCCGGTACGAGTGCATGGAGACCTACTTCGACCGCCGGGGGCCGGCCGGGCGCTCCATGATGTGCAGCACCGCTTCCGTGCAGGTCTGCGTGGACGCCGGGCACGAGGAGCCCGGACCGCTCGGCATGGCGCGGCGCTGGCGGCTCGCCCATCTGCTGGGCGCGGTGCTGACCGCCGCGTTCGCCAACTCGCCGCTGCGCCAGGGCCGCCCCACGGGCTACCGCTCCACCCGGCAGGCGCTGTGGACGGCGATGGACCCCGGCCGCACCCACGCCCCGGCCGACGGCGGGGATCCCCGCACGGCCTGGGCCACCTACGTGCTGGACGCGCCCGTGATGGCCATCCGGGACGAGGAGGCGCCCTGGACGGTGCCGTCCGGGGTGACCTTCCGCCAGTGGGCCCGGACGGGGCTGCCCCGGCCTCCCACCCACGACGACCTCGACTTCCACGTCTCCACCCTCTTTCCCCCCGTCCGCCCGCGCGGCCATCTGGAGCTGCGCATGATCGACGCGCAGAGCGGTGAGGACGGATGGGTCGTCCCCCTCGCCGTCACGGTCGCGCTCTTCGACGATCCCCAGGCTGCTGAAACGGTTTACCGGGTGGTGAAACCGCTCGCCGAGACGGCGGGCGCGCGCCCCGCACCGGGCAATCCGCTGTGGCGGGCCGCGGCCCGCCACGGTCTGGCCGACCCCGAGCTGCACACCGCCGCCGTCAGCTGCTTCACCACGGCGCTGGACGCGCTGCCGCGGATCGGCGCCTCCCCCGCCATCACCGCCGCCGTCGCCGCCTTCACCGACCGCTATGTGGTCCGCGGCCGATGTCCCGCCGACGATCTGCTCGCTCCCCTCACCGGTAAGGAGGGACGGTCATGACCGCCCCCGACTCCGATCGCACCATCGATCCCGAGGCGCTGCGCCGGCGCGCCGAGAAGGCGCTGCGCACCGCGCGCGACCGCACCCACACCCTGACCACCTGCGTGGACGAGCCCGACCTCACGGCCCAGCACTCCCCCTTGATGTCCCCGCTGGTGTGGGATCTGGCGCACATCGGCAACCAGGAGGAGCAGTGGCTGCTGCGCGCGGTCGGCGGACGTGACGCGCTGCGCCCCGAGATCGACTCGATCTACGACGCCTTCGAGCATCCGCGCGCCGAGCGGCCCGCCCTGCCGCTGCTGGCACCCGCCGAGGCCCGCGGCTATGTCCACGAGGTGCGCGGCCGGGTGCTGGACATCCTGGAGCGGATCGAGCTGCGTGGCGCCCCGCTGGTGGACGCGGGCTTCGCCTTCGGCATGATCGCGCAGCACGAGCAGCAGCACGACGAGACGATGCTCATCACCCATCAGCTGCGCCGCGGACCCGCCGCGCTCACCGCCCCGCCGCCGCCCGGCCCGGCCGACGGCGCGGCGCTGCCCGAGGAGGTGCTGGTCCCGGGCGGCCCGTTCACCATGGGCACCTCGACCGAGCCCTGGGCCCTGGACAACGAGCGGCCCGCGCACCACCGGCTGGTCCCGGCCTTCCACATCGACACCACTCCCGTGACCAACGGCGCGTACCAGCGGTTCATCGCGGACGGCGGCTACACCGAGCGGCGCTGGTGGACGGCCGACGGCTGGGCGTACGTCCGGGAGCACGGCCTCGCCGCCCCGCTGTTCTGGCGGCGCGAGGGCGGGCAGTGGCTGCGCCGGCGGTTCGGGGTGACGGAGCCGGTGCCGCCGGAGGAGCCGGTGGTGCATGTGAGCTGGTACGAGGCGGACGCGTACGCCCGCTGGGCGGGGCGGCGGCTGCCGACCGAGGAGGAGTGGGAGAAGGCCGCCCGCCACGACCCGGAGAGCGGCCGGTCCCGGCGCTATCCGTGGGGCGACGAGGATCCCACGCCCGTCCACGCCAACCTGGGCCAGCGCCATCTGCGGCCCGCAGCGGCCGGAAGCTATCCGCACGGCGCCTCCCCGCTGGGCGTGCGGCAGCTCATCGGCGACGTGTGGGAGTGGACCTCGAGCGACTTCCTGCCCTACCCGGGGTTCCGCGCCTTCCCGTACCGCGAGTACTCGGAAGTCTTCTTCGGCCCGTCGTACAAGGTGCTGCGCGGCGGTTCCTTCGCGGTGGACGAGGTCGCCTGCCGGGGCACCTTCCGCAACTGGGACCTGCCGGTCCGCCGCCAGATCTTCTCGGGCTTCCGCACCGCGCGGGACGCGTCCTGATGTGCCGGCACCTGGCCTACCTCGGGCCGCGGACCTCCATCGGCGAGGTGGTCGTGGCGCCCGCGAACAGCCTGTTCCGGCAGTCGTGGGCGCCCCGGCGGCAGGCGCACGGCACGGTCAACGCCGACGGGTTCGGCGTCGGCTGGTACGCGTCGGAGGACCCGGTGCCCGCGCGGTACCGCCGCGCCGGGCCCATCTGGGGCGACCTGTCGTTCGCCGACCTGGCCCGCGTGGTGCGGACCGGGGCGCTGATGGCCGCCGTACGGGACGCCACCGAGGCGAGCGCGGACGGCGAGGCGGGCGCCTCGCCGTTCGCCTCCGGCACCTGGCTGTTCAGCCACAACGGGGCGATCCGCGACTGGCCGCACGCGGTCGCGGACCTCGCCGCCGCACTGCCGCCGGTGGATCTGCTCGGCCTGGAGGCGCGGTGCGACTCGGCGTTCGTCTGGGCGCTGGTGCTGCACCGGCTGCGGCTGGGCCACGCGCCGCCGGAGGCGCTGGCCGAGACCGCCGAACAGCTCGCCGGCGCGTCCCCCGACTCACGGCTCAATCTGCTGCTCATGGACGGGGAGACCATCGCCGCCACCGCCTGGGGCGACACGCTGTGGTACCTGGCCGATCCGGACCGGGGCGTGGTGGTGGCCTCCGAGCCGTACGACCAGGACCCCGGCTGGACCGAGGTCCCGGACCGCACCCTGCTCACCGCCACCCGCACCGACGTACTGCTCACCGCACTCAAGGAGGCTTCCCGTTGAGCCCCTTCACCGTCACCCGCACCCTGCCCGCCGATGCCACCGCGGCCGCGCTGCGCGCCGATGTGGCCGACGGGCTGACCAGTACCCCCAAACAGCTTCCGCCCAAGTGGTTCTACGACGCCCGGGGAAGCGCGCTCTTCGAAGAGATCACCCGGCTGCCCGAGTACTACCCGACCCGCGCCGAGCGGGAGATCCTCGTCGCCCGCGCGGCGGAGATCGCCGACACCACCGGGGCCCGCACCCTCGTCGAACTGGGCTCCGGCTCCTCCGAGAAGACCCGCCACCTGATCCGGGCGCTGCCGGATCTGCGCGTCTACGTCCCCGTCGACGTGAGCGAGAGCGCGCTGGAACTGGCCGGGGAGGCCCTGCTGGCCGAGCATCCACGGCTGACGGTGCACGCGCTGGTGGCCGACTTCATGAACGGGCTCGCGCTGCCCGACGACACCCCGGGGCCGCGGCTGCTGGCCTTCCTCGGGGGGACGATCGGCAATCTGCTGCCCGCGGAACGCGCCGCGTTCTTCGCCTCGGTGAGCGAGCTGCTCGCGCCCGGCGACGCGCTGCTGCTCGGCACCGACCTGGTCAAGGACGAGGCCACGCTGGTTGCCGCCTACGACGACGCCCAGGGCGTCACCGCGGCGTTCAACAAGAACGTGCTGACGGTGCTCGACCGTGAACTGGGCGCCGACCTCGACCCCTCCGACTTCGACCACGTGGCGGTGTGGAACGCCGAGGAGGAGTGGATCGAGATGCGGCTGAGGGCCCGTAAGGAGCTCACCGCGAAGATCCCCGCCATGGATCTGGCGGTCCACTTCGGGGCCGGGGAGGAGGTCCGCACCGAGGTGTCCGCCAAGTTCCGGGAGGAGAAGGTGCGGGCCGAACTGGCCGCCGCGGGGATGGAGTCGCGGCGCTGGTGGACCGACGCGGAGGGCCGCTTCGCGGTGTCGCTGGCCGTGCGCCGGTAGCTCCTCGACGGATCGCGGCACGCCGCCGCCCGTGGCCATCGGTCGCGGGCGGCGGCTCTCTTGGTAGCCGGGGCGGGCCCGTCACCCTGCGTTCCGGTCGAGCCACCGACCGAATTCGTGTGATGCACATCACATAAGCGGAAGAGGGTCGCAGCACAGGGCGCTGTGGCCCCCTTTCCAGGTGAACTCCCTCTTGTTGTGGCCAAATCGGGCCCCTTATCTTTGGCGCGCCCGGCAGCTCGCCGCACCCGGCAGCACGAGAAGGAGCCGTCCATGCCCTTACGGGGACGCCACCGCCGCTACAAGCCCAACCGCATCTCCCGTGCCTCGCTGAGCGTCACGGCGGGCGGTGCCGGAATCGCCCTTCCACTCATCGGCGCCGCGGGCGCGTCCGCGGCCTCGGGTGAAACCTGGGACAAGGTGGCCCAGTGCGAGTCCACCGACAACTGGGACATCAACACCGGCAACGGCTTCTACGGCGGGCTGCAGTTCACGCAGAGCACATGGGAGGCGTACGGCGGCACGGCGTACGCGGCACGGGCCGATCTGGCCACCAAGGATCAGCAGATCGCGGTCGCGGAGAAGGTGCTCGACGCCCAGGGTCCGGGCGCGTGGCCGGTGTGTTCGGGCAAGGCCGGTCTGACGCGGGACGACGCGGCGCCGCAGAGCGCACAGAGCGCACAGAGCGCACAGAGCGCACAGAAGATCGTCAAGACGGCCGCCGCCCCGGCCGAACAGACCCACCGGCCGGAGAAGGCCCAGCAGGTGGCGGCGAGCAAGCCCACACCCACCAGTCTCCCGGGGCGCGCCTCCACGAAGTCCGGCCGCTATGTGGTCGTCAGCGGTGACTCGCTGTCCCGCATCGCCGACACCCACGACGTCAATGGCGGCTGGGAGGCGCTCTACGAGACCAACCGCGAGACGATCGGCGGCGACCCCGATCTGATCTACCCCGGTCAGAAGCTCTCCCTCAAGGGCGGTAAGGCCACCGCCAAGCCCAAGGCGGAACCCGAGACCCACCACAAGGCCAAGGCCAAGGCGAAGCCGAAGCCCGCGCCGCGCCCGAAGGCCGAGAAGCACACCAGCCGGGAGCGGGCCGCCAAACCCGCCGTCTCCTCGGGCTTCACCGCCCCGGTCAGCGGCGTCAGCCCGAGCACCGCCTACCGGGCGGCCGGCTCCAGCTGGTCGAGCGGCTACCACACGGGTGTGGACTTCCCCGTCGGCATCGGCACCTCGGTGAAGGCCGTGGGCTCGGGCCATGTGGTCTCGGCCGGCTGGGGCGACGCGTACGGCTATCAGGTGGTCATCCGGCATCCGGACGGCAAGTACAGCCAGTACGCACATCTCTCGCAGCTGTCGGTGCGGGCGGGGCAGAACGTCAACGGCGGCCAGCAGATCGGACGTTCCGGCTCGACGGGCAATGCCACCGGACCGCATCTCCACTTCGAGATCCGCACCGGCCCCGGCTATGGCTCGGACATCAATCCGCTCACCTATCTGCGGTCGCACGGCGTCAGCCTCTGACCCTCCGCCCGGGTGGGTGGACGCGCGGGCATGCCGAACGCCGGGCTGTCCCCCGTACTCGCACTACGGGGGACAGCCCTTTACTTCCGCACGCGTTCACCCGTGGACCAGGGTCACACCGGCGGGATGCACGGCCGCAGGGAGGCCGTCGAGGTGACCGTGGTGCCTCCGACGACCGCGGTCGCCTGGTAGGTGGAGTTGATGATCTGGAACAGGGTGAGGTTCACCGGGAGGGTGGCGGTGCCGGTGGCATCGGTCGTCGCCGTCCCCACGGGCACGCCGCCCACGAGGAACTGCACGGGGATGCCCGCGGCCGCCGGCGTCACCACGGCCGTCAGCGTGGTCGGGAAGAGGGTCGGGTTGGCCAGGTTGATCCGCCAGCAGGCGGGGAGTGCCTGGAGCGGGCCCGACGGCGGCGTCGTCCCGGGCTGCACGACGACGGGGAGGGGGACGGACGCCGTTCCGGTGCAGTTGCAGGCGCTACCGGCGGGAGTGGCGGTGACGGTGGCTGTGACCGTGGTGGCCCCGGCGGTCGGGAAGGTGACCGTCGCCGAAGCCAGCCCGGCGGCGTTGGTCGTCCCCGTGCCCAAGGTGCCGCTCGGAGTGGCGAACGACACCGTGGCACCACTGACCGGAACGCCATTGCACAGCACCAACGCCTGAAGAGTCGTCGGCTGACCCGCCGTGACCACACCCGCCGGAGGCAGAAGCAGCACCGTACAGACCGCCGCCGGCAACACCACCACCGGAAGCGGAACCGACGCCGTCCCCGTACAGTCACAGCCACTGCCCGCAGGCGTAGCAGTGACCGTAGCGGTCGCCGTCGTGGCACCCGCAGAGGGGAACGTCACCGTCGCCGACGCCAGACCCGACGCGTTCGTCGTCCCCGTACCCAAACTCCCACTCGGAGTGGCGAACGACACCGTGGCACCACTGACCGGAACGCCATTGCACAGCACCAACGCCTGAAGAGTCGTCGGCTGACCCGCCGTGACCACACCCGCCGGAGGCAGAAGCAGCACCGTGCACAGGCTCGTGGTCACCGGTGCGAAGGTGCACGCGGGGCAGGTTCCGGCAGCCGCCACGAAGGAGGCCGTCACCGACTGCCCCGAGGTCAGCAGCACCCCGAGGTCGACCGGGGTCACGACGCCGTTGGTCACCGGCGTCGACACCGTCCCCCCGCCGGGCAGGGTGTACTGGATCGTGCCGTTGATCGAGGTGGTGTCACCGCCGCAGGTGAGGGTGGTGCTGGCCTGTGTGGTCGTGCCCACGACGGTCAGCGTGGTCGCCAGGGTCCCGGCGGGTGCGGGAGTGACGGTGATCGGAACGACCTCGGTACCGGTGATGGTGGCGCCGCTGGTGTACACCACGGTGACGGTCTGGGGCCCGGATCCCATGGCGGTGAAGGTGACCGGCGGGGTGGTCCCGTCGGCGGCGACGGTCGCCGACTGGGCCTGGCCGTCGTAGGTGAAGGTGGCGGTGTTTCCGGCGCTGACCCCGGCAGGGGTGGAGGTGACCTGCGCCGTGAACGTGGTACACGCCACGGGTGTGGGGGGAGTGATAGCGACTGGCATGATGCAGCCCCTTTGAGTGAGGGTGGTGAGGCTGCCGCTCGCTGCCGGGGTGCCCGAGGGACTGGAACGGAGAACGCGGAAACGTCTCGGTCCTGACCCCGACAGGGAGATGGGCACCCCACAGTCGTCAGGACCAGTACAGCGACCACCCGGATGATTCACCACACCGGGTACCAAAGATCACCCCTTTGGCCTAAGGTGTCCGCTGTAAGGCCGGGCAGCTCCGAGGGGTGCGTTTCACCCGCGTGTCCGAGCCCGCGTGTCCGAGGCGGCTGCCAGACTCGCGACCATGCCAACCCGCCCCGCCCGCGCCTCGCTCGACATCCGCCACGACGACTCCCGGCTGCGCTACCGGGGCGCGGTGTCCCTGCAGCGGGGCCCCGGGTGGACCGCGCCCTGGCGGCTGCCCCGCGAGGAGGCGGCGCTGTATCTCCCCGAGGGCGGGCTGGGCCGGGCCGCGATGCCGTCCGGAGTGCGGGTGACGCTGCGCACCGACAGCGCCTCGCTCGTCTGCCGCTACCAGGCCGACCCCGCGCCCACGCTGAACGGGCCCGAGGAGCGGGCCCGCCTCGACGTGGTGTGCGACGGGCGCCGGGCCGACACCGTGAAGCTGGAAGCCCACGGCGGGGACGCGGAGTTCCGGTGGGACGGACTGCCGGGGCGGATGGCGACGGTCGAGCTGTGGCTGCCCTTCTACCATCAGTTCCGGTTGCGCGGTCTGGCCGTGGAGGCGGGCGCGACCGTGGAGGTCGACGCACCCGGGCGGCAGCCGCGCTGGGTCCACTGCGGCAGCTCCATCTCGCAGGGGCGCGGCGCCGCCTCGCCCAGCCGGACCTGGACCGCGCTGGTGGCCCGGCGGAACGGCTGGGATCTCACCTCGCTCGCCCTGGGCAGGTCCAGCTGTCTGGAGCCCATGACCGCACGGCTGATGCGGGATCTGCCCGCCGATCTCCTCACCCTCTGCGTCGGGGTCAACGTCCAGGCGCTCGGCAGCCACCACGGCGACGCGCTGGTCTCGGCGCTCATCGGTTTCGTCCGCACCGTGCGGGAGGGCCACCCCACGACCCCGTTCGCCGTGATGTCCACGATCACCGCGCCCGAGCGGGAGGAGGTGCCGGGCCCTTCGGGAATGACGATGCGTGAGTGCCGGGCGCGGATACGCCGGGCCGTGACCCTGCTGCGCGACCACGGCGACACGCGGCTGCACTACCTCCACGGCCCCGATGTGTTCGGCCCCGTCCATACGCGGCTGATGCTGGAGCCCGAGGGCTCGGACCGGCTGCATCCCGCGGCGGACGGCCATCCGGTCCTCGCCTCGCGCTTCGGCACCCTTCTGCGGCTGGCCCGCTGTGTGCCCATACCGACGGCCGCGGCAGAGTAGCGGCCACGACACCGGCCCCTTCGGCCGCATCCGCTGGCCACGGACCTCGGTACCGGCCAATCGGTGCACCCGCACGGGGAGTTGACGGTTCGCCCCGGCGGCCCGTTCCTGAGAAGGGCGGCCTGAGAAGGACGGCCGGGGGCGGCGGGGGAAGGGGCTCAGTCGCACAGGGCCGCCGTCTGCGCCTTCAGCAGCCCCTTGCTCCGCGGTACCGGCGCCTCGCCCTTGAGCTCCGCGGCGAGGTCGTAGACGGTGGCGGCCAGGACCAGTTGGCGTTCCCCGTCGGCGGTGGTGAGGGAGACGCTGGTGTAGCCCGGGCCCGCGCCGTCGGTCTCCCAGGCGGTGATCGGATCGGCCTTCTTCCCCTCGCCGGTGGCGCACGGCACCTCCATGCGCTGCACTCCGAGTCCGTACGCGGGCGCGTCGGGGAACTCCACCGGGGTCTTGAGCTCGCGCTGCTGGTCGGGGCGGAGCAGCTCGCCGCCGAAGAGCGCGCGCTCGAACCGGGCGAGATCGTCCACGGTGGAGATCATGGCTCCGGCGGTCCAGTCGTAGGAAGGGCTGAACCGCGTCATATCGCGGCCCTGGAGGTCGTAGCCGTGCAGATGGGAGCCGTGGACACCGGGGTCGGTCACCGGGAAGGAGGTGTCCTTCAACCCCAGCGGGGCGAGGATCCTGCGGTCGATCTCGGCGGGCGCGGAGCGGTGGGTCACCGCCTCGATCACCAGTCCGGCGAGCAGATAGTTGGTGTTGGAGTACGACCAGCCCTTCCCCGGCGCGAACTCCGGCTCGTGCCGGACCGAGCGGGCGATCACCTCACGCGGGGTGATGACGTGATCCCGGTCGCCGTCCTCCAGGTAGGGGGCGAAGAACGAGGCTTCGGTGGTGGGGTCGTAGATTCCCGAGGTGTGGTTGAGCAACTGGCGGATGGTGATGGCCTTGCCGTCGTTGCCGTTCCCCTGGACGACGCCGGGCAGCCACTTCTCCACGCTGTCGTCGAGTGAGAGCCGTCCCTCGCCCTCCAGTTGCAGCAGGACCGTGGAGACGAACGCCTTGGTGTTGCTGGCGATCCGGAACCGCTGCTCCGGCCGGGCCTTTTCGCCGGTGGACTTGTCCGCGACCCCGGCCGCCGTCCGCCACTCGTCGCCGCCGCGCCGCGCGTAGGCCACCGCCCCCGGGAACCCGTCCTGCACCGTCTGGCCGACGGCCTCCTCGAAGCCGGACGGCGCCGGCGGCCCGGCCGACTCACCCTGGGCCGACGCGATGGTGACGGTCGCCGTCACCGCCAGCGCGCCGATCCCCGCCCACAGCGCCGTGGCCCTTGCCCGAACTCCCACGAATCCGCTCCTTGCCCTGCTCCGGTGTGCCGTTCGAGGACCATCGTGCCGTCGCGCGCTCCGGGCTCCCATCCCGCTGCCGCCCGACCCGTACGGGGGTTTTCCCCACCCCGTAGGGGCGGGACGGCCCCTCAGGGTGCCCCGTAGACCGGTGGGGGCGGCTCCGCCCCGGCGAGGAGTTTCCGCGCGGCCTCGCCGGCCTCCGCCGGCGTCCAGCGGGCGCCCTTGTCGGCGGTGGGGCCCGGCCGCCAGCCCTCCATGACGGTGATCCGCCCGGCCTCGGCCTCGAAGACCCGGCCCGTGACCCCGGCGCAGGCGGCCGAGCCGAGCCAGACGACGAGCGGTGAGACATTGGCGGGGGCCATCGCGTCGAAGGCGGCGGGGTCCTCCGGCGCGGCCATGGCACCGGCGAACGTCGTTTCCGTCATCCGGGTGCGGGCCGCCGGGGCAATGGCGTTGACCTGTACGCCGTAGCGGCCGAGTTCGGCGGCGGCCACCGACGTCAGGCCGAGGATCCCGGCCTTGGCCGCGGAGTAGTTGCCCTGTCCGACGCTGCCCAGCAGCCCGGCCCCGGAGCTGGTGTGGACCACGCGCGCGACCGGCGTACGGCCCGCCTTGGCCTCGGCGCGCCAGTGCGCGGCGGCGTGCCGCAGCGGCAGGAAGTGGCCCTTGAGGTGGACGCGGATCACCGCGTCCCACTCGTCCTCGCCGAGGTTGACGAGCATGCGGTCGCGCAGGAATCCGGCGTTGTTGACGAGGGTGTCGAGCCGGCCGTAGGCGTCGAGCGCGGTGGCCACGAGGGAGGCGGCGCCGTCGGTGGTGGCGATGTCGCCGCCGTGCGCCACCGCCTCCCCGCCCGCGGCCCGGATCTCCTCGACGACCTGCTGGGCCGGGTCCGCCGACGCCCCGGCGCCGTCCGGGCCCACGCCGAGGTCGTTGACGACGACCTTCGCGCCCTCGGCGGCGAAGGCGAGCGCGTGTGCCCGCCCGAGCCCGCGGCCCGCTCCGGTGACGACGGTGACCCGTCCGTCGCACAGTCCGCTCATCTCAGTCCTCCCGTGGTTCTGCCCGGCCGTCGCCGGGGGCCGGCTGGTTGACGGTGGCGGCGTCGAGGAACGCGGGGCGCTCCCCGCCTCCGTGGAGGGCGATGCTGGCGCCGCTGATGTACGCGGCCAGTCCGGAGGCGAGGAACACACAGGCGTCTCCGGCCTCGACGGGCTCGGCGAGCCGCCCGAGCGGCACGGTCCGGCCGACGGCGGCGATGCCTTCCTCGTCCCCGTAGTGCAGATGCGACAGCTCGGTGCGGACCATGCCGAGCACGAGGGTGTTGACCCGGACCGCGGGGGCCCACTCGACGGCCAGGGTGCGGGCGAGGTTCTCCAGCCCCGCCTTGGCGGCTCCATAGGGTCCGGTGCCGGGGGACGGCCGGGTGCCGCTGACACTGCCGATCATCACGATCGATCCCCCGCCCTCCTGATGACGCATCAGTGCGTAGGCGCTCAGCGAGACGGTCATGGGGGCGATCAGATTGAGTTCGACGATGCGCGCCGCGCGCCGCCGCCCGGCCTCGGCGATCAGTCCGTAGGGGCTGCCACCGGCGTTGTTGACCAGCAGGTCGAGCCGCCCGTGGGAGCGGCGCAGCCGGGCGAAGAACGCCTCGACCGCGTCCGGGTCCCGGATGTCGAGCGGTTCGAAGCGCGCCGTGCGCCCCTCCGCCTCGATGGGCTGGTCGGGGGGTCGGCGGGCGCAGATCACCACCTCGGCTCCGGCGGTGAGCAGGGCCCGGGTGATCCCCGCTCCGACGCCCCGCGTGCCGCCGGTGACCACGGCGACGCGCCCGGAGAGATCGATGGTGACGGCCACGAGACACCTCCCGCTGTGCGGTGAGCGCTGCTACCTTCTCACCTAACAAATGTTTGGTGGAAAGGTAGCGGATCTGCTCATGGGTGTCTCCACCTCCGCCCCAGCGGTCGGCGTCCGCCTGGTCGCCATGGACTTCCCACCCGTCAACGCCCTTCCCGTACGGGGCTGGTACGAGCTGGCGGACGCGCTGCGCACCGCGGGCGCCGACCCGTCGGTGCGCTGTGTGGTGCTGGCCGCCGAGGGCCGTGGTTTCAACGCGGGCGTGGACATCAAGGAGATCCAGGCGGCCGAGGGCCATACGGCGCTCATCGGCGCGAACCACGGATGCGCCGAGGCGTTCGCCGCCGTCTACGAGTGTCCGGTCCCGGTCGTCGCCGCCGTCCACGGCTTCTGCCTGGGCGGTGGCATCGGGCTGGTCGGGAACGCCGACGCGATCGTGGCCAGCGAGGACGCCACGTTCGGCCTGCCCGAGCTGGACCGGGGCGCGCTGGGCGCGGCCACCCATCTGGCGCGGCTGGTGCCGCGGCACCTGATGCGTGCGCTGTACTACACGGCGCGCACCGCGGCCGCCGAGGAGCTGCACCGCCATGGCTCGGTGTGGCGGGTCGTGCCGCGCGCCGGGCTGCGGGAGGCCGCGCTGGAGCTGGCCGGTGAGATCGCCGCCAAGGACGGTGCGCTGCTGCGGCTGGCGAAGGCGGCCATCAACGGTATCGATCCGGTCGATGTGCGCCGGAGCTACCGCTTCGAGCAGGGCTTCACCTTCGAGGCCAATCTGGCGGGCCTGTCCGACGGGCACCGCGACGCGTTCGTCGCCAGGAGCACCGGGAAGGGGTGAGCGGCGTTGGCCGACAAGACGATGACGGCCGAGGAGGCCGTCGGCCGGATCCGCAGCGGTATGACGGTCGGCATCGGCGGCTGGGGGTCACGGCGCAAGCCCATGGCGCTGGTCCGCGCCCTGCTGCGGTCGGGGGTCGGCGATCTGACCGTGGTGTCCTTCGGCGGCCCCGACGTCGGGCTGCTGGCCGCCGCCGGGAAGATCCGCAGGCTGGTGACGGCGTTCGCGACGCTCGACTCGATCCCCCTGGAGCCGCACTTCCGGGCCGCGCGCGAGCGGGGGGAGATCGAACTGACCGAGCTGGACGAGGCGATGATGATGTGGGGACTGACCGCCGCCGTGCACCGGCTGCCGTTCCTGCCCGTCCGCGCGGGTCTCGGCTCGGACGTCATGACGGTCAACCCGGGGCTGCGGACGGTGACATCGCCGTACGAGGACGGTGAGGAGCTGGTGGCGGTGCCCGCGCTGCGGCTGGATGTGGCGCTGGTGCACCTCAACCGCGCGGACGCGCGGGGCAACGGTCAGTACCTCGGGCCCGATCCGTACTTCGACGACCTGTTCTGCGAGGCGGCCGCCGAGGCGTACCTCTCCTGTGAACGCGTCGTCGCCACCGCGGAGTTCGCAGGTGCGGGCGGCCCGCAGACGCTGCTGGTGAAACGGCATGCGGTAACCGGTGTGATCGAGGCCCCGGGAGGCGCGCACTTCACCTCCTGCGTCCCTGACTACGGGCGGGACGAGGCGTTCCAGGGCGCGTACGCCAAGGCGGCCGCCGACCCGGAGGCGTGGCGGGAGTTCACGAGGCGGTTCCTGTCCGGGGACGAGGAGCGGTACCGGGCCGCGGTGGCGGCGTTCGGGAGGGAGGGCGCATGACCGGCGGGGTGACCCGGGCCGAATACTGCGTGATGGCCTGTGCCGAGGCATGGCGGGGCGACGGGGAGGTCCTGGCCGCCCCGATGGGCGCGGTGCCCAGGATCGGCGCCCGGCTGGCCAAGCTCACCTTCGCGCCCGAGCTGATGCTGACGGACGGCGAGGCGATGATCGTGGGCGGCGATCCGGAGGCGGTGGAGGGGTGGCTGCCGTACCGGGCGCATCTGGGGCTGGTCACCGGCGGCCGACGCCATGTGATGATGGGCGCGAGCCAGCTCGACCGCCACGGCAACCAGAACATCAGCTGTATCGGCGACTGGAAGCGGCCCGTGCGACAGCTGCTGGGGGTGCGGGGAGCGCCGGTCAACACCCTGAACCATCCCACGAGTTACTGGGTGCCCCGGCACTCGCGGCGGGTCTTCGTCGAACGCGTCGACATGGTGTGCGGGGTCGGCCACGACCGGGTGGCGGCCGCGACACCGGCCGCGGCCCGCTTCCATGACCTCCGGTGTGTGGTGACCGACCTGGCGGTCCTCGACTTCGCCACGCCCGACCGCACCCTGCGGGTGCGCTCCCTGCACCCGGGAGTGACCGCCGACGCGGTGCGGGAGGCCACCGGCTTCCCCCTCGACATCGCCGACGACGTTCCGTGCACCCGGGAGCCGACCCCCGCCGAGCTGCGGCTGATCCGGGAGGTCATCGACCCGGAGGGGGCGCGCGAGCGGGAGGTGCCGTCCTGATGGACACCCCGCTGACCCGGCTCGTCGGGGTGCGCCACCCGATCGTCCAGACGGGCATGGGGTGGGTGGCCGGGCCGCGGCTGGTGTCCGCCGTGGCGAACGCCGGGGCGCTGGGCATCCTGGCCTCCGCGACCATGTCCCCCCAGGAGCTGCGCTCGGCCGTGCGCGAGGTCGCCGCGCGCACCGACGCGCCCTTCGGCGTCAATCTGCGCGCCGACGCCGGGGACGCCGCGGAGCGGGTGCGGATCATCGTCGAGGAGGGGGTACGGGTCGCCTCGTTCGCCCTGGCCCCCAGGCGTGAGCTGATCGACCGGCTGAAGGACGCGGGCGTGGTGGTCATCCCGTCCGTGGGCGCCCGGCGCCACGCGGAGAAGGTCGCGGGCTGGGGCGCGGACGCGGTGGTGGTGCAGGGCGCCGAGGGCGGCGGCCACACCGGGCAGGTGGCCACCACCGTGCTGCTTCCCCAGGTCGTGGACGCGGTGGACATCCCGGTCGTGGCCGCGGGCGGCTTCCACGACGGACGGGGGCTGGCGGCCGCGCTCGCCTACGGGGCGGCGGGCATCGCCATGGGCACCCGCTTCCTGCTCACCTCCGACAGCACGGTCCCGGACGCGGTGAAGGCGCGCTATCTGGCGGCGACGGTCACCGATGTCACCGTCACCACGGCGGTGGACGGCCTCCCGCACCGTATGCTCCGCAGCGAGCTGGTCGACTCCCTGGAGCGCTCCGGCCGCACCGCCGCGCTCCTGCGCGCCGTGCGCCACGCCGCCGCGT
The DNA here is from genome assembly GCF_016103465.1 of Streptomyces sabulosicollis. Lineage (GTDB taxonomy): Bacteria > Actinomycetota > Actinomycetes > Streptomycetales > Streptomycetaceae > Streptomyces > Streptomyces sabulosicollis. Next base: position 35,102 of record NZ_JAEEAP010000016.1, read on the forward strand.
TCCGGCGGCTGGCCGGGCTGAGCTGGCCGCGGATGGTGCGCGACGGACTGGCGATGCGGCACGGCAAGGGCCTCACCTGGAGCCAGGTCCTGCTGGCCGCCACCACTCCGATGCTGCTGAAGGCGTCGATGGTGGACGGCCGGACCGACACCGGGGTGATGGCCTCCGGTCAGGTGGCCGGGGTGATCGAGGATCTGCCCTCCTGCGCGGAGCTGGTGGACCGGATCATGGCCGGGGCCGCGCAGACCCTGGACCGGCTGACCGGCGGTCGTACAGTGGGGTGAAAGCGGCCAGACCATGACACGGGTAATGGGAGGTCGTCGTGGCCGATCCCAAGGGTTTCCTCACCACACCCCGCCGTCTTCCGCCCCGGCGTCCGGTGGAGGAACGGGTGCGGGACTGGAACGAGGTTCCCGCGCCCGGCGGACTGCTGCCGATCATCAACGCCCAGGCGGGCCGGTGCATGGACTGCGGCATCCCGTTCTGCCACGAGGGCTGCCCGCTGGGGAACCTCATCCCGGAGTGGAACGACCTGGTCTCCCGTGACGACTGGCTGCGCGCGAGCGAGCGGCTGCACGCCACCAACAACTTCCCCGAGTTCACCGGCCGGCTGTGCCCGGCCCCCTGCGAGAGCGCCTGTGTGCTGGCCATCAACCAGCCGGCGGTCACCATCAAGAACGTCGAGGTGGCCATCGCCGACCGGGCCTGGGAGAGCGGCCAGGTGACCCCCAAGCCACCGGACCGGCTGAGCGGCCGCACCGTCGCCGTCATCGGCTCGGGGCCCGCGGGCCTGGCCGCGGCCCAGCAGCTCACCCGCGCGGGGCACACCGTGGCGGTGTACGAGCGGGACGACCGGGCGGGCGGACTGCTCCGCTACGGCATCCCCGAGTTCAAGATGGAGAAGCGCCATCTGGACCGGCGGCTGGAGCAGATGCGCGCGGAGGGCACCAAGTTCCGTACCGGCGTGGACATCGGCACCGATATGGACGCCGCCGAGCTCAGATCGCGCTACGACGCGGTGGTGATAGCGGTCGGCGCCCGGGCCTGGCGCGAACTCCCCGTACCGGGAAGGGAGTTGGCCGGGATCCATCAGGCGATGGAGTACCTGCCGATGGCCAACCGGGTACGGGAGGGCGACTACGCCCGTCCGCCGATCACCGCCGAGGGCAAGCACGTGGTCATCGTCGGCGGCGGGGACACCGGCGCGGACTGTCTGGGCACCGTGCTGCGGCAGGGCGCCGCCTCCGTGACCCAGCTGGACATCCACCCCCGGCCGGGCGACGAGCGGGCCGAGGACGAGCCCTGGCCCACCTACCCCAAGATCTACCGGATGTCCGCCGCCCATGAGGAGGCGCGGGAGCTGGCCGCCTCTCCGGAGGCGGACGTGGACGCACGGGTCTTCTCCGCGGCCACCGTCCGCTTCGAGGGGACCGCGCCGGACGCGGGGCGGCCGCACGGAGGCGTCCGGTCCCTGCGCCTGATCGGGGCGCGGGCCGACGGAGAGCCCGGGCCGGACACCGAGCGGGTGCTGCGCGCGGACCTGGTGCTGCTGGCCCTCGGCTTCCGCGGCCCCGAGCGGGACGGCGGGCTGCTCGACCAGCTCGGTCTTGAGCTCGACGAGCGCGGCACCGTCGCCCGCGACGCGTCCTTCGCCACCGGCGCGGACGGGGTGTTCGTGGCGGGCGACGCGGGCCGCGGCCAGTCGCTGATCGTCTGGGCGATCGCCGAGGGCCGCTCGGCCGCGGCCGCCGTGGACCGCTATCTCACGGGCTCCACGGCGCTCCCGGCGCCGGTGGGGCCGACCGACCGCCCGATGACGGCCTGACAGCCGGGTCGCCCATGACGGCCTTGATGGGGTGCCGGCCGGGTGGCCGACACGGCGGCGGCCCGGTGGCCGAAACGGCATCCGGACACCTGTCCCGGAGGACGGGCCGCCTGCCCCGGGCGCGCGGCGCGGGCATAGTGTGCGTCCATGATCTCGCAATCCCCCCTTCTCACCGTGGCCGACGGCGTGCACATCTGGTCCCCCACCCCGAGCGCCGGATGGGGTCTGGCCAACTGCGGTCTGATCGTCTCGCCCGACGGCCACGCCGCCTGGATCGACAGCCCCTACGACCGGCGGATGGCCGGCGAGTTCCTGGCACACAGCCGTGCCCTGCTGCCCGGCGGGGGCCGGATCGAGCGGGTGATCGTCACCCACGCCAACGGCGACCACCTGTGGGGCGCGGAGGTCGTACCCGACGCGGAGATCGTCGCCACCCGCGAGGCGCTCGGCCACATCGAGTACGAGCCCTCGCCGCAGCAGCTGCACGGCCTGGTGCACGGCAGCGATCCGGCGACTCCGCTCGGCTGGTACCTCCAGCGGCACTTCGGGCGGTTCGACTGGTCCGCCACCGAGGTGGTCGAGCCGACGCTCACCTTCGTGGGCGAACTCGACCTGCGCGTGGGCCGGGTGCCGGTGCGGCTGTTCAGCCTGGAGTCCGCGCACACCGCGGGCGATCTGGTGGCGTATCTGCCGCGGCAGAAGGTGGCGTTCACCGGTGATGTCGTCTTCGCCTCCAGTCCTCAGGACCCCGGCGACCACGCGGTGCACTGGGCGGGCCCGCTGGACAACGTGATCTCCGCGTGCGAGCGGGTGCTCGCGACCGGGGCCGAGGTGATCGTCCCCGGCCATGGCCCGGTCCTCGACCGGGAGGGGGTCCGCGGCCACATCGGCTATCTGGAGCATCTGCGGGACCGCACCCGGCAGCTGCACACGGCCGGGGTGCCGGCCCTGGAGGCCGCCCGCACCCTGATCGCCGAGAACACCTATCCGTCGCTGGGCCTGCCCGAGCGGCTGGTGATCACGGTGGGTTCGGAGTACCGGCATCTGGACGGCACGGAGGCGGCGGCGGACCTCGTGGCCACCATGGCCGATCTGGCCCAGGTGGCGTGGGAGCGGCGCGAGGGCGCGCCGTCGGCCTCGGCCTGACCGCCCCGGCGGGACGCGGATGACGGGGGCCCGCGGCCGAAGGACGGCGACCGCCGGTCAGCGCAGGGCGCGCCGCTCGGCCGGGAGGTCCTGCTCGGTCCAGATGATCTTGCCTTGGCTGGTGTAGCGGGTGCCCCAGCGCTGGACCATCTGGGCGACGAGGAACAGCCCGCGTCCCCCCTCGTCGGTGGTGGCCGCCCGGCGCAGATGGGGCGCGGTGGTGCTGCCGTCGGCGACCTCGCAGATCAGCGCCCGGTTGCGCAGCAGCCGCAGCCGTACGGGGCCGACGGCGTGCCGGATGGCGTTGCCGAGCAGCTCGCTGACCACCAGCTCGGTGGTGAAGGCGGCCTCCTCCAGGTTCCACTCGGCCAGGGTGCGGGCGACGGCCGCCCGCATCCGGGCCACCACCTCCGGGTCCGCCGGGAGGTCCCACGAGGCCACCCGGCGCGCGTCCAGCGCGGTGGTGCGGGCGATGAGCAGGCAGACGTCGTCGGTGCGGCGCGGCGAGAGCAGGTCGGCCATCACGGTGTCGCAGGCCCGCTCCGGGTCGGGGTCGGCGTCGGCGAGGGCGTCCCGCAGCTGGTCGAGCCCGGTCTCGATGTCCCGTTCGCGGTCCTGGACCAGCCCATCGGTGTAGAGGACGAGGCGGCTGCCCTCGGGCAGCTCCGTCTCGGCCGCCTCGTAGAGCCGTCCGCCGAGTCCCAGCGGCGGTCCCGCGGGCAGGTCGGGGAAGGTCACCGAGCCGTCGGGACGGACCAGGGCCGGGGGCGGATGCCCGGCCCGCGCCAGGGTGCAGTGCCGGGAGTCCGGGTCGTAGACCGCGTACAGACAGGTGGCCCCGGCGGCCCCGGCGCCGCCGATGGCGGTCTCCTCCCGGTCGAGCTGGGCGACCACGTCGTCGAGCCGGGCGAGCAGCTCATCGGGGGGAAGGTCCACGACGGAGAAGTTGCGCACGGCGGTGCGCAGCCGGCCCATGGTCGCGGCGGCGTGCAGTCCGTGGCCGACGACATCGCCGACGACGAGGGCGACCCTGGCCCCGGACAGCGGGATGACGTCGAACCAGTCCCCCCGGACCCCGGCGGGGGCGGGCAGATAGCGCTGGGCGGCCACGACCGCCTGCTGTTCGGGGCGGCCGCGCGGCAGCAGGCTCTCCTGGAGGGCCAGAGTGGTGGCGTGCTCGCGCGCGTAGCGGCGGGCGTTGTCGATGGCGACGGCCGCCTGACCGGCCAGCTCCTCGGCGAAGGTCCGGTCCTCCTCGTCGAACGGCGGGGCGTCCCCCGAGCGCCAGAACGCCGCCTGCCCCAGCCGGACGCCACGCCCGCTGAGCGGCACCGTCAGCAGCGAGTGGATGCCGTACTCCATCACCCATCCGAGCCGCTCCGGCTCCTGGGACGTCCAGTCGGGGCAGGACGACAGTTCGCCCGCGGCGAACACGCGCGCCTGGCCGGTGCCACCGGCGCGCTGGGTGACGGGGAAGGCCGAGACCCGCTCGCCGATCCGGCGCAGCGGGGGATCCGGCCGGATGCCGCTGAAGGCGGCCCGGCGCAGCGGCGAGTCCCGGTCGCCCGGCTCCTCGCCGCGCAGGACGGCCTCGTGCAGGTCGACGGTGGCGTAGTCGGCGAAGCGCGGCACGGCCACCCGGGTCAGTTCCTGGGCGGTGCCTTCCATGTCGAGGCTGCTGCCCACCCGGACCCCGGCCTCGTACAGCAGCTGGAGGCGTGCGTAGGCCCGGTCGGCCTTGTCCGTGAGGGCGCGCAGCTCGGTGGTGTCCCGCAGGGTGGCGACGCTGCCCCAGGGCTGTCCGCCCCGCTCCGCCGGGCGCTGGTTGACCGCCAGCAGCCGGCTCCCGACCTCGTACACCTCGTCGGTGGCCCTGCGGCCGGAGGCGAGCAGCCCGGCGAGCTCCGGGGGCAGGCCGACATCGGTGATCCGCCGTCCGTGCGCGTCGCGGGTGAGGCCCAGCAGGAGCAGCACCTCGTCGTTGGCGAGCAGCAGCCGACCCTCGTCGTCGAGGATCAGTACCCCCTCCCGGACCGAGCGCAGTACGGCGTCGTGGTGTTCGTACATCCTGGTGATCTCGGCGGGGCCGAGCCGGTGGGTCTGCCGCCGCAGCCGCCAGGCCACCAGCGCCGCGCCGCCCGCACCCAGGAGGAGGGCCAAGGCCGTGGAGCCGTAGATCATCGGCAGTTGACGGCTGACCGTGCGGGCCACGGAGGGGATGGAGACCCCGGCGTTGACGATGCCGATCACCCGGCCCCGGGCGTCGGTGACCGGTACGGCGGCACGGATCGAGGGGGCCGAGTGGGTGATGCCCGGGAGCCTGTCGGTGAAGGTTCGGCCCGCCGTGGCCGGATAGAGGCTGCGGCCGATGTGCTTGCCGAGCAGGTTCGGATCGGGGTGGGTCCAGCGGATGCCATCGGGGGAAGTCACCACGATGTAGTCGACATCGGTTCGCCGCCGGACCTTCTCGACGTAGGGCTGGAGGGTCCTGGAGGGGTCGCGGGACTCCAGCGCCTGCTGTACGCCGGGGGCGACGGCGACGGTCCGTGCGACGGTCAGGGCACGGCCCCGGGCCTGGCTGTCCCGGCTGCCGCGCGCCTCGAGGGACAGCGTGGCCCCCGCGGCGAGCACCAGGAGCGTCACGATGATCAGCATCAGGGCGAACACCTGCCCGCCGACACTGCGCGAGCCCAGCGCCGAGCGCACCTTCACATGCTCTGTCTAACGCACATCCGCGGGTCGCACACCTGGTGGCGCCCGGGGTGGGGGCACCGGCGGTCACAGATTGATCATGTGTCCGGCGAGCCCGTGGACGGCCTCCTTCACCGCCTCGCTGAGGGTCGGATGGGCGTGGACGTTGCGGGCCACCTCGTGCACGGTGAGATCCCACTGCTGGGCGAGGGTGAGCTCGGGCAGCAGCTCGGTGACCTCGGGGCCGATGAGGTGGCCGCCGAGGAGCTCGCCGTGGCGGCCGTCGCCGATGAGCTTCACGAAGCCGACGGGGTCGCCGAGGCCCTGGGCCTTCCCGTTGGCGGTGAACGGGAACTTCGCCACCCGGACGTCGAAGCCGCGCTCGCGCGCCTGGGCCTCGGTCCAGCCGAAACTGGCGATCTGCGGCTGGCAGAAGGTGGCGCGCGGGATCATCACATAGTCCAGCTCCAGGGTCTCGGCGCCGGCGATGGTCTCCGCCGCGACGATGCCCATGGCCTCGGCGGCGTGCGCCAGCATCAGCTTGGCGGTGACGTCGCCGATGGCGAAGATGTGCGGCACATTGGTGCGGCACCGGCCGTCGATGCCGATGGCGCCCCGTTCGGTCAGCCGGACGCCGGTGTGCTCCAGCCCGTATCCGTCCACCCGCGGCCGGAACCCGATGGCCTGGAGCACCCGGGCGGCCTGGAGGGTCTGCCGCTGGCCGCCCGTGGTCACCATGACCTTGACCGCGGGGCCCGCGTCGTTGATCGCCTCCACCCGGGTGGAGGTCAGGATGTTCATGCCGAGCCTGCGGAAGCGCCGGGTGAGCTCGGCGGAGACCTCCTCGTCCTCCAGGGGCACGATCCGGTCCATGAACTCCACCAGCGTCACCTGCACCCCGTAGCTGTGCATGATGTACGCGAACTCCACGCCGATCGCGCCCGCGCCCGCGATCAGGACGCTGCCGGGCAGGGTGGGCGAGAGGATCTGCTCCTCGTAGGTCACCACCCGCTCGCTGAGGGAGGTGCCGGGCAGCAGATTGGTGGCCGAGCCCGCGGCGATGACGCAGTGGTCGAAGGTGAGCGTCTCGGTGCCGCCGCCGGGGCGGGTGACCCGCATGTCGTGGGGTCCGGTGAAGGTTCCCCGGCCCTCGTACTGGGTGATCTTGTTCTTCTTCATCAGATAGTGGACGCCCTTGACCCGTCCGTCGGCCACCTTGCGGCTGCGCTCGAACGCGTCGCGGTAGTCCACGGTGACGTCGCCGTTCACCCGGATGCCGAAGTTCTTGGCCTCGTGGATGAACAGATGGGCCAGTTCGGCGTTGCGCAGCAGGGCCTTGGACGGGATGCAGCCCACGTTCAGGCAGACGCCGCCCCAGTAGCGTTCCTCGACGACGGCCGTGGTCAGGCCCAGCTGGGCGGCGCGGATCGCGGCGACATAGCCACCCGGCCCGGCTCCCAGGACCACCACGTCGAAATGTGCGCTCATGCGTCGCACCTTAGACATTAGAGTCGGGGTATGGCTTCAGACGAGGGGTCCGTACGGGTGGACAGCTGGATCTGGTCCGTGCGGCTGACCAAGACACGCTCCATGGCGTCCTCGGCCTGCCGCGCGGGGCACGTCCGGGTCAACGGCGAGCGCGTCAAGCCCGCACACACGGTGCGGCCCGGTGACGAGGTGCGGCTGCGCCATGCGGGGCGCGACCGGATCGTGGTCGTCTCGCGCATCGTGCGCAAGCGGGTCGGGGCGCCGGTGGCGGTGGAGTGCTACGTCGACAACAGCCCTCCCGCCCCACCGCGTGAGCACACCGTGCCGATCGGGCTGCGCGACCGCGGTGCGGGCCGCCCCACCAAGCGCGACCGGCGCGAGATGGAGCGGCTGCGCGGGATGCCCGGCGGCCTCGGCTGAGGGCCGGTCAGTCCGCGGTGACGCGCACGGGGCCGCCGTGCGCGTCGGCCCCGGCGATCCAGTCGGCGGGCAGGTGGAACGGCCGGTTGGGCGCCGCGGTGCGCGGAAGGCGCCCGCGGTGCAGCGTCCGGCCGTCCTGGCTGACGGTGAGCACCGGCCGGGCCAGGAACCGCGTGGTGCGCAGGGTGAACCGGCCGCGCGGCGGACGGGGCCCGTTCGGGGTGAGCCGGTTGGGTGAGATCCACAGCAGCGGCGCCTCGACCCGCACCGGCAGCGGTCCCGGGGCCCACGGCACGCCCGCGAGATGGCGCAGTACGGGCCCGGCGGCGAACCGGCCGTCGAGGGCGGCGATATCGGCGGTCTCGACCGGGTGCAGCAGATTGCCCACGGCGAAGATCCCGGGTTCACCGGTGCGGAACTCGGCGTCGGCGGCCGGGCCCCGGGTGCCGGGGTCGAGGGCGATCCCGGCGCTTCTGGCCAGTTCGTGGTCGGGGATCCAGTCGCCGGTGAACACCACGGTGTCGCAGGCGATGGCCGCGGTCCTGCCGTCCCTGTGCCGCAGCCGTACGCTCTCCAGCCGCCCTGAGCCGGTCAGTTCGGCCACGGTGGCGTCGGTGACCAGCGGAACGCCATGGCGCAGCCGGGTGCCGAGGTGGCGCGCGGGATGGGCCTGGTGGTGGGGCTGGTCGGTGACCATGGCGGCGACCTCGGCCCCGGCCCGGCGCAGGGTGGCGATCGCCGAGTAGCTGACCCGTTCCGCGCCGACGATGACGGCGCGGCGGCCGACGCTCTGGTGGTGCACATGGACGGCCTGCTGCAACTGCCCGGTGGTGAAGACGCCCGCCGGCCGGGTGCCGGGCACCAGCCGGGCGCTGCGCGGGCGCTCCCGGGCACCGGTGGCCAGGACGACGGCCGTGGCGGTGATCCGCTCCAGACCCGTCGGGCCGGTGGTGTCCACGGTCCTCGGCGCCGCCCAGCCGGTCGCCGTGACACCGGTGCGCAGCACGGCCCCGGCGCGGATGGCGGCGGCGATGTGGTGGCGGGCGTAGTCCGGGCCGGTCAGCACCCGGCGCAGATCGCGCAGTCCGAATCCGGTGTGGTCGCAGTGGCGGGGGATGCCGCCCGCGTGCTGTTCACGGTCGAGGACCTCGACCCGGTCCACCCCGGCGGCGGCCAGCCGCGCGGCGAGCGCGAGCCCGGCCGGTCCGGCCCCGATGACCAGGACGTCGACGGTGCGGTGGATACGGTCGGTGGGGGTCATCGCCGGGCCTCCGTCCGGTTGCGGGCCGCGGTGGCCTGGGCGGCGGTCTCCTGGCCCGCGGTGTCGTGGCCCGCGGTGTCGTGGGCCGCGGTGTCGTGGCCCGCGGTGGCCGCCTCGAACTGGGCCCGCACCGCGGCGCCGCAGAAGAATCCCTGGCAGCGCCCGGCCAGGGCGCGGGTGCGCCGCCGGAGGCCGTCCAGCGAGGCCGGTGGCACGGTGGCGGTGAGCGCGTCGCGGATCTCGCCCCGGGTGACGCGCTCGCAGTGGCAGACCACGGTGCCGTACGCGGGGTCGGCGGCGATGAGATCGGCGCGCTGGTAGGGGCGCGGGAACGCCTCGCCGATGGTGGGCATCCGCACGGGCTCGATCCCCCGCTCCTCCCCGGGGTCCAGACCGCAGTCGATGAGCAGCCCCGCCACATGCGCGGCGATCGCCATGGAGGCGGTGAGCCCGGTGGAGCGGATGCCGCCCACGGCGACATACCGGCGGGCCGGGTCGGCGTGGATCTGGTAGTCGGCGTGCTCGGTGGCGGCGCGCAGCCCCGCGTAGACCGCGGTGACCTCCTCCTCCAGCAGCTCCGGCAGGATTCGTGCGCCCTTCTCCCGGAGCGAGGCCAGCCCGTCGGCCGACGATCCGGTGGCGGTCTTGTCGTCGAGGTCCTCGGCGGTGGGGCCGAGCATCACGTTGCCGTACACGGTCGGCGCCACCAGCACGCCCTTGCCGAGCGCGGTGGGCACCGGAAGCAGGATGTGGTCGACCAGGCCGCGGGCGAACTTGTCGAAGACGATGAGCTGGCCGCGGCGCGGGGTCACGGTGAACTCCTCGTGGCCGAGCCGCCGGCTGATCTCGTCCGAGTACAGCCCCGCGGCGTTCACCAGGTGACGGGCGCGCAGCACCCCGCGCGGGGTGGCGATCTCGTGGTGGTCCTCGCCGCTGGTGATGGCCCCGGCCGGGCAGTTCAGATGCAGGGCGACGCCCGCGCGCACCGCCTGGGTGGCGTAGGCGAGCGTCGTCGTCCAGGGGCAGATGATGCTCTCGCCGGGGACTTCGAGCGCGCCGAGGGCGCCCGGCCCCAGGTGGGGTTCGCGGGCGTAGACCGCGTCCGCGTCGAGGACGGCCGTCTCGTCGTAGCCGTTGCGCGCGGCCTTCTCGGCGAGGGAGGGCAGCGCGGCGAGCTGCTCCCCGTCCCAGGCGACGAGGAGCGCGCCGAGCGGTTCGAGCGGGATGCCGGTCTCGGCGGCGTAGGCGGTCAGCCGCTGGTAGCCCTCGCGCACCAGACGGGCCTCCAGGGTGCCCGGGGTGGCGTCGAAGCCGGTGTGCAGGATCGCGGTGTTGGCCTTGGAGGTGCCGTTGCCGACGTCGTTCGACGCCTCGACGAGGGCGATCCGCGCCTCGTACCGGGCCAGTTCGCGGGCGATGGCGGCGCCGACCACCCCGGCGCCGATGATGGCCACGTCGTAGACCTCGTCGGGGAGGTCACCCGTGGTCGTAACGGTCATGGTGGTCCCTTGCTCGGTGGTGGACACGGGTCCTGGTGCGCGGCTGGTCCTCAGCGGGTGGTCCTCAGTGGGTGGTCCTCAGTGGGTAGTCCGTCAGTGGCTGGTCCTCAGCGGGTAGTTCTCAGTCGTGGGCGGCGGCCGACGGCGCGTGGTCCAGCAGCGCGGCCACGGCCGAGCGGAACGCGGCCAGCCGCTCGGCGGCCCGCTCGGCGCTGATCCGCGGCTCGTAGACCGCGGCGGGCTCCCAGGCCGGGACCGCCTCCTCGGCCGTCAGGCCCGGGTCGAGCCCCATCCGCGCGGCGGCGCCCACGCCCAGCGCCGTGGCGTCGGGCAGCGCCGAGACCTCCACGGGCCGCTGGAGCAGATCGGCCTGGGTCTGCATCAGCAGCGCCGAGCGGGTCAGTCCCCCGTCGACGCGCAGGACGGTCAGCGGCGCGCCCAGGTCGGAGGCGGCCGCCTCGGCGATCTCCACGACCTGGGCGGCGATGCCCTCGCACAGCGCGCGGACCAGGTGTCCGGCGGTGGTGTCGAGGCCGAGCCCGGTCAGTGAGCCCTTGAGGTCACCGCGCCACCAGGGCGCGGCGAGCCCGGCGAGCGCCGGTACGAAGGTCACTCCCCCGGAGTCGGGCACGGTCCCCCCGACCGGGTCGAGGTCCTGGGGCCCTTGGATCACCCCCAGGTCGCCGAGCCAGCGCACCGCGGAGGCGGCGGTGTACACCTGCCCGTCCAGGCAGTAGCTGGTGCGCCCGCGGAACCGCCAGGCCACGCAGGGGACCAGTCCGTGGCGGCCGCGCCGGGGCCGGTCCCCGGTCTGGGCGAGGAGGAAGGCGCCGGTGCCGTAGGTGCACTTGGCGGTGGACGGCTCGATCACCCGCTGTGCCAGCAGGGCGGCCTGCTGGTCGACGAGGAGCCCGGTGAGCGGGACCTCGCCGCCGAAGGCCGTGGTGGTGCCGACCGGCCCGGCGGCGTCGACGACGCGCGGCAGCCGTTCGGCGGTCAGTCCGTAGAGGTCCAGCGCCTTCGGGGACCAGGCGACGCGGTCGAGGTCGAGCAGCCCGGTGCGCCCGGCGGTGGCGGCGTCGGTGACGAACGCCCCGGTGAGCCGGTGGACCAGCCAGGCGTCGCTGGTGGTGACCACGCCCTGGCCGGTCAGATGGCGCCGGATCCACGCCATCTTGGGCGCCGCGAAGTACGGGTCGAGGGGCAAGCCGGTGAGTTCGCGCAGCGTCTCGGCGTGCGGCGCGAGTCGCTCGCACACCGTGTGGGCCCGCCGGTCCTGCCAGACCAGCGCGTCCGTCAGCGGTTCTCCCGTGACGGGGTCCCAGGCCAGCACCGTCTCGCCCTGGTTGGCCAGCCCGACCGCCACGACCGGCTCCCCCGCGGCCGCGAGGGCCTGGCGTCCGGCCTCGAGGACCGAGGTGAGCAGCGCGGCCGGATCGACCTCCACCAGTCCGCCGGGCAGATAGCGCGGCCGTACGGGCACCTCGGCGGAACCGATCACCCCGCGCTCGGGGCAGAGCACCAACGCCTTGGTGCCCGAGGTGCCTTGGTCGATGGCGAGGACCGGGCCGGTCGCGGGGTCGGCCGGGGTGCGGTGGCGACGCTCTGCAGGCAGCATGTCCGGTTCTTCGCTCGGGACGGGCGGATCGCTTCGGGCTGGGGG
>NZ_JAEEAP010000170.1 GCF_016103465.1 Streptomyces sabulosicollis
GCCGCCGCCCGCACCCCCGGCGCCGCCGCCGGGCTGGTGACGGCGGCCCGGCGGGGCCCGGCGGCCGCACCGGCTAGCCCAGCCCGAGGGACCGCTTGAGGAAGTCCACCTGCAGCAGGAGCAGATTCTCCGCGACCTGCTCCTGCGGGGTCATATGGGTCACCCCGGACAGCGGCAGCACCTCATGCGGACGGCCCGCGGCCAGCAGCGCCGAGGAGAGCCGCAGGGTGTGCGCGGCCACCACGTTGTCGTCCGCCAGACCGTGGATGATCATCATCGGCCGTACGGTGTCGGCCGCGCCGGACAGCCCCTCGTCGGTCATCAGCGCGTTGGCGGCGTAGACCTCCGGCTGTTCGTCCGGCAGGCCCAGATACCGCTCGGTGTAGTGGGTGTCGTACAGCCGCCAGTCCGTCACCGGTGCGCCCACCACGCCCGCGTGGAAGACATCGGGGCGGCGCAGCACCGCCAGCGCGGCCAGATAGCCGCCGTAGGACCAGCCGCGGATGGCCACCCGGCCGAGGTCCAGTGGATAGCGCTCGGCGAGCGCCGTCACCGCCTCGACCTGGTCCTCCAGCGTGACCGCGGCCAGGTCGTCGCGCACCGCCTTCTCCCAGGCGGGCGAGCGGCCGGGGGTGCCGCGGCCGTCGGCGACGACCACCGCGAAGCCCTGGTCGGCGAACCACTGCGAGGTGAGATGGGCGTTGTGCGAGGCGACCACCCGCTGGCCGTGCGGGCCGCCGTAGGGGTCCATCAGGACCGGCAGCGGTCCGTCGCCCTCCCGGTGGCCGCTGGGCAGCAGCACGGCGCAGGGGATGTCCCGCTTGCCCGCGAAGACCAGTTCGGGGCGGGCGGTGATGACGGGCCGCTCCGCGTACGCGTCGAGTTCGGCGAGGCGCTCGGCCGCGCCGTGGTCGGCGGGCCGGAGGATCTCCACGCTCACTCCGGGCCGCTCAAGGCCCGTGTACGACAGTGCGACCACCTCACCCCCGCGCACGGCGGAGTGGACCGCCGGGAAGGGCCGCTTGCCGACCGGCTCCCAGCCGCCCTGGTCGCCGCTGCCCCGGAACCAGGCGCGGTGGACGGCGATCTCGCCGGGCTGCTCGGGCAGCGGTGCACCGGACCCCGGGGAGGCGGAGAACAGCACGTCGTCCGTGCCGATGTCGAGGACCGCGCGCACCTGGAGGGCGCTCGAGGTCAGTTTGCGGTCGCCCACCATCAGCACCCGGGCGCCCCCTTCGTCCGCGATGCGGACGAGTCGTCCATCTTCGGTCCAGGCCGGCACCCCGGGGAAAAGATCCAGCCAAACCGCGTCCTCGTCCACATGGACCGTGCTGGTCCGACCGGTGTCGGTGTCCACGGCCAGGTAGAGCTGGCTGCGCTGGTCCCGGGCCTGGACCAGAAGCAGCGGCGGACCGTAGGCCGACCAATGCACCCGCGCGAGGTACGGATAGCGCTCCCGGTCCCACTCGATCTCCGTACGGGAGCCGTCCAGACCGAGCAGAACCAGCCGCACCTCGGCGTTGGCGGTGCCCGCGGCGGGATAGGCGACCTCCGCGGGCTCCCGCCCGGGGTGGGCGGGGTCGGCGATCCACCAGCGCCGTACGGGGGCCTCGTCGACCCGGGCGGCCAGCAGGGCGTCGCTCCCCGGCGACCACCAGAAGCCGCGTGAGCGGTCCATCTCCTCGGCCGCGATGAACTCCGCGAGGCCATAGGTGACGGAGTCGCCCTCCGGTTCGGCGAGCGCCCGGTCCCCCTCGCCGTCCGCGCCGGTGACCCGCAGCGCCCCGCCCGCCGCGTAGGCGATGTGACGGCCGTCGGGCGAGGGGCGCGGGTCCACGACCGGACCGGGGACGCGCAGCTCACGGGTGGTGCCCGTGGGCAGCTCCGTGGTGAACAGCCGCCCCGACAGGGCGAACGCGGCCCGCTCGACCGCGGTGTCCACCGCGTAGCCGACCACCCCGGCCGACCCCTCGCGGCTGCGCTCGCGGCGCGCCCGCTCCTCGGGGGACAGCTCCTCGTCGGCGCCGCCGAGCAGCTCGGCCGGGTCGGCGGCGGGGTACTCGCGCCGCTCGGCGAGGTCGTACACCCACAACAGGCCGGTCCGGTCGGTGCCCGAGCGGGAGCGCAGGAAGGCGACGCGTGAATCGTCGGGGGCCACCGCGAGGGCCCGTGGCGTCCCGAGGGTGAAACGTTGGGTGCGCGCGTGCTGCCGTGGGAACGAGAGCTGTCCGGTCATAGGGGGAGCGTACGGCGCGGGATCATCGCGGGGGAGGGTACGGCTCGGTAGGCCGGGCGGGGCGTTGCCCCTGGCACGGTCTTGGCCGGGACGGCGCCGGGGCCAAGCCGCCCAGGGGGATGGCGAGATGGCGCATAACCAACGAGAAGTCGCCCCGGGGACCGGGAAGTTCGTGCGATCAGGCATGCGCCCCTGTCATGCTCCCGTGCACCGAGTCGTGTGCACACCGCCATAGTTATGATCGATTGCGCATAGTGGGTAGCCCCCCTGTGGCATCAATATGTTGTCCGTCCGAGTGCGTGTACCTGGAGGTGAGCCGCTGTGGCGCTCTCGATCTCGATGTCAGTGCTGCTGCTGATCATCGTCTTCATGCTCGTGAACAAGGCAGGACTGAAGGCGGTTCATGCGATCGTCTGTGTCCTCCTGGGCTTCTACCTGGCCAGTTCCTCGGTCGCTCCGACGATCGACGACCTCACCACCAATGTGGCGGACATGATCGGCGGCGTGAAGATCTGACCTCGAGCGGGGCCGGGGCGTGCGATCCATGGGCACGTGTGTGCGAATCGTAGGCTGTGCCCATGACCGTTCTTCCCGCCCGTCGTCTGCTGCTGGTGCACGCACATCCGGACGACGAGTCGATCAATAACGGCGCGACCATGGCGAAGTATGCCGCCGAGGGCGCACACGTCACCCTGGTGACCTGCACCCTCGGTGAGGAGGGCGAGGTCATCCCGCCTGCCCTCGCGCATCTCGCCGCCGACCGCGACGACGCGCTCGGCCCGCACCGGATCGGCGAACTCGCCGCGGCCATGGACGCCTTGGGGGTCGAGGACCACCGCTTCCTGGGCGGGCCCGGCCGCTATCGCGACTCCGGGATGATGGGCGCCCCGCAGAACGACCGGCCTGACTGCTTCTGGCAGGCCGACCTGGACGAGGCCGCCGGGCATCTGGTGGCCGTCGTCCGCGAGATCCGGCCACAGGTCCTCGTGGCGTACGACACCAACGGTGGCTACGGCCACCCCGACCACATCCAGGCGCACCGCGTGGCGATGCGCGCGGTGGAGCTGGCCGCCGATCCGGACTTCCGCCCCGGCCTCGGCGAGCCGCACGACATCGCGAAGGTCTACTGGAACTGCGTGCCGCGCTCGGCCGTCGAGGAGGGCTTCGCCCGCCTGCGCGCCGCGGGCCGTGACTCCCTCTTCCCCGGCGTCGCCACGGTGGACGACATCCCCGGGGTGGTGGAGGACGCGGACGTCACCGCGTTCATCGACGGCACCCCCCACGCCGAGGCGAAGGCGGCGGCGATGCGCGCCCACGCCACTCAGATCGCGGTGGACGGACCCTTCTTCGCGCTCTCCAACGACCTGGGCCAGCCGATGTTCCTCCACGAGCACTACCGGCTCGTCAGGGGCGAGCCCGGGGCGGACCGCGAGGACGACCTGTTCGCGGGGGTGACGGCATGACCGCCCCGCGCCTGGGCGGATACGCCCTGCTCGCCGTGGCCGGGGTGCTGGTGGGCGCCGCGGGCGCGCTGGTCCAAGCGGCGTGGTTCCCCGGCGGGTTGCTGCTCGCGCTGCTCGCGGTCGCGGGCCTGTGCTACGGCGGGGTCAAGGTCATGGGCGCCCGGATGGGCGGCGGAGTGCCCGCGGGGGCGTGGACGGTGGCCGTGTTGCTGCTCACTTCCTCCCGCCCGGAAGGGGATTTCCTTTTCGGTGCCGGGCTGGGGTCGTACGCTTTCCTCCTCGGCGGGATGTTCATCGGTGTGATGTGTGCCACGCTGCCCTTGGTGCCGCAACCTCCTGGCCCGCCGGTCCGACTTGGTAAGTGACGTGACGTTTTCGGCGCGACGTCCCCGGCACTCGGAGGCCCTTCGGAGGCACGGCGAAGGGTGCGCCTCGGGCGTACCGGATGCGGTGATCCGGCGGCCGTCAAGTGCGCGTCCGCACCGCCCAGTATGGTGGTGCCGCCGCCGAGCTGCCCGCGCGAGGTCTGACGGGCGGCGGAGCTAACTGGGAGAACCTGCTTTGAGCCGTGAATCTGACAGTTCGTCCTCCGGGCCCCGGGAGGGAAGCGGCGGTGCCGCCTACCCGTCGGGCACCCCGCCGTACGGATCCCGCCAGTACCCGTCGCCGAGCCCCACGCAGGAGGCCCCGCAGGGTGCCGCCGAGGATGGGCGGGCGCGTGCCGCGGCCAAGCCGGAGGAGCCGAAGACCGAGACCACGCTGACGACCCGGATCAAGATCAACATTCCGGGGTCGCGGCCCATCCCGCCGGTGGTCATGCGCACGCCCGTCGCGGAGGACGGCGTGCCCGCGCCGCGCTCCGGCGGGGACGACGACGCCCCCGAGCGCACCAGCGCCCTGCCCCGGGTCGACTTCACGCCGACGCCGGAGCGCGGTGTGCCGGCCGAGCCCGGCGGGGCCAACGAGCCCTCCGAGAGCCGGGAGAAGAAGAGCGGCAAGGGCGACGGCGAGCGGACCAGTGACTGGTTCTCGCCCCGTAAGCCCAGGAGCGGCTCGTCGGCCACCGGCAGCACCCCGAAGCCGCCGGTGTCCCCGGCCCCGGACACCACGCAGGGGTTCCCCGCGCCTGACACCACGCAGGGGTTCCCGGCGGCCGACACCACACAGGGGTTCCCCGCACCCGACACCACGCAGGGGTTCCCTTCCCCGGAGACCACGCAGGGGTTCCCGGCGCCCGACACCACCCAGGGGTTCCCGGCACCCCAGCAGGGCGGCGGCCCCGTCGCCGACCTGCCGTACTTCACCGACGCCCAGGCCCCCTCCGGCCACCCCGAGCCGACCGGGCCCACCACCGGACCGGTCACCGGCGATATGTTCATGCCGCCGTCCGGACCCGGTGCGGGCCCGCGCGACAGCGAGCTGCTGTCCCCGCCCGGACCGGGCCCCGCGGGCGGCCCGTACGGCGGTGACCAGCAGACCCCTCCGGGTGGTGTGGGCCCGCTGGCCGGGGGAGGCCCGGCCGCCCAGCCGCCGACCCCGCCGGGCGGTTCGCCGCTGTCCGGCAGCCTCGGCGCCACCACCGGCGTGGGTCCGCTGACCGACCCCGGGGCGAGGCCCGCGGACAACCGCGGAGTTGATCCCTCCACGTCGCTGTTCCGCGACCCCGAGCCCACGCCGACCGGTGGCGTGCCGCCGGAGCAGATCTCCAGCGACACGCTGGTCAGCGGGGTGCCCGTGGTGCCGTCGGGCGAGGGCCGGGCCAAGCCGCCGTCCCCGCCCGTCCCCGGCGGCCCGGGGGCCCCGGCGCCCGGCGGCGACAGCGCCCCGGCGCCGTCCGCCCCGAAGGCCGGGAAGCCCAGGAAGAAGGGCCGGTCCAAGGTCGTCATGGCCGGGGGCCTGCTGTTCGTGATCGCGGGCGGCGCCTACGCCGCCGGTCTGGTGATGAACCACGCCGATGTGCCGAACGGCACCACCGTCCTCGGCGTCGACATCGGCGGCACCTCCAAGGAGGTCGCCGTCGACAAGCTGGACTCCGCGCTGGGCAAGCGCACCACCGCCCCGCTGAAGGTGTCGGTCGACGGCCAGGAGAAGGAGATCAAGCCCTCCGTCGCGGGCCTGGCGCTCGACACCGAGGCCACGGTCCGGGACGTCGCGGGCCGGGACTACAACCCGGTCACCGTGATCGGCTCGCTCTTCGGCGGCACCCATGAGGCCGACCCGGCGGTCACCGTCGACGAGGAGAAGCTGCGGGACGCCCTGGAGCGGCTCGCGGGCGACTCCGGCACGGCCCGCGAGGGCGGCATCAGCTTCACCTCCGGCAAGGCCGTCCCGGTGTACGGCAAGGAGGGCAAGGGGCTGGACGTGGACAAGGCGGTCAAGGCCGTCTCGGACGGGTTCCGGCTGCGCGCCGAGACCGGGCAGAACAAGGCCATCACCCTGCCGGTCACCATCCGCCGCCCCACGGTCAGCAAGGCCGAGGTCGACCGGAAGATGAAGAGCTTCGCCGAGCCCGCGATGTCGGGGCTGGTCACGGTCCGGACGGATCCCCAGCACTCGATTCCGTTCGGCCCGGACAAGTCGCTGCCGAAGATCCTCTCCATGCGGGTGGTCAACGGCCAGCTGGTGGAGCACTACGACCTGGCCGTCCTCAAGCAGCTCTACGGCAGCACCTTCGACGGCGTTCTGCTCGAGCGGGGCGACGGCTCCAAGAAGCCCGTCACCCCGGAGGACGTGGAGTCGGCGCTGCGCCAGGCGCTGCGCGGCAAGACGCCCAGCGAGCGCATCGGCGTCATCGGCCAGGACAACTGACCGTCCCGTCCAGCACGGTCGAACGACGCGGCCCCCGCCCGGCACCGGGCGGGGGCCGCGTGTCCGTCGGCGCCGGGCCGCGGCCGCGCCTCGGCCTGGTCTCCCGGGTCGCCTCTCGCCCCGGACCGCCGAACCGCCGGGCCGCGTCACGTTCCGACCCATGACATCTGTCATCTCCAGCTCACGACCGCTGACACTGCCGGGCACCCCCCGCCCTCGGCCAGTCTTATGGCCATGACCGCAACGACCGCTGTTTCCGCCCCGGGCACCGGGGCCGCCACCACGGGCGCCCCGCCCGTGGTCCGCTTCGAGAAGGTGAACAAGGCGTACGGCGATGTGCGCGCCGTGACCGATCTCGATCTCACCCTGTACCCGGGGGAGACCGTCGCGCTGCTGGGCCCCAACGGCGCCGGCAAGTCCTCCAGCCTCGATCTGCTGCTCGGCCTGCGCCACCCCGACTCCGGCCGGGTGGAGGTCTTCGGCACCACCCCGCGCCAGGCCATCGTCCGGGGCCTGGTCGGCGCGATGCTGCAGAGCGGCTGTCTGATGGAGGAGGTGACGGTCCGCGAGCTGGTGGGGCTGGCGTGCGACCTGCACCCCAAGGGCCATCCGGTGGACGAGGTGCTGGAGCGCGCGGGGATCGCCAAGATCGCCTCCCGCAAGGTGAACAAACTCTCCGGCGGCCAGGAGCAGCGGGTGCGCTTCGCGTTCGCCACCGCCGGGGCCTCCGATCTGATCGTGCTGGACGAGCCCACGACCGGGATGGACGTCTCGTCCCGGCAGACCTTCTGGGGCGCGATGCGGGACCAGGCGAAGCAGGGCCGCACCATTCTGTTCGCGACCCACTACCTCGAAGAGGCCGACGCCATCGCCGACCGCGTGATCGTGCTGCACCGCGGCCGGGTGCTGGCCGACGGCTCGTCGGCCGAGATCAAAGCGATGGCCGGGGCCCGGCGGATCTCCTTCGAGCTTGACGGGCCGATCGACGAACCGGCGCTGCGCGCCCTGCCCGCGCTGACCGGCATCGATATTTCGGGGCGTACCGTACGCATACGGTCCACCGACGCGGACGCGACCGTGTACGCGGTCTACGGGCTCGGGCTCTCTCCGCGCGGGCTCGAGGTCACCGGTCTCGGCCTGGAGCAGGCGTTCCTCGCCATCACCGACGCCGCGGCGGCAGATGAGGAGGCCACACGATGAGGCCGCTGGTCAAGCTGGAGATCGTGCGGACCCTGCGCAATCGCAAGTTCATGTTCTTCACGATCATCTACCCGTCCGTGCTCTTCCTGCTGATCGCGGGCAGCACCGACGCCGACGACCGCGTGCCCGGCACCCGGCTGTCGATGCCGCTCTACTACATGGTCGCGATGGCCTCGTTCGGGGCGCTGACCGCCGGGTTGATGGGCAACGGCGAGCGGATCGCCAAGGAGCGCGAGGGCGGCTGGACCCGCCAGCTGCGGCTCACCCAGCTGCCCGGCCGCGGCTATGTGGCGGCCAAGATCGCCACCGGGGCGGTGGCCACCCTGCCGTCGATCGTGATCGTGTTCGTGGTGGCCGCCGTCGGCAAGGGCGTACGGCTGGACGCCGTCTGGGAGTGGCCCGCGCTGACCGCCGCGATCTGGGCGGGCTCCCTGGTCTTCGCGGCGCTGGGAGTCGCCATCGGATATCTGGCGAGCGGGGACGCGGTACGCCCGCTGACGATGATCATCTACTTCGGGCTGTCGATCCTCGGCGGGCTGTGGATGCCCACCACGTCGTATCCGGAGTGGCTGCGGAACATCGGCGACTATCTGCCCACCCACGCCTACACCGCCCTCGGCCAGGCGATCGAGCTGGGCGGCGCCCCGCACGCCAAGGACGTGGCGCTGCTCATCGGCTACCTCGCGCTCTTCGCGGGCGGCGCGGCGTGGCTGTACCGCAAGGACACCCGTAAGGCATGAAGGACACCCGTAAGGCATGAGGGACTGAGGGACGCCGTAAGGCAGGCGTGAGGGACGCCGTAAGGCGTGAGGCGCACCCTTACGGCATGACCGAGGGAGTGGCCCGAGGCGTGATCCGAGGCGTGATCCGAGGAGAGAAGAACCATGGCTGACCGGGCCGAGTGCACCGACGGCGATCCGGAGCGCCGCCCCGGCGGGCGCCAACGGCTGACCTGGTGGGCCGACGCGACGGCGTACGACGAGGAGAACGACCGGGCGGTCTCCATCGGGCAGCCCCCCGAGAACCGCCGGCAGGCCCTGGTCAAGCTGATGTGGATCGGGATCTGGATGGCCTATATGGGCGCGCCGGTGAGCGATCTGGCCGACGGCAACCACACCGTCCCCGCCACCGTGTGCGGCGGGCTCGGCCTGCTGGTCTTCGTGGCCGTCTATCTGGTGCTGGTCTTCCGGCACACCGGGCGGGCCCTGGACCGGGCCACGGTCCTCGGGGCGCTGGGCACGATCTGCGCGCTCGCCGCCGTGCTCACCTTCACCATGGGCGACGACTGGCTGGTGCTCTCGGTCTATGTGTCCGTCGCCTTCGGCGCGGTGCTGCCGCTGCGGCTCTCGAGCTGGGCGATCCCGCTGAACACCGCGTTCATGGTGGGCATCGGGCTGCTGGTGCGCGGTTCGCACGGGCTGGTGTCCGCCCTGGTCGTCCCCTCGCTGCTCGGCGGCTTCGCGATGAGCGCGGTGGGGCAGATGGTCCGCACCACCCGGGCGCTGCGCGCCGCCCGCGCCACCGTGGCCCAGCTCGCCGCCAACGAGGAGCGGCTGCGGCTCGCCCGAGATCTGCACGATCTGCTCGGCCACTCGCTCTCCCTGATCACCCTCAAGAGCGAGCTGGCGGGGCGGATGCTGCCCGACAAGCCCGAGCAGGCGGCGCGGCAGGTGGCCGATATCGAGCGGGTCAGCCGTCAGGCGCTGGTGGACGTCCGGGAGGCGGTCAGCGGCTTTCGCCGCCCCACTCTGGAGGCCGAGGTCGCCGGGGCCCGTACCGCCCTCGCCGCCGCCGGGATCGCCGCCGATCTGAGCCGGGCCGACGTCCACCACCCCGACCTTCCGCCCGACCAGGAGGGCGCCCTGGCGTGGGCGCTGCGCGAGGCGGTCACCAATGTGGTGCGGCACAGCGGGGCGCGCCGCTGTGCGGTGACGCTCGAGGAGACGGGCGACGAGCTGTGCCTGACCGTCACCGACGACGGCCGAGGCGCGACCGCCCCGCACGGCAACGGGCTCACCGGGCTGGTCGAGCGGCTCCAGCTCGCGGACGGCCGCCTGGAGACCGGTCCCGGCGAGCGCGGCGGCTTCACCCTCCGCGCCCTGGTGCCGCTCTCCCGTGGCGCCCGCGTGGAGCTGCCCTCGCGGGCGGCGCCGTAGGGAAGGCGGGGCGGTCCACTGGGTCCTGGCCGTTGAGGAGCGGATACGCTGCGGGGCGTGATCCGGGTACTGCTGGCCGAGGACCAGTCCATGGTGCGGGAGGCGCTGGCCGCGCTCCTCGGGCTCGACGGCGAGATCGAGGTCATCGCGCAGGTGGCCCGCGGCGACGAGGTCGTGGACGCCGCCCGGACCCATCGCCCCGATGTGGCGCTGCTGGACATCGAGATGCCCGGTATGAGCGGGATCGAGGCCGCCGCCGCGCTGCACCGGGCCGAGCCCGGGATCCGGATCGTGATCCTGACCACGTTCGGCCGCCCCGGCTATCTGCGCCGCGCCATGGAGTCCGGTGCCGACGCCTTCCTGGTCAAGGACGCCCCGGCGGCGCGGCTCGCCGACGCGATACGGCGGGTGCTGGGCGGGGAGCGGGTGATCGACCCCACGCTGGCCGCCGCCGCGCTCGTGGACGGGGCCAGCCCGCTGACCGCGCGGGAGCGCGAGGTGCTGCGCGCCTCGGCGGACGGCTCGACCAACGCCGAGCTGGCCCGCTCGCTGAACCTGTCGCCGGGCACGGTCCGCAACTACCTCTCCACGGCCATCCAGAAGACCGCCGCCCGCAACCGTGCCGACGCCGTCCGCATCGCCCGCGACAAGGGCTGGCTGTAGCGACCGCGCCGCGCCCTGACGGGGCCGGGGGCCGTGTCGAAGTGCGGCCCCCGCGGCGGCTGTGCCGATGTGCGGCCCCGCCGCGTGGGACCGGCCACGGCGGCGCCGCGGACGACCGACGGCAGGTGGGGCGGGTCCGGCGGAGCGCCTCAGTTCAGCATCGCGCGGGCGGCGCGGGCCTGGCGGCGTACGGTCTCGGCGGCGTCCGGCTCCACCGCCGCCACGACCTCCGCGTAGTCCTCCAGCTCCTTGGCGCCGGTCAGGAACTCGCCCCGCTCCACGAGGAGTTGTGCCCGCTCGTAGCGCAGTTCGGCCGGGTGGCTGGGCAGCAGCAGGGACAGCTCCAGCGCCCAGAGCCGGACATCGGTGCGCTCGGGGCGGGCGGAGGCCCAGGCGCGGATGTTGTTGAGGATCCGCAGCACGATGTCCAGCGGCCCGGCCGGGGTCAGCATCGACGGCGAGAGCGGGGCGCCCGTGGCCCCCGACACCAGCGTCGCCGCGTCCTCGGCGGACAGCGGCCGCCCGCCGTCGAACGGATCGGCCAGCACATGGCCGCCGTAAGGATCGCCGAAACCGACCACGAAGTGACCCGGCAGCCCCACCCCGTACACCGGCGCGCCCGCCCGCCGTGCCACCTCCATCCACACCACCGACAGCAGGATCGGCAGTCCGCGGCGGCGCCGCAGCACCTGGTGGAGGAGCGAGGACTCCAGCCGCCGGTAGTCGGCCGGGCCGCCCCGGAAGTCATGGCGCTCGCCGAGGAGGCGGGCCAGCGCGGCGGCCCAGTCCTCGGGGCCGCCGGGGGAGAAGGGGAGCTGACCGGCCAGCCGGTCCAGCTCGATCTGCGCCTCGTCGACCCCGGTCTCGTCCAGGCCGGGGTCGGCCTCCATGCCCATCAGCAGGCACAGCAGCGCCAGATCGGGGCGCTCTTCGCGGGCCGCGTCGGCGAACCGCCGGCGGCGGGAGACGTCGTTCATCCGTGGCATAGCCGCCTCGTACCCTGCTCAGCGCGGATCCTGCCCGGACGCGCGCCAGTGATGATAGCTGTGGTGGACGGTGAAGCCCATGCCCTCGTAGAGGGCGTGCGCACCGTCATTGTCCGTCTCCACCTGGAGATACGCGGCCGAGGCGCCCTCGTCGAGCGCCGTGCGGGCCAGCGCCGTCATCACGGCCTTGGCCAGGCCCTGGCGCCGCCGCTCCGGGGCGACCTCCACGGCGGTGAACCCGGCCCAGCGGCCGTCCACCACACAGCGTCCGATCGCGGCCGGGACGCCGCCTCCCTCCGCCGCTATGGTCGCGAACCACACCGAAGGGCCGCCCGACAGCACCGTGCGCGCCTCGGGCGAGGGTTCCCCGGACGACCGCTGGTAGCGGGCCAGCCAGGCGTCGTCGAGTTGGCGGGAGAGCGTGACCGCCGAGGTGTCGGCGTCCAGGTCCCCGATGGGGGCGAGCGCCGCGATCTCCATCAGCGAGGAGACCTCCCGTATCCAGCCGCGGCTCTCCAGCTCCGCGGCGAGCAGCTCCTGGGTGCCCTCGGCGCCCGTGCTGACCTGGATGTAGGCGGGCAGCCCCCGCGTCGCGTACCATTCCGTCACCCGGCGCAGCGCCTCGTCGAGCCCCACCCCGGGGTCGCCGAGGGGCAGGACCGAATTGGCGCGCCGGGTGAATCCGCCCGAGGCGCGCAGCGTCCAGGCGCCCAGCGGCTCGCTGGTCACCGGCGGCCAGGCCCGGGCGGCGACCCGGTCCAGCTCGGGCGCGCTCGCGGCGGGGCCGCGGCGGCGGGCCGGAGCGGCGGGCACCACCTTCCCCGCCACCAGGGACGACTCGGCGATCTTCACCGGCTCACCGGTGCGCCGGGTGATCGAGAGGGTTCCCTCGGTCCACGATGTGAGAACCCCGACCACGTCGGTGAAGGTGGCGCCGGGCTCGCGGTCTTCGGTCACAAGCCTGACCGAGACGCGTTTCCCCACGTCATCCGGGGTGATCCGGACTTCGAGACGTCCGCCAGTGGTGAAATCCACAGCTCAGTCAGCCCCTCATGTGCGCTCGGTGCCCAAGAACGGAGATACTAGGTGCGGGCATCGACGACGCCGCGCTCCCGCGCGATAGCAGCCCTAACGAGGAGGAACGACAGCGTGACCTACGTCATCGCGCAGCCTTGTGTCGACCTGAAGGACAAGGCGTGCATCGAGGAGTGCCCCGTCGACTGTATCTACGAGGGCCAGCGGTCCTTGTACATCCACCCGGACGAATGCGTCGACTGCGGGGCCTGTGAGCCGGTCTGCCCGGTCGAGGCGATCTTCTACGAGGACGACACTCCCGAGGAGTGGAAGGACTACTACAAGGCGAACGTCGAGTTCTTCGACGAGCTCGGTTCGCCCGGTGGCGCGAGCAAGCTCGGCCTGATCGAGCGGGACCACCCCTTCATCGCCGCGCTTCCGCCGCAGGAGCACGACGAGTAAACCCCTGCCCCGGCGCCATCGCCCGGAAGCAGTCGGCGGTCCCGTATGGCCTGTGGCCTGCGGGACCGGGCTGTTTTCCGGGCCTCTCCGGCGCTCCCGCGGTTTCCCCGGGCCCTCGGCCCGGGCAGTTCCGAAGAAAGCGAGCCACCCCGTGCCACCCGTCTCCGCCCGCCTCCCGGTCTTCCCCTGGGACCGGCTCGAACCGTACAAGGCGACCGCCGCGGCCCACCCCGACGGCATCGTCGACCTCTCGGTGGGCACCCCCGTCGATCCGGTGCCCGAGCTGGTCCGCGCGGCGCTCGCCGACGCCTCGGACAGCCCCGGCTATCCGACCGTCTGGGGCACGGCCGCGCTGCGCGACGCCCTCACCGGATGGGTGGAGCGGCGGTTGGGCGCGGCCCGGGTGACCCACACCCAGGTGCTGCCGGTGGTCGGCTCCAAGGAACTGGTGGCCTCGCTGCCGACGCAGCTGGGCCTGGGCCCCGGCGACCGCGTCGCCTTCCCGCGGCTCGCCTACCCGACGTACGAGGTGGGCGCGCGGCTGGCGGGCGCCGAGCCCGTGCCGTACGACGAGCCGACGGAGCTCGACCCGGCCGGGCTGAAGCTGCTGTGGCTGAACTCACCGTCCAACCCCACCGGCCGGGTGCTGTCCGAGGACGAGCTGCGCACCGCGGTCGCCTGGGCCCGTGCCCACGGGGTGCTGGTGGTCAGCGACGAGTGCTACCTGGAGCTGGGCTGGGAGGCGGACCCGGTCTCCGTGCTCCACCCGGAGATCTCCGGCGGCTCCTTCGAGGGGCTGGTTGCCGTCCACTCGCTCTCCAAGCGGTCCAATCTGGCGGGCTACCGGGCGGCCTTCCTCGCCGGTGACGAGGCGGTGCTGGGCGAGCTGCTGAAGATCCGCAAGCACGGCGGGATGATGGTGCCCGCACCGGTGCAGGCGGCCACGGTGGCGGCGCTCGGCGACGACAAGCACGTGGCGGAGCAGCGCGAGCGCTACGAGCGGCGCCGGGCCGCGCTGCGGTCGGCGCTGGAGGGCCACGGCTTCCGCATCGAGCACAGCGAGGCGTCGCTGTACCTGTGGGCGACGCGGGACGAGCCGTGCTGGGACACCGTGGGCGCCCTGGCCGAGCTGGGCGTCCTGGTGGCCCCGGGCGAGTTCTACGGCGCGGCGGGGGAGCGGCACGTCCGGGTCGCGTTCACGGCGACCGACGAGCGCGTGGAGGCCGCGGTCCGCCGGCTGGCGGGCTGATGGACCCGAAGGGGGCCGGGGAGCTCCGCCCCCCGGCCCCTGTGCTTGCCCGGGAATCAGCCGAGCAGCGGCAGACCCTTGATCGGCAGCCCCTTGACCGGGAGGTCCGGGCCCTGCGGGCCGCTGGGCGCGGGGGCCTGCGCGGCGGCCGGGGCGGGCCGCACCGCCTTGCCCTTGCCCTTGGCGTGGGCGCCGCCCTTGCCCTTCCCATGGCCGAGGGCCCGGCTCTCGCCCTTACCGGCGGCCTTGGCGTGGGCGGCTCTGGCCGGGGTGGTCTTGGCGGCCTTGTGGGACTTGGCGGCCTTCACGTCCTTGGCGGCCTTCGCGGGCTTGGCGGCCTTCGCGGGCTTGGCAGCGGGCTTGGCGGGCTTGGCCGGGGCCACGTTCGCCGGGGCGGCCCTGCCCGGCAGGATCCCCTTGACGGTCCCGCCGGCCTTGCCGCTGACGTCACCCGCCGTGCCCCCGACCTGCTGCGAGGCGGCGTCGGCGACCTCACCGACCGCGGCGGCGTCCAGCGAGGAGAGCCCCAGGTTGGAGGTCTGCGGCTGGGCCGGCTCCGCCGCACTCGCGGCGCCGGCGGCGCCGACGACGGGAGCCGTGCTCGCCGCGACCAGCAGTGCGGCGCGGGCGATCCGACGGGTGAGAGGGAGGGACATGGTGCTCCTTTGGCGGAGGGACAATTGGCGTCTGTCCGGTGATTCGGACGCTGTGAATACCGCGTGAACCGCGTGAAGGTTGCGGTGCCCCAGAGTAAATAGTTGGTAATGCGTCGCATTATCCGTCTCTGCACGTAATACGCCCGGACCATTCCGCCACAGGTGCCGCTCAATCCACCGCCAACACCCTGAACTGCGGTGATTCCATGCGCTATCGCATGGTGTCGATCCGTACTTCCGCCCTGGAAATCCCCTTGGCCGGATGCCAACCCGCCCCGGAATTCCGTGCGTTCCATTCCCGCTCGCCGTAAGAGACACGTTCGATGCGCAACTCGTCCGAGTGGGCCACCGCCCAGTGCGCGATCTCCCAGCCGCGCTGCCTGGCGCGCCCCGGGGCCGCCGCCCTGGGCACCGGAACCAGCACCGTGTGCGGTGAGGGGGCGGCCTGTTCGCCGCCGCCGTGCCCGGCCAGGGCCGGCCGCGCCTCCGCCTCCGCGCCGAACTCCCGCTTCAGCGCGGTCCGCACGCGCAGCGGATCGCCCGCCTTGCCGTCGTCCGGCGGCCCCGGGCAGCTGAGGGCCGCCCCGGAGCGCCCGGTGAGGGCGCCGGTCAGCACCACCGCTTCGGTCTCGTGCTTCGCGTACGCCTGCGGAAAACCGCTGCGCTGCACCCGCTGCGCCGCCACCGTCAGCGGCAGCCGCGAATAGCCGGGCATCCGCACCAGGTCGTCGTAGAACTTCCCGGCGGCGTAGACCGGATCGCGGATCTGCCGCACACTTCCCCAGCCCTGGGAGGGGCGTTGCTGGAACAGCCCCTGCGAATCCCGGTCGCCGTGGCGGATGTTGCGCAGCCCCGACTCCTGGAGGGCGGTCGCCAGCGCGATGGTGACGGCCCGCTCCGGCAGCCCGCGGGAGGCGGCCACGGCCTCGATCGTGGCGGCGTTCACGGTCTGTTCGGGCGAGAGCCGCACCTGGACGCCGTTGGCCCGTACGACACAGCGCGGCGGTCCGACACCGCCCGTCACCAGCTGCGCCGCCAGATATCCGGCCAGGCCCAGCAGTACGGCACAGGCGACCGCGGCCCGCAGCAGCCGGGCGCGGTGGGAGAAGACGGACAGGGGCACGCGCCACACGGTACTGGAGCCTCCCGCGCCCCGTTTCCGGATCCCGGGAGCGGGGTGGGGAACGCCACGTTCGCGGGGGGCGGCCGGGGC
>NZ_JAEEAP010000171.1 GCF_016103465.1 Streptomyces sabulosicollis
AAGGGGCGGGGAGGGGAACAGCCCGCCGCAGGCGGCAGGACCCGGCGAACCCTCACTGGCTCCGGGACTGGAGCGAGGCCAGATAGGCGTTGTACGCCGCGAGCTCCTGGTCGCCGTCCCGGTCCGCGGTGCGGTCGATGCGCCGTGCCTGGCGCTGCTCGGACTTGTACCACTGGTAGACCAGCGCCACCAGCACGATCACCGACGGGATCTCGCTGAAGGCCCACGCGATACCGCCCGCCCAGGTCTGGTCCGACAGCGCGTCGATGCCGAGCCGGGCGGGCGGATGCTCGTACGCGCCGACCATGGGCTCGGACGCCATCATCAGCGCGATGCCGAAGAACGCGTGGAACGGCATGCCCGCGAACAGCTCCAGCATCCGCATCACATAACCGGGCCGGTGCGGGCCCGGGTCCACGCCCATGATCGGCCAGAAGAAGACCAGGCCCACCGCGAGGAAGTGGACCATCATCGCGATGTGCCCGGCCTTGCTCCCCATCAGGAAGTCGAAGAGCGGGGTGAAGTAGAGCGCGTACAGGCTCGCGATGAACAGCGGGATGGTGAACGCCGGGTGGGTGATGATCCGCATATAGCGGCTGTGCAACAGCGCGACCAGCAGCTCCCGGGGCCCCTTGCGGCCGCGCCCGGCCGCCGGGAGGGCCCGCAGGGTCAGCGTGACCGGCGCGCCCAGCAGCAGCAGGATCGGCGAGACCATGCTGACGATCATGTGCTGCACCATATGGACGCTGAACATGACCATGCCGTAGTCGTTCAGCTTGGTGCACATCGCGACCGCGATGGTCAGCACCCCGAGCACGAAGGAGACCACGCGCCCCACCGGCCAGGCGTCGCCGCGCCGCCACAGCCGCGCGGCGCCCCAGCCGTAAAGACCGAGCGCCAGCACACAGCCGACCAGGAAGAACGGATCGCCGCCGAACTCCAAGCCGCGAGCGAGGGTGAACGGCGGCAGATCCATCATCATGCCGTGCCCGCCGTGATCCATCCGGTGCTCCCCTTTTCGCGCCTAAACCGGCGCCGCTCTCGCGGGCCTGGTTGCTCGCCGTAAGGGGTGCGCAATGGATGGCCGCGGTGGGAGTCGGCATGAACCGGTTTGTGTCGTCCCTACAGTACGCACTCGGCCTCGGCGTACCGCTCGGCGGGGACCGTCTTCAGCCGCTCCACGGCCGCCGCGAGCGGCACCAGGGTGATGTCCGTGCCGCGCAGCGCGGTGATGGTGCCGAACGCGCCGCGGTGGGCCGCCTCGACCGCGTGCCAGCCGAAGCGGGTGGCCAGGACCCTGTCGTACGCCGTGGGGGTGCCGCCGCGCTGCACATGGCCCAGGATGACCGCCCGCGCCTCCTTGCCGAGCCGCCGTTCCAGCTCCACGGAGAGGTGGCGGGCGATGCCCGCGAAGCGCTCGTGGCCGTAGACGTCCGTGCCGCCGGCCTCGTAGTCCATCGTGCCCTCGCGCGGCTTGGCGCCCTCGGCCACCACCACGATCGCGAACTTCTTGCCCGCCTCGAACCGCGCCCCGACGGCCCTGGTCAGCTCCTCGATGTCGAACGGGCGCTCCGGGACGACGATGGCGTGAGCCCCCGCGGCCATGCCCGAGTGCAGCGCGATCCAGCCGGTGTGCCGCCCCATGACCTCGACGATCAGCACCCGCTGATGGGACTCCGCGGTGGTCTTGAGCCGGTCCAGGGCCTCGGTGGCGACCCCGACCGCGGTGTCGAAGCCGAAGGTCACATCGGTGGAGGCGATGTCGTTGTCGATGGTCTTCGGCACCCCGACGATCGGCAGCCCGGCGTCCGAGAGCAGCCGGGCGGCCTTCAGCGTGCCCTCCCCGCCGATGGGGATGACCGCGTCCAGGCCGAGCTCCGCCACATGCCCCCTGGCCCGCTCCACGCCGTCCCGCAGATGCTCCGGGCGCACCCGGGTGGAGCCGAGGATGGTGCCGCCGAGGGGCAGGATGCCGCTCACGGCGTCCAGGTCCAGCTTGCGGTAGTCGCACTCCAGCAGGCCCTTCCAGCCGTCCTGGAAGCCGATCACCTCGTCGCCGTGGTCGACGGTGGCGCGGTGGACGACTGACCTGATGACCGCGTTCAGGCCGGGGCAGTCGCCGCCGGACGTGAGCACACCAATGCGCATGGCACGCGTACCTCTGTCTGGGATGGGGGCCGACGGCCGGACCGCGTCGTCCGGCGGGACCCCGCCACCCTACAAGCGGGCGGGCGGCGGGGGCGCGGCCTGCGGCCTGGTGTCCGCCATGCGGGCACCCTCGGCTCGAACTGCGCTCGAGCGAGCGGGGCGCGGCTCAGGCGGGCTGGGTCGCCGCCGCGATCCGCTCGTTCCGCAGCGCCTCGTACCACTGGTCGTTGACCGGCGGCAGCGCGTTCACATCGAGGGCCAGCTTCAGCAGGTGGTCCGCGATGTGCGGGTTGCGGGCCATCACCGGGCCGTGCATGTACGTCCCGAAGACGGTGTCGCTGTAGGCGCCCTCGAAGCCGTCGCCGGTGCCGTTTCCGTTGCCGAACCGGACCCGGGCGAAGGGGCGGGCGGTGGGGCCCAGGTGGGTGACGCCCTGGTGGTTCTCGAAGCCGGTCAGCGGGGGCAGTGCCAGCCGCTCGTCGATGTCGGCCAGCACGTCCCCGACGCACCGGGCGCCCTCGCCGCGGGTGCTGACCACGTCCAGCAGCCCCAGGCCCTGCTGGCGCTGGCCGAGGTCGTTGATGAACTCGTGGCCGAGGATCTGGTACCCGGCGCACACCGAGAAGACGATCGCCCCGTTGGCCACCGCCCGGCTCAGCCCGCCGTCCCGGATCAGCCGCTCGGCGGCCAGCCGCTGCGGGCGGTCCTCACCGCCGCCGATCAGGTAGATGTCCCCGGAGGTGGGGATCTGCTGGTCGGAGCGAACGTCCAGGCGGGAGACCTCCAGCCCGCGCTGCCGCGCCCGGCGCTCCACCACCAGGACGTTGCCCTGGTCGCCGTACGTGCTCAGCAGGTCGGGGTAGACCCACACCAGACGCAGGCCGTTCTGGCTCGTGCTACGCATCTTCGTGCCTCTCGTACGGGGGTCAGTTGCCGACCCGGCGGCGCAGGTCCTGGAACGCGGTGTAGTTGGCGATCACCTCGATGCGGCCGGGCGGGGAGATCCGCACCGCCTCGTCCACGTCCGCGCAGACCCGGAAGTCCAGCCCGGCGACCTCCAGGCGCACCGCGAGGTCCAGCTTGCGGTCGCCGATCACGCAGATCGGGTGCCCGGCGAGCCGGGTGTAGTCCACGTCCCACAGCCAGGAGGTGTCGGTGCCGTCGGCGCCGCGCGCGTTCACGGAGAGGATCACCGGGGTGGGCGGCGGGTCGATCAGCGAGAAGGTCTCCAGCCAGCCGGCCGGGTTCTTCGCCAGGAGCAGCCGCAGCTGGCGCTCCTGGAAGGTGACCACGTCATACCGGCCGGCGACGGCCTGGACCTGGTACATCCGCTCCAGGGCGACCTGCGGGGGCACCCCGAAGGTGGCGGCGACGGCGGCCGAGGTGGCCGCGTTGGCCTTGTTGGCACGGCCGGGCAGCTGGAGGTGGATCGGCCAGGCGGCGCCGTGCGGGTCGAGGACGTAGTCGCCGTTCAGCGCCCAGCTGGGCACCGGGCGGCGGAAGCCGCACTCCCCGCAGACCCAGTCGTCGCCCGGGCGCTGCAGCACACCGCCGCAGGACGGGCAGGACCAGGCGTCGTCCTTCCACTCCTGCCCGGCCGCGACCCACACCACATTGGGGCTGGAGGAGGCGGCCCAGACGATCAGCGGGTCGTCGGCGTTCGCGATCACGACCGCCTTGCTGCCGGTCAGGCCCTCGCGCCACTTCTCGGCGAGCATCCGGGTCTCGGCGGCGCGGTCGAGCTGGTCACGGGAGAGGTTGAGGAGCGCGATGGCCTTGGGCTCGGTGTCGCGTGCCACACCGGCGAGGTACTTCTCGTCGACCTCGATGACGCCGTAGCGGGCATCGGAGCCGCCCGCCAGGGCCGAGGTGATACCGGCCGGCATATTGGCGCCCAGCGCGTTGGAGACGACCGGGCCGGCCGCCCGCAGCGCCTCGGCGATGAGCCGGGTGGTCGTGGTCTTGCCGTTGGTCGCCGACACCAGGATGACGTCCAGGTGCTGCGCCAGCCTGCCCAGCAGATCGGGGTCGAGCCGCAGGGCCACCTTGCCGCCGATCACCGATCCACTGCCGCGGCCCGCGGCCCGCGACACCGCCGCCGCGGCCTTGCCCGCCGTCACGGCCAGCTTGGCCCGCGGTGACAGCGGCTCCGAGTTGCCTGCCATCGTCTTCTCGATCCTCCTCGCATACCGGCGCCGCTCCTGCCCCCCGAGGCGCCGGTGGTATGCCCCCTCCGCGCCGCATCGCCAGCCGGGAGGCCACGGTCGGGGATCAGCCTATCGAGATCCGGCGGCTGTCCCGAATCCCGTCACCCGCACCGGCACACCCCCGGCGGCGCCGTAGGCTTGGCTGCCATGCGACATGGCGTGATCCCGGGCAGCCGCGGAGCGGTTCGGCCCCTGCGGCTCCTCGGCGATCCGGCGCTGCGCGCGCCGTGCGAGGAGGTCACCGCGTTCGACGCCGAGCTGGCCCTGCTGATCGAGGACATGTACGCCACGATGTACGCGGCGCACGGGGTGGGGCTCGCGGCCAATCAGATCGGCGTGGGGCTGCGGGTCTTCGTCTTCGACTGCCCGGACGACGAGGACCACCGCCATCTGGGGCATGTCGTCAACCCCCGGCTGGCCGCGGCCGGCGGGGTGACGGTGCGCGGGCCGGAGGGCTGTCTGTCGCTGCCGGGCCTGGAGGCGGGCACCCCGCGCCACGACCACGCGGTGATCGAGGGCGTGACGATGACCGGGGAGCCGGTGCGGATCGAGGGCACCGGCTTCTTCGCGCGCTGTCTGCAGCACGAGTGCGACCATCTGGACGGCGGGCTGTTCATCGACCGGCTCACCGGGCTGCGGCGGCGCAGGGCGCTGCGCGCGATCCGGCGCGCCCCCTGGGCGCCGACCGGCGGCGCCGGGGCTGTGGAGGCGTAGGGGCTGTGGAGGCGTAGGGGCCTGCGGGGTGTCCGGCGGAACGCGGTCTCCCCGCGCCTTCCCGCGGCGTCGATATGCGGCTCCGCCGCGTGGCGGGGGCTCCGCCGCTGGACCCGGGGTCAAGGGGCACCCCCGGTTGCGGGAAGGGGCGGGGAACAGCCCGCCGCAGGCGTACGCGTACCGCCGCGCACACCGTGGGCGCACGGCCCGTTCGAGCCGGGGCACCAGCGGGCTACGGGCGGGCCGCGTACCGCCGCGGGGGAGCTGCCGGGGGATCAGAAGCCCGGTGCGCCGACCCGGTCCTCCGCCAGCGACAGCCGTCCCCACAGCAGGTCGGTGAGGTGGTGCACCAACTGGGCGCGCGCGCAGGGGCGGTCGCGCAGCCACCAGTCACCGGCGGCGTGCATCATGCCGACGATCCCGTGGCCCCAGACCCGGGCCACCTCGTCGCCCCCGGGGCCCAGCTCCACCCGCTCGGCGATCACCGTGGCCAGCTCCTCGCCGAGCCGGCGCAGCAGCGGGGCGGAGTGGTGGCCGACGTCGAAGTTCTGCTCCTGCTCCTGCTGGCCGTTGTCGGCCGGGTGCATCAGGAAGCGGTACACCTGGGGCCGGGCCTCGATGGCCGCCAGATAGGTGTCCAGCGTGGCCTCCACGCGCTGCCTGCGGTCGGCGGCGGGCGCGTCCAGGGCCGCGCGCAGCGAGGCGAGCAGGGCGTCGGTGTGGCGCTTGGCGAGCGCGCGGTACAGTCCGCCCTTGTCGCCGAAGTGGCGGTAGAGAATGGGTTTGGTGATGCCCGCTTCGGCGGCGATGGCGTTCATCGAGGCTTCTGGTCCGTCGCGCAGCACCACCCGGTCGGCGGCCTCCAGCAGCTCCTTGCGCCTCTGCTGGGCCGTCTGCCGCTGGTCGTCCCGCTGGCTGGTCCCGGTCCGCATGCGTTGCCTCCCCGCCCCCGATGTCGTACTCGCGCCCTACGCACCTCGCGCTTCCCGGCGCGATCGCGCTCCGCGCTGAAGCGCAACGTAACACCCGCGGGGCCCGCGGGGCCCGCGGGGCCGGGGGAGTTGACATCGCCTACTGGGCGGTAACAGACTGCTGTTACCGCAGGTAACAAGCACGTGGAGGGGTCATGGCGGAGTTCTCGTTCGAGCTCGACGACGATCAGAAGGCGGTGCGCGACTGGATCCACGGCTTCGCCGCGGACGTCATGCGCCCGGCCGCCGCAGAATGGGACGAGCGCGAGGAGACCCCCTGGCCGATTATCCAGGAGGCCGCCAAGATCGGCCTGTACTCCCTGGACTTCTACGCCCAGCAGTACTTCGACCCCACCGGCCTCGGCATCCCCATGACCATGGAGGAGCTCTTCTGGGGCGATGCGGGCATCGCCCTGTCCATCGTCGGCACCGGCCTCGCCGCCGTCGGCGTCCTCGCCAACGGCACCGAGGAGCAGATCGGCACCTGGATCCCGCAGATGTACGGCGACGCCGCCGACGTGAAGGTCGCCGCCTTCTGCTCCTCCGAGCCCGACGCGGGCTCCGACGTCGGCTCGATGCGCACCCGCGCCGTCTACGACGAGGCCAAGGACGAATGGGTGCTCAATGGCACCAAGACCTGGGCCACCAACGGCGGTATCGCCAATGTCCACGTGGTGGTCGCGGTCGTCGACCCCGACCTCGGCTCCAAGGGCCACGCCTCGTTCATCATCCCGCCCGGCACCCCCGGTCTGTCCCAGGGACAGAAGTTCAAGAAGCACGGCATCCGCGCCTCGCACACCGCCGAGGTGGTCCTCGACCAGGTGCGGGTGCCCGGCAGCTGCCTGCTCGGGGGGAAGGAGAAGCTGGACGAACGCCTCGCGCGCGCCCGGGAGAAGGCCAAGGGGGGCGGGGAGCGGCTGAAGAACGCCGCCATGGCCACCTTCGAGGCGTCCCGCCCGGCCGTCGGCGCCATGGCGGTCGGCACCGCCCGCGCCGCGTACGAGGTCGCGCTCGACTACGCCAGGACCCGGCAGCAGTTCGGCCGCCCCATCATCGACAACCAGGGCGTCGCCTTCCAGCTCGCCGACATGCGCACCCGGATCGACGCCGCGCGGCTGATGGTATGGCGCGCGTCGTGGATGGCCGTCAGCGGCCGGCCCTTCGAGTCGGCGGAGGGCTCCATGTCCAAGCTGTTCGCCAGTGAGACCGCCAAGCAGGTCACCGCCCAGGCGGTGCAGATCCTCGGCGGCAACGGCTTCACCCGCGAGTACCCGGTCGAGCGGATGCACCGCGACGCCGCGATCTACACCATCTTCGAGGGCACCAGCGAGATCCAGCGCCTGGTCATCGCCCGCACCCTCTCCGGCGTCCAGATCCGCTGAGCAGATCGGCGGAAGTTGGCTGCGGTGCGGACAGCGCCCTGAAGGGGCGCGGGGCTGTGTCGATGTGCGGCTCCGCCGCGTGGGCGCGACCGGCCACGACGGCGCCGCAGACGATCGACAACAGGTCAGACCCCCGCGCCAAAGCGCCGCTTCCGGGAAGCAAATGCAGCCAGCAGCGCGCGGAGCTCCTCACCGGTGAAGTCGGGCCACAGGGTGTCCACGAAGAAGAGCTCCGCGTAGGCCGCCCGCCAGAGCATGAAGTTGGAGATGCGCTGCTCCCCGGAGGTGCGCACCAGCATGTCGATGTCCGGCAGATCGGCGTGCGGCAGATGGCGGGTGAACAGCGCCTCGTCGATGAGCCCGGGGTCCAGCGCGCCGTCCGCCGAGGCGCGGGCCAGCGAGGTGGCGGCGCGGGCGATCTCCTCCCGGCCGCCGTGGTTGAAGCAGAAGGCCAGCGTCATGGCGCGGTTGTCGCGGGTGTCGGCCTCCGCGCGGCGCAGTGCGGCCAGCGTGGCCCGGGGGAGCCGGGCCTCCGAGCCCAGCCAGCGCAGCCGCACCCCCCGCTCGCCGTAGCCCCGGAAGACGTCCGCCAGCTGGGCGGTGAGCCGCATCAGGGCGGCCACCTCACCGCGCGGCCGGTTCCAGTTCTCGGTGGAGAAGAAGAACAGCGACAGGTGTTCGATGCCCTCCTCCAGGGCCGTGTCCACCACCCGCGGCAGCGCCAGCACCCCCGCCTGGTGGCCGCGGGTGCGGGAGAGGCCGCGCAGGGCGGCCCAGCGGCCGTTGCCGTCCATGATGATGGCCAGGTGCCGCGGCTGCCCCGGCGCCTCGTCCCGGGGGCCGCGGCGCTGCCGTACGACGGCGGGGGCACCGGCGACCGACGCCCGCAGCAGCCGCTTGACGGAGGGCACTCTCCAGGCCCCGACCTCGAACACCCGCGCGTCCCTCCGCCTCGTTTCCCGGCGCCGTGTCTGACGACGCGACGGGGGCGGGGGTTACCTCCCCGGTGGCCGAACCATTCGTTTGGTCGTCACCGCCGTCACGGCTTGCGCGCCACGCCCCCGTGGACATCGGTGGTCTCGATATCCGTCTCGGAGGGGGCCGGGCGCCACAGCGGACACGACACGATACCGGGCTCGATCAGCTCCAGACCCTCGTAGAAGCGGCTGATCTGCGCCACGCTGCGCAGCACGTACGGCACGGCGCCGGTGTCGTCGTAGCCCTGCTGCGCCTGCTTGAGCGCCTGGTCGGTGTCGGTGGAGTCGTAGTGCACGAAGTAGCTGCCGGACGGTAAGGCGGCCTGCAGCCGCCGCACGATCGACACCGCCTCCTCGTAGTTCTGGATGTGCCCGAGGATGCCCATCAGCATCAGGGCGATGGGCCGGTCGAAGTCGAGCGTCTTCGCCGCGGCCTCCAGGATCCGCTCGGGCTCGTGCAGATCGGCGTCGATGTAGTCGGTCACCCCTTCCCGGGTGCTGGTGAGCAGCGCCTGGGCGTGCCGGAGCACCAGGGGGTCGTTGTCCACGTAGACGATGCGGGCCTCGGGGGCCACCCGCTGGGCGACCTGGTGGGTGTTGTCGTAGGTGGGCAGCCCGGTGCCGATGTCCAGGAACTGCCGGATCCCGCACTCGCCCGCCACATGGGTGACGGCGCGGATGAGGTACGCGCGCGAGGCGCGGGCCATGGTCTCGATGTTCGGGGCGACCTCCCGGTACTCGTCACCGGCGATCCGGTCAACCTCGTAGTTGTCCTTGCCGCCCATCCAGTAGTTCCAGATCCGGGCCGAATGCGGCACCGTGGTGTCGATCTTGGTCAGGGCCTGCTGGTCGGGGGTGGACGAGCCGTCTGTCATAGCGCCAGTCTCCTGCCGTGCGGATGCGGGTTCGCGGGGCACCAACTTAGGGGCGGTGCCGGGGAGTTCAGCTGTGCTCGGCGAACGGCGCGGGGGAGCGGATGCGCGGGAAGGGCCGGGCGAACGAGGTCACCGGGGGCTCGGGCGCCGCCTCGCCGTGGTCCGCGGCCGGGTCCGGACCGCCGCCCGACACCGGCTCCTCCCCGACGGTGAGGACCGGGGCGTGCTCGGCGAGGGTGGAAAAGGCGCGGTCATAGCCGGTGACCGCGGTGTCGATCTCCGCGAGGGCCGCCGCCGAGGCGCCGCGCGCGGCCAGCCGGTCCTCCAGTACGCGCACCGGGGCCGTCACATGGACGAAGGCGCCGTGGCGCTCGGCCACCGCCTCGGCGAAGTCGAACGCCTGAATCCACGTCACCCGGGAGTGGCCCCGGCGCAGCGGCCCGTAGACGAGCTCGCCGACCAGACCGGCGTCGACCGCGAGCGCGCCGTCGTGCTGGAGGAGTTCGCGGTACGGCCGGACCGGGTCGACATGGGGGAGGTCGCGGGAGGCACGGGTGACGGTGTAGCCGTGCCGGCGGGCGAGACCGGTCAGCAGCGCCTCCCTGCCGACTCCGTCGCAGCCCTCGACGATCAGGGTGCGGTGCTGTGTCACCGCGTGGTCGAGGTTCATTCCGGCATCCTGTCGTCCCATGGGCTCTGCACATCTGCAAGGGGGACGACACCGCCGCCCGCCACGGCGTCTTCAGTGTGCGTGGCGGGACGGCGGGGACGGGAGTGCGGTGCGGGGTTGTGCGGTTGTGCGGGCGTAGTGGTTTTCGGGGAGTTTCGGGGAGCCGGCCGTGGACGGCCCGCCCTAGGCTATGAGGAAGTCCGCTTCGCCGGCCTTCGCCGCCTCCAGGAAGGACGCCACCTCCGAGCGGGTGTAGATCAGCGCGGGCCCGGCCGGGTCGGTGGACTGGCGCAGGGCGATCCGCCCGTCCGGCAGTCGCTTGGCCTCGATGCAGGTGCCGCCGTTGGACCCGCTCCAGGGCTTCTCCCAGCCCTCCGTGCCCAGGTCCGTGGCCGGCATTCCGCTGTAGACGGGGTCATGCATCTCAGTGCTCCTTACGCAGTTCGGCCAGGATGGTGCTGCTGTCGCCGATCGGCTCGGCCTGGACCGCCATCCGGTCCAGGACCTCGAGATAGGCGACGACTTCGGCCGGCTTGTCCACATAGACCGCCCCGGTGAGGCTCTCGGTGTAGACGACGTCCGGCAGTTCGGAGAATCCGAAGCGGAAGTAGTGGAAGGGGCCGAAGGCCCCGGGGTGCGGCCCCGCCGCGAACCGCATGATCTGCAGCCTGACCTTGGGGATGTCCAAGGTGTCGATGAGGTGGTCGATCTGGTCGCGCATCACCCGTGAGCCGCCGACCGGGCGGTGCAGCACGGTCTCGTCGAGGATGGCCCAGATGGTCGGCGCGTCCGGCTTGGTGAGCAGGCCCTGGCGCTTGACCCGCAGGGCGATCCGGCGCTCCAGCTCCTCCTCGGTGTCACGCGGGAAGCCCATGCGGAGCACCGCTCTGGCGTAGTCCTCTGTCTGGAGCAGCCCGGGGACGTAGTGGGGCTCGTACGCGCGAATGACGGTGGCCTCACTCTCCAGGCTGACGTAAACACTGAACCAGTCCGGAAGCACATCGCGGAACTGGTGCCACCAGCCCGGCTGGTTGGCCTCGCGCGCCAGAGCGAGGAAGTCCTCCATCTCCGGTCCGCGGACGCCGTAGTTCCGCAGCAGCTCCTTCAAGTACGGAATCTTGAGGCCGACTTCCGCCTTTTCCATCCTGCGCACGGTCAACGGGGTGACCTCGATGGCCTTCGCGGCTTCCTCGAACGACACCTTCGCCCGCTCGCGCAGATGCCGCAGACGCTTGCCCAGGACTCTCCGCAAGACGGTGGGGGCGGCGCCGGCCGGCCGTGCCTCGCTCACGTCCCGCCTCCCGTAGGAATGGCTGTCATATGCCTGCACAGTGTGCCACGCGATGGATGACACAGACAGAGCGAGCGGAACGCTTTGAAATTATCAGAACGAAGGTTGCGGGGTGACGGCTTCACCACGCATAGTGAGCACGTGACCCATCTCACCCTCTATGGCGAGGGCTCCCGACCACCCATGTCCACACCGTCGTTGAGGCCCCCGGCTGACCGGTGGGCGGCGAGCGACAGGGATCCCGCAGACCGCCGTGGCTCGAAACGGGGACGGTCACGGTGACGCATCACGCACAGCCGGTAAGCGGGCGCCAAGGCGCCGTGGCCAACGTCGCGTTGGCCGCCGCTTTGAAGGAATCCGGGTGCTCCTACGCCTCATTGGCCCTGCGGGTCAATGAACTGGGCCGTAGGCAGGGGCGCGAGTCGAACTACGACAAGGCGTCCGTCACCCGCTGGCTGCAAGGCGGACAGCCGCGCGGCACCACGCCGGAGTTGATCGCCGCCGTGCTCTCCCACCGGCTCGGCAGGCCCGTGGGCCCCGCCGAGCTGGGGTTCATCTCCGACCGACAGCGCCCGGTCGTGGCCCGGGCGCTGGCCTACCGGGAGGACGTAAGCGAAACCTTGCACACGCTCGCCGAACTCGGCTCCACCGACATATCCCGCCGCAGCCTGCTGGGTGCGGTGCCCTTCGTCGCCGGCGCGCTGGTGACCCCGCAGCGCGAATGGCTGCTGTGGCTGGTCGAGAACCAGGACACCGCCCGGCTCGCACCCGCGGCCGAAGGCGGCCGCGTCGAACAGGTCCACGCGGCGATCACCATGTTCGACGAGATGGACAATCGCTTCGGCGGCGGCCAGGTCCGCGCCAGCATCGTGCTCTATCTCTCGACCGAGGTCGTCCCGATGCTCCAGCAGCGCGGCGCGCCCCCGCAGGAGCGGCGCCAGCTGTTCACCGCCGCCGCCAAGCTGGCCGCGATGGCCGGCTGGAGCAGCTATGACAACGCCGAATACGGCTTGGCCCAGCGCTATATGACCCAGGCGCTGCGGCTGTGCGCCGAGGGCGGCGACCGGGTCCTGGGCGGTCAGATCCTGGCCGGCCTGTCCCATCTGGCGACCAACCTGGGCCAGCCCGAGGCGGGGGTCGAGTTGGCCCGGGTCGGTGTCGCCACCGCCAAGCACGCCGGAAGCCCGCTCGGGCTGATGCGGTTGCACGCCATGGCCGCCCGTGGTTACGCCGCACTGGACCAGCCCCGGGAGGCGTCCAAGTCGCTGCGCGCGGCCGACGCCCAGCTGGAGGCCAGCCAGGGCTCCGAGCAGGAGTCGCCCTGGGTGCGCTTCCTCGACCACCACTATCTGGCCGCCGAGGCGGCGCTGTGCTTCCGTGACCTGGGGAACGCCAGCGACGCCGAGCACGCCGCCGCCGAATCCGTGCGCGCCAACGCCGAGCGGCGACGGCGCCAGGCCATCAGCAGATCCGTGCTGGCCACGGCCTATCTCCAGCAGAACCGGCTGGACGAGGCCATCGGCACCGCGGGCGAGGCACTCGACACGCTCAGCGGGGTGCACAGCGAGCGCTCGATCCAGGCGCTGCGCGACTTCCGCACCCGGCTGCGGCCGCACCGCGGGGAGCCCATGGTCAGGGAGTTCGAGCAGCGCTCCCGGACCGTGCTCGGCGCGGCCGCCTGAGGCATCCGGCCCCGGGGCGTCGCCCCGCCGGTGCCTCGGCGAAGTCTCCGGCCGCTCCGCGTGAGCGGCCGGTGGCGTGTCCGGAGCGCCTCCGCTCGGGGGAGCGCCGGGGGTCAATAGCCTCCCGGTGTGGGGGCGTTCTGGGCTCGGTCCACGGGCAGGTGCGCACCGGAGATCCCGCTCGAGGCGTCCGAGAGCAGGAACGCCACGACCTGGGCGACTTCCCGCGGGGTGACCAGTTCGCCGCTCGGCAGCTCGGCCGTGAACCGGGCGTACGCCTCGGGCTCCTCGGTGCGCATCCGGTCCCACCGCTTTCCGGGGATCAGCATGGACCCGGGGGAGACGGCGTTCACCCGGATGCCGTCCGGGCCCAGTTCGCGGGCGAGTGAGGCCGCCAGATGGATCTGGGCGGCCTTGGCCGCCCCGTACTGCGCCTGGGGACCCGGCTTCCAGCCGGAGATGGAGGCGATCACCACCACGGAGCCGCCGCCCGCCCGGCGCAGATGCGGCACCGCGGCCTTCACCAGCCGCGCCGTATGACCGACGTTCATCTCCCAGGTCAGCGACCAGTCCTGGGGCCCGGCGTCCTCGATGCCGCGGCCGCGGGCGCCACCGGCGCAGGCCACCACGCCGTCAAGACCGCTGAAACGTTCCGCCGCCGCATCGACGAACCGCTCCAGCGGCCCCGGCTCCGTGACGTCCAGCGCACGGGTGAACGGCTCCCCGTGCCCCTCGGTGCTCAGGGACGCCGTGAGGGACCGCAGGTGCTCTTGAGTACGCGCACACGTGGCCAACCGCGCCCCTCCGGCGGCCAGGAGCCGTACGATCTGTTCACCCAGCCCCCGGGAACCTCCGGTCACCAGGACCCGTTTGCCGTCCACACCGGACCGTCCCCCCGGGCCGAGCCGCCCCTCGCGGCCGTCGCTCACGCTTGCCACGTCCGGACCGTACAGCCCGAACCACTACGCCCGTACAACCGGACAACCCCCATGCCCTCTCGCCCACCGGCCGGTCCAACCGTTTGTCTACATGAACGGCGACCGATGGCGCTTTGCGCTGCCTTCGAAGGAGGAACCATGCCGGTATCCGGCACTCACCGCGACCGGGCCGTCTCCGTCCGTGGCAGCTGGTCCAGGCGGGTCGGGTGGGGCGTGCGCACCACCTGTCACCAGTTCAGATGCCACGCCGTCGGTCGCCAGAATGCGCTTACCCGCTCACCAGAACATCAATCACCCCATGTGCCCGTATGCCACCAGAGCCCACAGACCGATGAGGACCGTGAGGACCGACACCGTGAGCCGACCCTGTCCAGGAGTGTCGCACCGGCCGGCGTCGGCCGATGAGGAGGGCGAGACGATGGGCGCGAGCCGCAGCGTCGCGGTCTCCGCGGACCGCCCGCGAACCGATCCGGTTACCGGGCGGGCCGCCGCGCCGAGAACCGCTTCCGCGGGCGGCCCGGCCGCCGCGGCGATCCCCGTCCCCTGTTCCGGAGGGGAGAGGACGGTGATCCCGCTGGATACCCGCCGGCTCTTCCGGGCGGAGTTCCCCGCCCTCCCCGACCGCGCCGCCGCGGTGCGCCGGATGGTCGCCGGACATCTGCGCGACTGGCGGCTCGGCGCGATCGTGGACCATGTCGTCCTCGCCACCAACGAACTGTTCGCCAACGCGGTGGAGCACGGCAGCTCCGGCCCCGCCGACACCGTCACCATCACCGTCTCGCTGGAACGCTTCGGCCGTGAGCTGCGGGTGGAGGTGGCCGACGGCTCGCCCGTGGTCCCGGTCGCCCGCAAGCCGGAGCCCACCGAGGAGTCCGGACGTGGCCTGGCCATCGTCGAGGACCTGGCGGCCGACTGGGGCACCGAGCCGCCCGATCCCGGAGTCCGGGGGAAGAAGGTGTGGTTCACCCTGCCGCTGGTGGCCACCTCGTGAACGGGGGGCCGCGGGGGGAGCGCCGGATGCGGGTCACCGTGGAGACCGACGCGGCGGAATGGCTGCTGGCCGCGAGCGACGACCCCGGGCGGGTGCGGTTGCAGTGGGCCAGCGGCACCGGACTCGCCGATCTGCCGGTCGGCCCGGTCTTCGACCTGGTGCGGATGTGCGACGACATCGGCACCGCGGTGATCCGGGCGCTGCAGCGGCGCGACGCGGCGGGGCCGGTGATGCTGGCCACCGCCAGCCATGTGCTCTCCTTCCTCGTGCCGCCCGGATCCGCGGCCGAGTGGAAGGTCTGGCTGGCCGGGACGGCGCACGCCCGCCGCCGCACGGTGGCCGCGGCGGGGCCGGGCCGGGTGCTGCGCTGCCCCAGGCCCGGCTGTGTACGGCAGGGCCATGTCTGGCTGATCCGTCCCGGCGGCCCCCTCACCGACAGCCGCACCCTGCGCGCCGCCCTGCAGGAGGCCGTCGGCCGCCCCGGCCTCCCGGGTGTGCTGTTCCGCTGAGCGCTCCGCGGGAAGTGCCCTGACCTGCCGTCGATCGTCCGCGGCGCCGTCGTGGCTGGGCCCACGCGGCGGAGCCGCACATCGCCACCGCCCCGCGCCCCTTCGGGGCGCACCGAACCGCAGCCGACTTCCGCTGATCCGCCTAGGGGCTGTCGTCAAAGGGGGCGCCCGGCCGCGAGCGGCGGGCGGGGAGGGGAGCAGCC
The DNA here is from genome assembly GCF_016103465.1 of Streptomyces sabulosicollis. Lineage (GTDB taxonomy): Bacteria > Actinomycetota > Actinomycetes > Streptomycetales > Streptomycetaceae > Streptomyces > Streptomyces sabulosicollis. Next base: position 15,559 of record NZ_JAEEAP010000171.1, read on the forward strand.
TCGCCGCAGGCGTCACGTTCCGTCGGACGCCCCGTAGGCGAACATCCAGCCCGCTCCCGCCGCCGAACCGCTCTCGGCGACACGGGCGGGAAGGCCGACCGTCAGTGCCCCGAGGCAGACTCCGGCGCAGACGTTGGTGAGGAGCAGCAGCCGCAGCGCGGGCGAGCCCAGGACGCCACGGCTGTCCATCAGCCTGCCCCGGAGCGGCGCCGTCACGGTGTCGCCCACGCTTCAGGCCCCCGCCACGATCCCCGCGTCCAGGAGCGAGCCCGAAGAGCCGTGTACGAGCAGGACGGTGGTGGAGGCGAACATCAGCCGCCGAGCCGATCCATGACGCATCAGTTCCGCATAGGCGCGCATCGCCGTACGTTCGCGCGTCGCGGCCGAGGCGGTCCAGGGGGCGTGAGATCTGCGGCATGTCCTGGAGTGAGCATCGGGGCCGTTTGTCGCTTGTCGTTGCTTGTCCGCGGCGCCGTTTGCGCCTTCGGCGCATTGGAGCATGGGGGCGGCAGGTGGGGG
>NZ_JAEEAP010000172.1 GCF_016103465.1 Streptomyces sabulosicollis
GGATGCGGTCGCGGCGGGTTCGGGCGCCGGGGTCGGGGACCGGGACGGCCGACAGCAGCGCCTGGGTGTAGGGGTGCGTCGGGTGGTCGTAGATCTCTCGGCCGGTGCCCGTTTCGGCGATACGGCCCAGGTACATCACGGCCACCCGGTCGGAGATGTGCCGGACGACGGACAGGTCGTGGGCGATGACGATGTAGGACAGGTCGAACTCGTCCTGCAAGCTCTCCATCAGGTTGACCACCTGTGCCTGGACGGAGACGTCCAGCGCCGAGACCGGCTCGTCCGCGACGATGATCTCCGGGCGCAGGGCGAGACCGCGCGCGATGCCGATGCGTTGGCGCTGGCCGCCGGAGAACTGGTGCGGGTAGCGGTTGATGTGCTCGGGGTTCAACCCCACGACGTCCAGGAGCTCCTGGACCTTGCGGCGGCGGTCGCCCTTGGGAGCCGCCTCGGGGTGGATCTCGAAGGGCTCCCCGATGATGTCGCCCACCGTCATCCGGGGGTTGAGCGAGGTGTACGGGTCCTGGAACACCATCTGGATGTTGCGGCGTACGGCGCGCAGCGCGCGGCCCGACAGTCGGGTGATGTCCTCACCCCGGTAGTGGATCGTCCCGGCGGTCGGCCGTTCCAGGCTGACCAGCAGCTTGGCGACGGTGGACTTGCCGCAGCCGGACTCGCCGACGATGCCGAGGGTCTCCCCGCGCCGCAGGGCGAAGGAGACCGTGTCGACCGCCCGGACAGCGCCGATCCGCCGCTTCACCAGCACTCCGCGCGTGAGCGGATAGTGCTTGGCGAGATCGCGGACCTCGAGGACCGGCTCGGCGGTCCCGGTCTCAGGCATTGACGGCGTCGAGGGCATCGAGTTCGTCCTTCCAGAAGTGGCAGGCGCTGGTCCGCCCGCCGGACGCCGGGGTCGCGCCCGCCGCCGTCACCTCGTACAGCGGCGGCCGTTCGACGCGGCAGACCTCCTGGGCGCGCGGGCAGCGCGGGTGGAAGGGGCAGCCGGAGGGCAGGGCGAGAGGGCTGGGCGGCGCGCCCCTGATCGCGTAGAGCTTCCCGCCACGGTGACCTCCGTAGCCCCCGCGACTCTCGTGACCCCCATGATCCCCGTGACCCCGGCGGGCGTGCCCGCCCCCGTGGTCCACGCGCGGCACGGAGTCCAGCAGTCCGCGGGTGTACGGGTGGGCGGGGCGGCGGTAGAGGTCGCGCACCGGCGCGGCCTCCATGATCCGGCCCGCGTACATCACGGCGATGGTGTCGGCCACGTCCGCGACCACGCCCAGGTCATGGGTGATGAGGACGAGTCCCATCGCGTACTCCCGGCGCAACTCCGCGAGCAGCTCCATCACCTGCGCCTGGACGGTGACGTCCAGGGCCGTGGTCGGCTCGTCGGCGATGATCAGGTCCGGCTCCAGTGCCATCGCCATGGCGATCATGATGCGCTGGCGCATCCCGCCGGAGAACTGGTGCGGATAGTCCCCGGCCCGCTGCGCCGCCGCCGGGATGCGGACCCGGTCCATCAGCTCGACCGCCCGCCGCCGGGCGTCCCCGCGGGACATCCCGCGGTGCACCTCGTACATCTCCGCGAGCTGGGCACCCACGGGAAGCACCGGGTTGAGGGCGGAGAGCGCGTCCTGGAAGATCATCGCCATCGCGGCGCCCCGGATCCGGCGGCGCTCCTCCGCGCCCATCGTCAGCAGATCCCGCCCCCGGAACAGCACCTGGCCGCCGGTGATCCGGCCGGGCGGGGAGTCGAGGATGCCCATGATGGCCTGAGCGGTCACCGACTTGCCGGAGCCGGACTCGCCCAGCACGGCCAGCGTCTGACCGGCGTCGACGGTGTACGAGACACCGCCGACGGCCTCGGCGATCCCGTCCCGGGTGCGGAATTCCACGCGCAGGTCCCGTACGTCCAGCAGGCGGGCGGCCATGGCTAGCGCAGCTTCGGGTCGAGGGCGTCGCGCACCGCGTCGCCGAGCATGATGAACGCGAGCACCGTGATGGACAGCGCCCCGGCCGGCCACAGCAGCATATGCGGGGCGTTGCGGATCTGGGTGGCGGCGGAGGAGATGTCGATCCCCCAGGAGACGGTGGGCGGTTTGAGCCCCACGCCGAGGAACGACAGCGTGGCCTCCAGCGAGATGTAGGTGCCCAGCGCGATGGTCGCGACGACGATCACGGGGGCCACGGCGTTGGGCGCGATGTGGCGCAGCAGCGTCCGGCCGCTGCTCGCGCCCAGCGCCCGCGCCGCCTGGACGTAGTCGTGCTCCTTGACGGTCACCACCGAGCCGCGCGCGATCCGGGAGATCTGCGGCCAGCCCAGCAGCACGATGAAGCCCACCACCGGCCAGACCGAGCCGCTGGTGACCACCGACAGGAAGACCAGCCCGCCCAGCAGGATCGGGATGCTGAAGAAGACATCGGCGATCCGCGAGAGCAGTGCGTCCCACCAGCCGCCGAAGTACCCGGCGAGGCCGCCCAGCACGCTGCCCAGCAGCGCCGCGCCGAGGGTGGCGCAGATGCCCACGGTGATGGAGGCGCGGGCGCCGTAGACCGTGCGGGTGTAGACATCGCGGCCCTGGAGGTCGTAGCCGAAGGGGTGGCCGGGGGCCGGGCCGTCCTGCGCCTTGGCGAGGTCGCCGTGGTAGGGGTTGCCGCTCGCGATCAGCTGGGGCCAGATCGCGATGGCGACGAGGAAGAGGATGACCAGTGCGGAGACGATGAAGACGGGGTTGCGGCGCAGATCGTGCCAGGCGTCGGTCCACAGCCCCCGCCCGGTGGGCGCGGCCGGTCCGCCGGAGCGGCCGCCGGGCTCCTTGCGCCAGGGGAGCGTGAGGCGCCGTGGGCCGCCCTTCGGGCTCCGTGGGCCGGACGCGGCGGGGTCCACCAGCCCGCCCCCGCCGGCCGGTGCGATGGCCTCGGTCATGTCGTAGCGCGTGTCAAAGGGCTCAGGCATACCGGATCCTCGGGTCGAGCACGGCGTAGAGGAGGTCGACGAGCAGATTGGCGAGCAGGAAGACGATCACCAGGACGGTCACGAAGCCGACGACGGTCGGCGAGTTCTGCCGCAGGATGCCCTGGTAGAGCTGGTAGCCCACACCGTGGATGTTGAAGATCCGCTCGGTCACGATCGCCCCGCCCATGAGCGCACCGATATCCGTGCCGATGAAGGTCACCACCGGGATCAGCGAGTTGCGCAGCAGATGGCGGGTGACGATCCGGTGGCGCGGCAGCCCCTTGGCGACGGCGGTGCGGACGTAGTCGGCGCGGGCGTTCTCCACGATGGAGGTACGGGTGAGGCGGGTGGTGTACGCGAGCGACACCAGCCCCAGCACCACCCCGGGCAGCAGCAGTTCGTCCAGCGGCGCCTCCGGCGAGACCGACGGTCTGGCCCAGCCCCAGCTCACGCCGAACAGATACTGCAGCACCGTGCCGCTGACGAACGTCGGGACCGACACCACGACCAGCGTGAGCAGCAGCACCGAGGTGTCGAGACCCCGGCCGCGGCGCAGCCCACTGAGGACGCCCAGGGTGATCCCCAGCGCCATCTCGAAGGCGACCGCGACGAGGGTGAGCCGGAGGGTGACGGGGAACGCGCTCGCCATCAGCTCGGTTACCGGCTGCCCGTTGAAGGCCGTACCGAAGTGCCCGCTGAAGATCTGCCCCATGTAGTGCGCGTACTGCCGCCACAGCGGCTCGTCCAGGTAGAGGTCCCGGCGGATCCGGGCGGCGGTGGCGGGGTCGGGGGCCTTGTCGCCGAAGAGCGCGGCCACCGGGTCGCCGAGCGCGTACACCATGAAGAAGATCAGGAAGGTGGAGCCGATGAAGACCGGGATCATCTGCAGCAGCCGCCGCAGCGCATAGCGGCCCATGGCTCAGCCGACCTTGATCTGTGTGTAGACCGGCACGCTGAACTGGTTGAGCGCCACCTCGCTCAGCCGCTGCGAATAGCCCGCGCTGCCGTTCTGGTACCACAGCGGAATGGCGGGCATCCGCTCGGCGAGGATCTTCTCCGCGTCCCGGAACCCGGCGATGGCCCGGCCGTCGGCCGAGGCGGCGTTGGCCTGGTTCACCAGCCGGTCGAAGCCGGTGTCGCTGAAGTGGCCGTCGTTGGAGGAGGCGCCGGTGTAGTACAGCGGCTGGAGGAAGTTCTGGATCAGTGGATAGTCCATCTGCCAGCCGGCCCGGAACGGCCCGGTCATCTTCTTCCCCGCCATCTTGTTGCGGTAGTCGGCGAAGGTGCCGACCGGTGCGCCGACACAGGCCCGGTCGTTCCTCAGCACGGTGTTGACGCTGTTGCAGACCGCGTCCACCCAGTCCTTGTGGGAGCCGCTGTCGGCGTTGTACGTGATCGTCATCCGGCCGCCGGGCAGCCCACCGCCCGCCTTGATCAGCCGGCGCGCCCGGACCGGGTCGTAGCGGCAGGCGTCCCCGCACAGCCCCGGCTGATAGCCGCCCTGGCGGCGCAGCACCGGTGAGGTCCAGTCGGTCGCGGGGGTGCGGGTGCCCTGGAAGATCCGCTCGGTGATCTGTGCGCGGTTGATCGCCATCGAGATGCCCCGGCGGACCTTGGCCTTCGCCGGACTGCTCCAGGCGCGGTCGTACATCGGGAAGGTGAGGGTCTGGATGATCCCGGCGGGCTGGCTGATGTAGCGGTCGCCGAGATCGGAGCGGACGAACTTCAGCTGCTGCGCCGGAACATCGTCGACCAGATCGAGATTGCCCGCCTGGAGATCGGTGTAGGCGGTGTTGCTATCGGTGTAGACCCGCAGATCGACGCCTTTGTTACGGGCCTTGTCCGGGCCGGGGTAGCCGTCCCAGGCCCGCAGCTTCATCACCGAGCCCTTGACGTACGACCGCACCTGGTACGGGCCGTTGCCGACGGGCTTCCTCAGCCAGGCGGCGTGGTCCTCGAAGAACGCCCGGGGCAGCGGTGCGTAGGCGTTGTAGCCGAGCGTCTTGGGCCAGGTGGAGAACTTCTGGGTGAGCCGGACGGTGAAGGTCCGGTCGTTCTTGATCCGCAGCCCGGAGAGGGTCTTGGCGGTGGGGGCGCCGCCGGAGGCGGGGTGGACCTTGTCGTAGCCCTCGATGTACTCGAAGAAGTAGGCGTTGCGCTGCTTGTGGTCGATCCGGGCGCCGTAGTTCCAGGCGTTCACGAAGGACGCGGCGGTGACCTTCTCCCCGTTGGCGAACCGCCGGCCCTTCTTGAGGGTGATGGTGTAGTCGCGCTGGTCGGAGCTCTCGATCCGCTCCGCGAGCGCGTTCTTGGCCTCGCCGGTCCTCGGGTCGTAGCGCTTGAGCCCGCGGAAGATCATGTCGAGGACCTTGCCGCCCTGGACGTCATTGATGTTGGCGGGCTCCAGCGGATTGGGGGGATCGCCCCAGGAGGAGCGGATGACACCGGCGTCGGCACCGCCGTCCCCGCCGCCGCAGCCCGTCACGGTGGTCGCGGCCGTAACGATCAGGACGACGGCGCCCAGGGAAGGCCGGGCACGCAGGGAATACGGGGCTCCGCGACGCATGGCGCCTCCCGACGATCCGGTCCAAGATCGGCCTTAGGCCCATCTGACATCCGCTGGGGCGGCGGCGCACGTCGATGACCGCTGTCCGGGGTGGCGGGACCGGAGGCGGGCCGCGCGCCGGGCGTCGCGGACACTCCCCGTCCGCGACCGCGCCTACCGTGCGGCCCATGGAGATCCGTCCCTTCCGCATCGCCGTCCCCGAAGCCGACCTCGACGATCTGCGCCGCCGCCTGGAACGCACCCGCTGGCCGCGTCGGCTCCCGGGCGCCGGCTGGTCCGACGGGGCGTCGCCGGACCATGTCCGCGAGCTGGCCGGGTACTGGGCCACCGGGTTCGACTGGCGGGCACAGGAGGCGCGACTCAACGCGTTCCCGCAGTTCACGACGGAGATCGACGGGCAGTCGGTGCACTTCCTGCACATCCGCTCGCCCGAGCCGGGCGCCCTGCCGCTGCTGATCACCCATGGCTGGCCCGGTTCGGTCGCGGAGTTCACCGAGGTCATCGGCCCGCTCACCGATCCGGGCGGCCACGGTGGCGACCCGGCCGACGCCTTCCACCTCGTCCTCCCGTCCCTCCCCGGCTTCGCCTTCTCCGCCCCGCCCCGCGAGCCCGGCTGGGGCATCCGCCGCATCGCCACCGCGTGGACGGAGCTGATGCGGCGCCTGGGGTACGAGCGCTACGGCACCCAGGGCGGCGACTTCGGCTCGCTGATCTCCCCCGAGGTGGCCCGGGTGGCGCCGTCCCGGGTCGTCGGCGTCCACCTCAACGCCCTGGTGACCGCGGGGTCGGCCGACCCGGCCGGGACGGCGGATCCGACCCCGGAGGAGCGCTCCCGGCTGGCCGGGCTCGAACGCTGGCGCCGCGAGCTGTCCGGCTACGCCGCCATCCAGGGCACCCGCCCCCAGACCCTGTCCTACGGCCTCGCCGACTCGCCCGTCGGCCAACTGGCCTGGAACGTGGACTGGTTCGCCGCCCACGGCGACAAACCCGAGGCCCTCGACCGCGACGCGGTCCTGACGAACGTCTCCCTGTACTGGTTCACCAACACGGCGGGCCCCTCCGCCCGCCTCTACAAGGAGGCCGCCCCGGTCTGGGGGGCGCCCCCCGAGCGCTCCGGGGTCCCCACCGGCGTCGCGGTCTTCCGTGGCGACACCGCCCTCCGCCGCCTCGCCGAGCCGTGGCACGCGATCACCCACTGGTCGGAGTTCGGGGCGGGCGGCCACTTCGCGGCGATGGAGGTTCCGGAGCTGCTGGTGGGTGACGTACGGACGTTCTTCCGCGACCTGCGCTGACCCGGGCGGCGCGGCGGGTCCCTCCACCCGGTGTACTTCGGCGAGTTCGACGACGAGGAGAACGAGGAGCTGGGGGTCACGGTCACGGCCACCCAGGTCCGCTCGAGCGGCGCGCAACTCGCCGAAATGCTCCTGCTCGACCCGGGCACGGTCAGCGTCGCGATCGACAGCAGGTTCCCGCTCGCGGAGGCCCGTGCGGCGCCCGAACGCGCCGCCCAGGGGCATATCCAAGGCAAGATCGTGCTCACGGTCGCCGAGAGGCGAGCCGTGCGGACGTGCGGCGCAGGCGCCGGACATCGCTTCCCGGGAGGGGTCCCGGGTGGTTCCGCGGATGATGGGCCGCCCGTAGCCGAGGTGAGAAGAAGGAAATCCGCCATGACCCCTGTGCAAGTCGACTGGCTGTCCATCGTGCTCGGTCCCCTCGCCCTCATCGCGCTGGCGTTCGCCTTCTCCGCGCAGCGTTCGGCGGTCAGGAGGGGCGAATCCATGCCTGGCTGGGGCAAGGCCGTGCAGGGTGTGGGGATCGCCTTCGTCCTGTTCGTGGCCCTGTCCAACATGATGTGGGGTACGTGAGGGAGGCCGCCACCGCCCGTTCCGGAACCCTGACGACGTGAGCCGGGCGAAGAGCGCCCTTCGCTTATGATCGCGACGTGTCGCAGAACGGCCTTCAGCGCGTCATCGACTTCCGGCTCTCCTTCGCCCGTCGGCAGGCGGCCGAGGTGCGGGAGGTGCCGGGCGGCTTCCTGGTGCTGCACGGGGAGTACGCACGCTCCCATGAGCACAATCAGCTCCACATCACCGGGCCCGCCGACCCCGAGGGACTGCCCGCGCTCGCCGACGAGGTCATGGCCTTCCTGCCGCACCGCCGGATCACGGTCCATGACGAGGCGCTGGGCCTGCTCTCGGTGCCCGCGCTCGAACGGGCCGGGTACACCCATGTCACCGAGGTGCTGATGGTCCACACCGGACCGGTGCCGGAGGCCGGGGCGGCCGATGTGGTGGAGCGGGAGCTGGGGCCGGATCCGCACGGGCCGCTGCGGCGGGCGGTGACGGCGCAGCAGTGGCGGTGGATGCCGGACGCGGACGAGAAGACCGTGCACGACCTCGTGGAGCGGCGCACCGCCCGGCGGGCCGGGGCCGAGGAGGTGCTCTTCCTCGCCGCCCACGACGACACCGGCGAGATCGCCTCCTGGGCCGATCTGTATCTGGCGCCCGCCGCCGGGATCGCCCAGATCGAGGAGGTGGCGACCGCCGAGCCGTATCTGCGCCGCGGCTACGCCGACGCCGTCCTGGCCGACGCGCTGCGCCGCGCGGCCGCCGCGGGGTGCGCGCTGCGGTTCCTCGTCGCCGACCAGGACGACTGGCCGCTGCACTGGTACGGCCGCCGAGGGTTCACCGCCGTCGGCCGTGCGCATGCCTTCTCGCGCTACTGATACCGCAGAGGCCGGACCGTCACGGCTCCTTGCGCGGGGGCGCCTCCGCGCCCGACTCCGCCGCGATCAGCGCCGGGTCCAGAACCACGTCCTCCCCGCGGGCCTCGAGGCTCGGGTCCTCGGGGAAGTGGCACGCGGACAGGTGGCCTTCACGGTTGCCGTCCAGACGGACGAGCGGCGGCTCCTCCCGCGCGCACTTGTCCTGGGCCTTCCAGCAGCGGGTGCGGAAGCGGCAGCCGGAGGGCGGGTTGATGGGGGAGGGGACGTCCCCCGCGAGCCGGATGCGTGTCCGGCGGGCGGTCTCCACGGCGTCCAGGTCATCCTCGGCCTCCTCCTCGGCCATCACCACCGTCGCGTCCGGCACCGCGGACAGCAGGGCGTGGGTGTACGGGTGGCGGGGGCGGCGGTAGATCGAGTCGCGGTCGCCCACCTCGACCACCTTGCCCAGGTACATCACGGCGACGCGCTGCGAGAAGTGGCGTACCACGGCGAGGTCATGGGCGATGAACAGGAAGGCGATGCCCAGTTCCCGCTGGAGCTTCTGGAGCAGATTGACGACCTGCGCCTGGATGGAGACGTCCAGCGCCGAGACCGGCTCGTCGGCGACGATCAGCTTGGGCTCCAGGGCGAGCGCGCGGGCCACGCCGATGCGCTGGCGCTGGCCGCCGGAGAACTCGTGCGGGAAGCGGTTGTAGTGCTCGGGGTTGAGGCCCACGATCTCCAGCAGTTCACGCACCCGGGCCTCGCGGCCGCCCGGCGGATCGATGCCGTTGATCTCCATGGGGCCGGAGATGATGGTGCCGACGGTCTGCCGGGGGTTCAGCGAGGAGTACGGATCCTGGAAGATCATCTGGATCTCGGAGCGGATCGGGGCCAGCTCCCTGCGGCCCGCGTGGGTGATGTCCCGGCCCCGGTAGGTGATCGTGCCGCTGCTGGGTTCCAGCAGCCGGGTCAGCAGCCGGCCCGTGGTGGACTTGCCGCAGCCGGACTCGCCGACCAGCCCGAAGCTCTCCCCGGCGTGCACGGTCAGATCGACCCCGTCCACCGCCTGCACGGCCCCGACCTTCCGCTTGAACGGAAAGCCGCCCATGATCGGGAAGTGTTTGGTCAGCCGCTCGGTGACCAGGAGGGGTTCGGGTGTGCCCGACTCGATGCTCATGCGTCAGCGCTCCTAAGCCCTGGTCCCTAGCCCAGCCGGGGCTTGATCTGCTCGGTGAAGAGGGTCTGTTTCCGCTCGGCGCTCAGATGGCAGGCGGCGCCGCGGCCGTCCGGGAGCGAGGGCCGCTCGGTGGCGCAGCGGTCGCCCTCCACCTGGTCGGTGTAGCGGCACCGCGGATGGAAGGGGCAGCCCGGCGGGGGGCTGAGCAGGCTCGGCGGGGAGCCGGGGATGGGGTTCAGCGGCTCGTCCACGGCGGAGGTCAGCCGCGGCATGGAGCTCAGCAGCCCCCAGGTGTACGGGTGCTGGGGCGCCCGGAGCACCTCGCGGACCGTACCGCGCTCCACCGCCCGGCCCGCGTACATCACCAGCAGGTCGTCGGCGGTGTTGGCCACCACGCCCAGGTCATGGGTGATGAGGATGATCGCGGAGCCGAACTCCTGCTGGAGGTCCTTCAGCAGATCCAGGATCTGGGCCTGGACGGTGACGTCGAGGGCGGTGGTCGGCTCGTCGGCGATCAGCAGATCGGGGTCGCAGACCAGCGACATCGCGATCATCGCGCGCTGTCGCATCCCGCCGGAGAACTGGTGCGGATAGTCGTCGACCCGCAGCCGCGCGTTGGGGATGCCGACCTTCTGCAGCATCTCGATCGCCCGGGAGCGGGCCTCGCTCTTGGAGACGCCGGTGTGCTTGCGGTACGGCTCGGCGATCTGGCGGCCCACCGTGTAGTACGGCGACAGTGCGGTCAGCGGGTCCTGGAAGATCATCGCCATGGTGTTGCCGCGCAGCCGCTCCAGGGTGCGCTCCGGGGCCCCGGTCAGCTCCTGCCCGTCCAGCAGGATCTCGCCGCTGACGGTGGTGGTGCGCGGGTCGTGCAGGCCCAGCACGGTGAGGTTGGTGACGGACTTCCCGGAGCCGGACTCGCCCACGATGCCGAGCGTCCGGCCGCGTTCGAGGTCGAAGGAGAGGCCGTCGACGGCCTTGACGATCCCGTCCTCGGTGGAGAAGCGGACGTACAGGTCGCGTACGGACAGGAAGGCCCCGTCGCCGGGGCCGGCCGGTGGCGGCGTCGCGCCGTCGTCGGGCTTGGTGAGTGTGGTCATCTCGGCAGCTCCGGGTCTGTCAGGCGAGGCGCACGCGCGGGTCGATGAAGGCGTAGGCGGCGTCGACCAGGATGTTGAACACCACGATGGCCGCGGAGCTGACCAGCATCACGCCCATCAGCATCGGCAGATCGGTGAGCTGGACGGACTCCACCGCCAGCCGTCCGATGCCGTGCAGGGTGAAGGTGTACTCGGTGACCATGGCCCCGCCGAAGAGCGATCCGAGGTCGATGCCGAAGATGGTGACGATGGGGGCGATGGCGCCGCGCCAGGCGTAGCGGAAGAAGACCGTACGGCTGGAGAGCCCCTTGGCCCGCGCCGTGCGGACGTGGTCCTCCTGCAGCTGCTCGACCATCTGGGAGCGGGTCATCCGGCTGTAGTTGGCCATGAAGATCAGCGACAGCACCACCCAGGGCAGCAGCATCCCGCTGAACCACTTCGCCGGGTTCTCGGTGAAGGGGTAGTAGGCGGGCTGGTCCATGATCCCCAGCCCGCTGACGAACCAGGCCAGGGCGAGCACCCCGACGAAGTAGATCTGCATCGAGGCGCCGAGTAGCGACAGCGAGCTGAAGAACTTGTCGATCCAGGTGCCGCGCCGCCAGGCGGCGATCATGCCGATGCCGATTCCGCAGACCAGGAAGACCGCGGCGCCGCCGAGGGCGAGCGAGAGGGTGGTCGGGAAGCGGTCGACGATGGTGCTCCAGACCGGCTCCTGGCTGACGAAGGAGTAGCCGAAGCAGGGTGCGTCGCAGTGCCCCACGGCGAAGTCCCGCCCGGCCACGATGCCCACCATGAACTTCCCGTACTGGACCGGCACCGGCTGGTCCAGGCCCAGATTCTTGTTGATCATGGCGAGCGAGGTGGGATCGCAGTTCTTGCCGCAGGCGAGCCGGGCCGGTTCGGCGGGCAGGGCGAAGAAGAGGAAGAACGTGATCGCGCTGATCAGGATCAGGATCACGATCGCGCCGAGGGACCGGCGGGCGAGGAATCTCAACATGACGTCGGTGATCTTCCGCTAGGGGCGGGCCCCGGCCGCATCCGCCGGGGCGGATGCGGCCGGTTTCTGCGCTGCCTGGGCGCGGCCGCGGCTACTTGACGAAGACGGCTGTCGGGTCCACGCCGCCGTAGACCGAGTTGAACTTCACTCCGCCGATACCCGAGCCCCAGAGCGTGAACAGCCGGTTGTAGAAGGTCGGGACGGCGGGGACCTCATCGGTGAGGATCTTCTCGCTGAGCTTGATCCAATCCGAGGTGGCCCGGCTGAGGTCGCTGACCTTGTCCACCCTGCTGATCTCGTCGTTGATCGACGGGACGTTGAGGTGCGAGTAGTTCGCGGAGTCGTCGTAGACGTTCTCGCCGCCGTACACCGGCGGAACCACGGTCGAGGCGGACGGCCAGTCGGCACCCCATGAGGACCGGTACAGGTCGAACTTGTTCTTGACCTTTCCGATCTGGGTGTAATAGGTCGACTGGTCGATCTCCTTCTTCTGCACCTTGAAACCGGCCCGCTCCAGGGCCTGCTCGACGACCACCGAGGCGTCCTGGTGGGTGTCGCCGTTGCCGTAGGCGTAGACGAGCTCGTAGTTCTCCTTGCCCGCCTCCTTCAGCAGCTCCCTGGCCTTCTTGGCGTTGCCGCCGGGGTACTTCTTCTTCTGGAACGGGTCGAACGAGGGGTCGTAGCCCTTGAGCGTGGGGCCGACCAGACCGCCGCCGACCTCACCGCCCTTCGGGCCGCCGAACTGCTGGAGGTACTGACCGCTGGGGAAGGCCCAGGCGATCGCCTCGCGCACCTTCTTGTCCTTGACCCGATCGGTGTTGATCGAAACGACATCCACATAGGGCTGCGTTTCGGTCAGCGACCGGGACATCGCCTCCTTGTCCTTGAGGACCGTGGAGATCTGCGAGGGGTCGACCGCGTTGGTCCACGTCATCCCGTTCCGGTCGGCTCCCTTGTCCGCCTGGAGCCGGCGGGTGGAGTCCACCCACTGATGGCCGAAGGAGACGTCGAACTTGTCGACGTACTGATGGCGTATCGGGTCGGTCTTGGGGTCCCACTGGTCGTTCTTGACGAACTGGACGCCCTTGCCCGACTTGAAGTTCTGGATCTTGTACGGCCCTGAGGCCAGCGGGGCCTTGTCGTACTTCTCCTTGGTGTCCTTGCCCGGCGGCACCGCGCCGATACTGGGCATGGCGACCGCGAACGGCACCTCGGCGCGCGGCTGGTCGAAGTGGAAGACGATGGTCTTGTCGTCCGGGGTGTCCAGCACCGACTTGGGCAGGTGCTTGCCCTTGTAGGGGCCGTCCGGAAGCGCCTTGCGGTACTTCTGGCCCTCACCGGAGAGCCACTGCTGGAGATAGGTCGGGCCGGCGGCCTCGAACGGCGCGTAGAGCCGCTCCACGGCGTGCCGGACGTCCTTGGAGGTGATGGGCGAGCCGTCCTCGAACTTCAGCCCGTCCTTGAGGGTGTACGTCCAGGTGCGGCCGCCGTCGGAGGACTTGCCGGTGTCGGTGGCCAGGTCGCCGACCAGCTTGGCCTTGCCCGTCTTGTCGTCGAACTGGTAGTTCGTCAGCGTCCGGTTGTAGAGCGTCTGCGCGATCAGCTCATCGCTGACGTAGATCTGCCCCGGGTCCAGATGCTCGAAGGCGTCCCGCTGCAGCACCGTGACGGTGCCGCCCTTCTTGGCGCCCGGCAGGTCCTTGGCCGGTCCGGTGGAGTCGGCGGCGGTGCCGAGGGTGATGTCCTGGGACTCCATCTTGGGCGCGTCCGACCCCTTGGGGTCCGAGCCGCCACCTCCGCTGCTGCACCCCGCGAGCGCCAGGGCCCCCGCGGCCACGGCGACGGCGTAGGTACGGGCTCTGCGGCTTCTCTTGGACTGTTCTGCGATGTTCACGTTGCCACTGCACCTGCCTCATCGGACGGAACTTGCCGTGCACTGCCTTGGGCCCGACGGCCCCCCCGGTCACCGCGTGGTCTTCGGGTCCATCGCGTCCCGGACCGAGTCCCCGAGCAGGTTGAAGGCGACCACGAAGACCACCATGGCGATGCCGGGGAAGAACATGTAGGTGATGTCGCCCTCGTAGAAGTTCGCGCCCTTGGCGAACATCCGGCCCCAGTCGGGGGTCGGCTCCACCACGCCGACGCCGAGGAAGGACAGCGCCGCCTCAGTCGTCACGAAGGTCGGCAGCATCAGCGTGGACTGCACCAGGATGGGCGTGACGAGGTTGGGCAGCAGCTCCTTGCGGACGATCCGCCACGGCGAGGCACCGGTCACCCTGGCCGCCTCGACGAACTCGCGCTCCCTCAGGGACAGCACCTGGCCGCGCAGCAGCCGGGCCAGCTGCATCCACCCCAGCAGCCACAACACCATCACCAGGGCCGTCACCCGGAAATAGGTGGGCGTCTCCTTCTGCGGGCTGACGAACAGCGCGGTGACCACCGGCATGAAGGCGACGAAGAACAGCTGCTGCGGGAAGGACAGCAGCAGGTCGATGAGGCGGCCGAGGAAGTAGTCGGTGCGGCCGCCCGCATAGCCCGCCACCACGCCGATCACGATGCCGGTGAGCGTGGAGAGCACGGTGGCGGCCAGCCCGATCAGCAGCGAGGTGCGGATGCCGTAGACGAGCTGGGTCAGCACATCGCGGCCCAGTTTGGGCTCGACGCCGAACCAGAACTCGCCGTCGATGCCCCCGTTGGGCTTCATCGGATAGCCGGTGAGGGGGTCCAGCAGCTCGGGCCGGTCCAGCCCGTAGGTGGTGTACGGGTCCTTGCCGTACAGCCAGGAGATCACCGGCGCCAGTACGGCGACGGCGAAGAAGAAGGCCACCACCCACGCGGAGACCACACCGGTGCGGTCGCGTCTGAAGCGCCGCCACATCAGCTGGCGGGGCGCCAGACCGGCCGGCGCCTTGCCCTCCGGGCCGCCCGGAGCGGTCTTCTCGACCACGCCGACCTGGGATGGACTCGTCATCGCGTAGCGTCCCCCCGCACTGGTGTCACACCGTCAACTCGCGTTGTCTATGCGCGTCATGTCGCCGCCCGCTCGCCAGGGTGGTGCATGCGTGTCGGGTTGAGCGGACTTTCGCAATCGGGGAACGGCCCAGTCAAGGGGCCGGGGAGGGTGGATGTGCCGCTCATTCGAGTCTTGAGCGAAGATTTGGCAGATCGAGGTCCGGGCGTGCTTGACAGAGATCCCTCAGGGGGGACAAAACGGGGACTATGGTCAGGAAACGCGTTAACACACAGGCAACTCCTCTGTCGCAACACCGATATACGGACGCGTCAGGCTGAACTGCGTACGGCCGTGCGGGTGCCGTGGACCGGCCGGGGCGCGCCAAATCGCCCCGGCCGGTCGCACCACTTCGGGAGCCCCGGCGGTCTCCGGCGGAATCGGGTCTCCCGGTGGTCTCCGGACGGTCACGATCCGCATTTTTCTTCCACGATCCGTATTTTTCTTCGGCTCCCGACGGTTGCCCGGGGTGCGAGGCGGGGGAGACCTACGGCTATGGGGCAGGGACGGATACTCAACAGCGGAGCGCGCGTCTTCGGGGCGCTCGTCTGCGCGGTCCTCGGGCTGATCTCGCTGGCGTGGATCATCCACGACCTGGACAAGGCCGATGAGGCCAGCCATCTGTGGTGGACCTGGGCGGGGCTGCCGTTCCGGGCCACCGGAGGGATCTTCGGCTCCTCCCTGCTCGACCTCGCGCTGCTGCTGGTCTACGCGGTCGTCGGGATCACCGCACTGCGCTCACCGGCCGCCGCGGGCGCGCTCGGCACGGTCGCGGTGGTGACCGTCGCGGTGCGCCTGCCCAGCCTGTGGAACCTGAACTCCGACTGGCTGCAGGGCATCCCCGGCGACCTCAAGACCCGGGCGAATGCCAGCGCCTGGGCGCAGGTGGTGCTCGCGGGGCTGCTGCTGGCCGTCGTGGCCGCCGCGCGCCGCCCCGCCGATCTGGCCGCCCCGCCCGGCCACCTGGTCTCGCCCGCCGACCGGCCGCCGGGCCGCCCCTCGCCCGGGGCGGCGGTCCTCGGAGCGCTGTTCCTGGGCGCCATCGGGGCCGTCATCGCCGCCTGGCAGATCTACTGGGCCCAGGAGCGGGGCTGGGAGATCTACAAGTACCTGCTCACCGGCAAGCACACGCTGCCCACCCTGCTCTCGGCGCCCGGTGCCTGGACCGCGTGGGCGGCGGTGGCGCTGTGTCTGGCCGGTGCGGCCGCCGCGCTCGCGCGCGCCCCGCTGGCGCGCCCGCTGGGAATGGTGGCGGCGGCTCTGGTCACGGCCACGGGGATCAGTGAGGCGTCGCTCTACATCAAGCTGGACTATGTGGACCACCTCAGCGATCTGCCGACGGTGGGCGTGCTCAGCGTGCTCACCGGCTTCTTCGAGGCGATCGCGGGGCTGATCGCCCTGTTCGCGCTGGCGCGGCGGGGCGTGGAGGAGGGCGCCGCGGGCGTCGGGGGCCCCGGGGGCGCCCCGGCGTACGGC
>NZ_JAEEAP010000173.1 GCF_016103465.1 Streptomyces sabulosicollis
TCCAATTAGGCATACATGGCATTAGCTGCAGCTCTTTCTTATATTCGAGAGGTCAAAGCTGGAGATGTTCATGATCATTTGAGTGATTTTTTTTTCAAGCGGAAGACGGCATACGAGAGTAGCGAGTGTCTCGTGGGCTCGGAGATGTGTATAAGGGACAGGGGCGGAAGAGTGAGGAGGGTCACTCCAGGCCGAGTTCCTCGACGCGCCGGGCGAGTTCGGCGGCCGCCGGGTCGTCGGGTGCGAGCACCGCGACCACCTCCACCAGCTCGCCCATCGCCCGCCGCGCCTCGCAGGTGCGCAGCAGGGACAGGGCCTCCGCGCGGCTCGCCGACTGACGGCCCACCGCGGTGCCGACGGTGGGCAGTTCGTCGAGCAGCTGCTGCCAGCGCGCGGGTGAGGTCATCCCGGGCACGGCCAGCAGTGTGTCCGCGAGTACGCCGAGGTCACGGATCGTCAGCCTGCGCCGCCGGGGGCCCTCGGGCGCCGTACCGGCCCCGGGGGACCGTGTTGCGGCGGCGAGGGGCCGCGGACCGGCCCCGGCGGACCGCGCACCGGCCCCGGCGGACCGCGCACCGGCGGCGAGCGGCCGGGCCGCCGCGGCGTCCGCCGCCGGGACGCGGCCGATCAGCTCGAAGGCGAAGGCGGCCGCGTGCCGGGAGGCCACGGGCTGCCAGCGCTCGTCATGCGCCCCGCCCTTGTCCCCCAGCAGGTCCGAGATGCCGCGGATCACCAGCGCGTCCAGCTGCTGATTGACATACGCGCCCGCGAGGAAACCGAAGCCCTCCATGTCCACCGCGAGCGCGTCCCCGGCCCCGGCCGCGAGCCTGAGCCCGACGTCCGAGCGGTGGTGCGCCACCACCCGGCCGCCCGCCGCGATGGGCTTCACATGGGCGCGGGGGCGCGGCGCGTCGTCCCCCGGGCGGATCCGCCGCTGCCAGGCGTCGCCCGCCGCCACCAGCCGGGCCAGCTGCACCAGGCCGTAGGCGGACTGATGGGTCTTCTGCCGGGGCAGGAACCCGGTCCCGGTGTCCTTGCCGGTCTCGTAGTCGTACACCGCGTCGGCGGCCACCACATCGCCCAGCGCCACGTCCTTGACGCCGCCCGCCACCCCCACGAACAGCACCGCCCGCGGCGCGAAGAGCGCCGCGGCCCGCTCGACCGAGACCGCGGCGCCCGGATTCCCCGGACCCGTCATATGGATGGCCACCGTCCGCTCGGTGGATCCCTCGCGGAACGCGCCCACCTCGAACACCGCGCCCCGCTCCAGCTGAACCGGACGCGTGTCCTCCAGATGTGCGCACACCGCCCGGTACTCCACCTCCAGTGCGGTCAGGACCACCACATCGGCCCCCGCCGCACCCCCATCGCACTCAGCGTCCACCGATCCCCCCAGGCTCTGCCGACACCTTACGGACACCGCGAACCCCACCGGCCCTCATGCGTCACGGCCGGCGCAGATCCGCGTACAGCACGATCTGCACCGCCAGCACCAGGACCAGCGCCACCTCCGCCACCGACACGGCCAGCAGCACCGCCCGCACCGGCTCCGACGTCCAGTACACGATGAGCGCGGCGATCGGCGCCACCGTGAACAGCAGCAGATCGGCCGCGAGCTGAAGCCGTTTGCGGGAGACCCGGCGGCCGTCGTCGCGGTGGGCCCGCTCCCAGCCGAACACCGGTGGCCGACCCGGGGCGAGCGCCGTCAGCCGGGGCCCCAGATCCTCCCGGACATACCGGCCGATGGCCGATATCTTCTCGTCGTTGACCAGATAGGACCAGCCCAGCAGCGCGGACGCCGGGGGCAGCAGCAACAGCAGCTCCGGGCGTCCGTGGCTCTGCAGGGAGAAGGTGATGATGGCCGCCATCGCGGCGAGCGTCGCGTAGAGCAGATTGTCGCGGAAGCCGATCCGCGCCCGCTGCTCCTCCTTCACCTGCTCGTACTCCAGGATCAGCAGCCGACCCGTGACCGCATCACTCTCGGCGCTGTCGTCTCGCGTCACCGTGCCCCCTCCGCGGCCCATGACCGGCTCCGGTGTGACCGGCCCCTTGGTGACTGTTTCCGCCGCTACGCCTGGTCCATTCCGTACGCCCGCAACTTCCGGTACAACGTGGCCCGGCCGATGCCCAGGGACTCGGCGGCCCGCGCCTTGTTGTCCCCGTGGCGGCGCAGCGCCTCCAGGATCGCGGTGCGCTCCGCCCGTTCGATACCGCTCAGCCGGCGGGTGGCCGGTGGCACCCGCAATCCGTACGGCAGCTCCTCGCGCCGCACCGGTCCGGTGGCGCGGCGGCGCTCGGCCACCTCCCGTACGACATGGGCCAGTTCGGCCACATTGCCCGGCCAGGTGTGCTGCTCCAGCGCCCGGCGCGCGTCCAGGCTCCAGGTCAGCGGGGGACGGCCGGGGGAGGGGCGCCGGGCGAGGCCCGCCAGCAGCGCCGGGATGTCCTCGACGCGTTCGCGCAGCGGCGGCAGCGTCACCGACCGGGCCGCGAGGATGTCCAGCAGACGGCTCAGACACGGGCCGGTGGGCGCGCCGGGGGTGTGGGTCGCCACCAGCGGCACCTCGGGCCGCTCCGCCAGCAGCGAGAGCAGCGCCGCCACATCGGACTGGCCCAGCCGCTCGGCGTGGCGCAGGAGCAGTGGCGGCGCGCCGCCGTCCCCCTCCGCGAGCGCGCGGCACCAGCGCGGGACCTCGCCGGGCACCTGCTCGGCGGCGTCGACGACCCGCGGGGTGGCCGTGCCCCGCAGGACGGGCAGCGCGCGGGCCAGCGCGGTCTTGCCCACGCCCGGTTCGCCGGTCAGCAGCAGCGGCTCCACGGCCCGCGCCAGCTCCGTCGCCCGCGAGACGGCCAGCCGCCAGGGCCGGGACGTGCCCACCAGGCCCGGGAGCGGGTCATGGCCCCGGAGCTCCGCCGACCGTGCCCGCCGGGCCGCCGTGCACACCGTGGCCACGGCCCCGATGACCTCGCCACCGTGCACCAGGCGCGTCATCCGTACGGTGAGCCCGGCGCCGCCCGGTGTGGTGCTCTCGCCGTCCGGTACGGCGATCTCGCCCTCCGGCGCGGCGATGTGGCCGTCCGGTGTGGTGCTCTCGCCCTCCGGCGCGGCGATGTGGCCGTTCGGTGCGGCGATCCCCTCCGGTCCGGCGGCCGCGTCCCTGAGGAGGGCCGTGGCCTGCCGTTCCAGCCGCGCCAGCGTCTCGTGCGACAGCAGCCGCGCGGCCTCCGGGCTGACGAGGCGGCTGCTGCCGTCGAGCGCCACCACCGCCGCCCCGTCGGCCCGCTGCCGCAGATACGCGTCGAGCAACACCCGCTCCGGCGGCCGCGCCCGGTCCCGCAGCTCCGTCTCGACGGCGTGCGCGGTGGCCTCCGCGAGCGCCGCGCCCGGGTGGGCGGTACGGCCTTCGCCCAGCGGGCCCACCACGGTCACAACGCCGGCCGGGCGGCCCGCCGTCGGCTCGTACAGCGGAACGCTGACCGCCGACACCTCCTGCCACAGGTCGAGGAAGTGCTCGGGGCCGTGGACCTCGGCCCGGCGCCCCGTGCGCAGCGCGAGCGCGGCGCTGTTGTGCCCGACCGCCTTCTCCGAAAGGTCGAGACCGGCCATCCCGTCGGGCGTACCGGCGCAGCGGCCGCCGCCCGACCACAGCGTCCGGCAGCGGGAGTCGACCAGCACCAGCCCCAGCCCGCCGCTCAGCGTGGGCGCCACCCGGTCCAGCGCGGGGCGCGCCGCGGCCAGCAGTGGCGAGTCGACGGGCGGCCGGACCCTGGGCGGGGCCGCCAGATCGCGCGGTACGCCGAAGAACCGCGCCCGCCGCCAGGCTTGGACGAGGTCCTCGGGGAGCCCGTCGCCCGGTGGCCGTCCGCTGAAGAACCGGTCCCGCGCCCGGCGCAGCGACGAGAGGGCCGAGCCGGCGGGGGTGTCGTCGATGGTCGTCACAACCCCTCCACCGTATACGCCGCCACTGTTTCGAAATGAGACACCTCGGGGCCCGGGTTCTGGAACAAGATCATCAATGGTCGATCGGCGATCACCGATCGCGCGGGGAGATCGGCCTTCGCGGGGGAGAGGACGGGGAGCGGACCGAGAGGAGCCCTTCAGCAGTGGAGACCGTCGAGACCGACGTACTGGTCGTGGGCAGCGGCCCCGCCGGAGCCGCGACGGCGCTCGCCCTGAGCACCTACGGCGTGCCCAACGTCATGGTCACCCGGTACGGAAGCCTGGCGGACACGCCCCGCGCGCACATCACCAACCAGCGCACCATGGAGGTGCTGCGCGACCTCGGTGTCGAGGACCAGGTCACCGCCCTGGCCACCGCGCAGCCGCTGATGGGGAACACCGTGTTCTGCACCGGCCTCGCGGGCGAGGAGCTGGGACGGCTGCGCTCCTGGGGCAATGATCCGCTCGTCCAGGCCGCGCACGAGCTGGCCAGCCCCAGCCGGATGTGTGACATGCCGCAGCACCTGATGGAGCCGGTGCTGGTGAACGCGGCGGTCTCGCGGGGCACCGCACTGCGCTTCCACACCGAGTACCTCTCCCACGAGCAGTCGGACGACGCCGTGACCGCGCTGGTCGAGGACCGGCTGCGCGGGGACACCTACCGCGTCCGGGCCCGCTATCTGGTCGGCGCGGACGGCGGGCGCAGCCGCGTGGTGGAGAACGCCGGGCTGCCCACGGTCGGCCGGATGGGCGTCGCGGGCAGCCTCAACATCGTCTTCGAGGCCGATCTGACCCATCTGACCGCCCATCGCCCGTCCACGCTCTACTGGGTGCTCGCCCCCGGCGCGACCGTCGGCGGCATCGGCGCGGGCCTGGTGCGCTGTGTGCGCCCCTGGACCGAGTGGATGGCAGTGTGGGGCTACGACGTCGAGGCGGGCCCGCCGGATCTCACGGAGGAGTTCGCGCGGTCCGTGGTGCACCGGCTGCTCGGCGACGACACCATTCCCGTGCGCATCACCTCCACCTCGGCCTGGACCGTCAACCACTTGTACGCCGAGACCTACGCCGACCGGCGGGTGCTGTGCGCGGGCGACGCCGTCCACCGCCACCCGCCGTCCAACGGGCTGGGCTCCAACACCTCCATCCAGGACGCCTACAACCTCGCCTGGAAGCTCAAACTGGTCCTCGACGGCACCGCCGCCCCCGCCCTCCTGGACACCTACTCCGCCGAACGGGCCCCGGTGGGGCGGCAGACCGTCGAGCGGGCCAACCGGAGCATCGGTGAGACCGCGCCGGTTTTCGCGGCGCTGGATCTGCTCTCCACCGCCGATCCCGAGCAGATGTGGCGCAATGTCGACGCCCGTAAGGCGGCCACGCCCGAGGGAGCCAAGCAGCGGCAGCGGCTGCGCGAGGCCATCGCGGCCAAGGTGTACGAGTTCAACGCGCACGGCGTGGAGATGAACCAGCGGTACGTCTCGGACGCCGTCGTCCCCGACGGCACCCCCGACCCCGGTTTCGACCGCGACCCGGAGCTGCACCACCAGCCCACCACCCGCCCCGGCGCCAGACTTCCGCACGCATGGGTCGTCCGGGGCCGTGACCGGCTGTCGACCCTCGACCTCGGCGGCCACGGCCGGTTCACCCTCTTCACCGGCATCGGCGGGGACTGCTGGGCGGAGGCGGCCGCGGCGGCCGGGAAGGAACTGGGCGTCGAGCTCGCCACCGTCTCCATCGGTCCCGGCCAGGAGTACGAGGACCCGTACGGCGACTGGGCCCGGCTGCGCGAGATCGGCGACTGCGGCGCCCTGCTGACCCGCCCCGACAACCACATCGGCTTCCGTCACGCCGAAGCCTCCCCACAGGCGGGGGAGTTGCTGCTCGGCGCGCTACGGAAGATCCTCGGCCACGGCTGACACCCACCCCCCAGACGTCCGGAGTCCTCCCTGGGGCTCCATCATGGACATGCTCCCATCCCCAGAGAAACCGTTAGTGAGATGACTGCAATGCCCCTCGCACTGCTCCGGCGCATGCGCACCAAGCGTCCGGACCGCGGACCAGGACTGAGGATCCCCCTGCCCGTGGGCGCCGGAGCCTTCAGCTGCGAGGTCCTGGACCCCGTGGGCCAGGCCCTGGGCGGCGTGGAGGTCACCGTCACCGAGACGCGTGGCGCCGCCCGTACGGTGGCCAAGGCCACCACCGATCCGTATGGACTGTTCCTCGCCACGCTCGAGCCGGGCCAGTACACCGTGCTCCTCACCGGAAGCGGTCTGCAGCCCAACCGGCTCACCGTGGACATCGCCCCCGGCCAGTTCGAACCGACCCGCCGGGTGCAGATGGAGCCCTCGCAAGCGCTGGAGCTCCCCCCGCCGGGCACCTGGCTCTTCGACCCGCCGCACACCGCGATCCGCTTCATCGCCCGCCACGTCGGCATGGCCAATGTGCACGGCCGCTTCACCCGCTTCCGGGGCGGCATCCACATCGCCGAGCGGATGGAGGACTCCCGGGTCGAGGTCGTCATCGACGCCTCCAGCATCAACACCGGCAACAACACCCGCGACGCCCACCTGCGCTCGGCCGACTTCCTCGACGTCGAGAACTTCCCGGAGATCCACTTCGTCAGCAACCGCTTCACCTGGCGCAGCGGCCCCAAGTGGACCGTCCAGGGCCCGCTCACGATGCACGGGGTGAGCCGCTCGGTGACCCTGGACACCACGTACCTGGGCGCCGTCAACGGCGGCTACGAACAGGAACTGCGCTGCGCCGCCCTCGCCACGGCCGAACTCCACCGCGAGGACTACACCCTGAACTGGCGCAACATGCTCGCCCGCGGCATCGCCGTGGTCGGCCCCACGGTCAAGCTGGAACTCGATATCCAGGCGATGTACCGCAACCACGACACGCCGACGCCGCCGGAGTAGGCCGCGACGCGGTGATCGACGGGGGCGGGCCCTGCGGCCCGCCCCCGTCGCCATGCCGGATCACCTGCAGAAGACGGCGACTCCACCGTGGTGGGAACACGCGCCCTGGTGGTGGGCGGCGTAGGAGTAGGTGCCGTCGTTGCAGAGTGCCGTGGCACCGCTGCGTGGGCTTGTCGCCGTCGGCCGCCTTCGTGTGCTCGCCCTGGGCCGGCCCTGTGCCGACCCCGGCGAGGAGCAGGACGGCCGCGACATAGATTGGGCTCACCCACCGAACGACGAAGGCGGTAGATCCCATGAGCCTGTACGACATCCCCCTGCGCACCCTCACCGGTGAGCCGACCTCGCTCGGTGAGCACCGGGGTGCGGCGCTGCTGGTGGTCAACGTGGCGTCCAAGTGCGGCCTCACCCCGCAGTACGAGGGGCTCGAGCGGCTCCAGCAGCGCTATGCCGGGCGCGGGTTCACCGTGCTGGGGGTTCCGTGCAATCAGTTCGCGGGGCAGGAGCCGGGGACGAGCGAGGAGATCCGGACGTTCTGCTCGACGACCTACGGGGTGTCCTTCCCGCTGCTGGAGAAGTCCGATGTCAACGGCGAGCAGCGGCATCCGCTCTACGCCGAGCTGACGCGGACGCCGGACGCGCAGGGCGAGGCGGGGGATGTGCAGTGGAATTTCGAGAAGTTCCTGATCTCGCCGGACGGTGAGGTCGTGGGCCGGTTCCGGCCGCGGACCGAGCCGGAGGCGGACGATGTCGTCGCCGCGATCGAGGCGCAGCTGCCCCGGTGAGGTGAAGCGGAGCGAGCGGGGCGAGGCGCCCGGAGGCCCCTCGCCCCGCCGCCGTATCAGCCGCGTTCCGCGGCGAACGCGGCCAGCCACGCCAGCGGCGCGTTCCAGTTGATCGCCACCTCATTCGTGGAGTACGAGCCGATGTCGTCGATGTAGCACGCCGCGGGCGCGCAGCCGGGGAGCTTCTCCTGCGCCACCGGGTCCTGCAGCCCCGCGTTGGCGCCGCCCGCGAGCGACCCGGCGGGCGGGTTCGGCAGCGAGGCGTCGTACTGGTGTGCCCAGAAGCGGTGGTGCTGGTTCTGGGAGGCGTGCTCGCCGTAGCCGGTGACATAGGACTGGCCGAGCGCGTTGCGGCCCAGCAGGTAGTCCAGCGTCTCCAGCGCCCCGGTGCGGTACCGCCGCTGCTTGGTGAGCTCGTAGGCGACGGCCATGACCGTCCCGTTGTTCGCCACCTGGCCGTTGGAGCCCCATACGTAGCCGTCCGCCGGCAGCGGCACCGCGTAGCCCTGGCCGGCCATCGCGCTCAGCCGGCCGTCCGCCGCGGAGACCACGGAGGCGCGGACGCGCGCGAGGTCGGCGGCGGGCAGGCCGTTGCGGACGGTGGCCAGGACGATCCGCCCGAGGGGCCCGGTGCCCTGCCAGCTGAAGCCGCCCGGGGTGAACACATCGCTCGCGGTGTGGTACGGCGAGGAAGTGACCGCGTCCCGGTAACTCGCCTCCCCGGTGGTCGCGTACAGCTCCGCCGCCGCCCAGTAGAACTCGTCGCCCACCTCGCTGTCGTCGTACGCCCCGCCGCCGGTGGAGTCGGAAGCCGGCGCGAGCACACCGGGGTTGGCCCGCGCGGCGGCCCAGGCGCGGCGCGCGGAGTCCAGGCAGCGGGCGGCGAAGGCGGCGTCGTAGGGCGCGTAGACCCGGGCGCACTGCGCCGCCGCGGCGGCCAGATTCAGGGTGGCGGCGGTGGACGGCGCATGGAGCTCACGCGGCTCGGCGTCCTGCTCCGGCCGGGTGGGCAGCCCGGTCCAGGCGGCGTCATGGACCTTGTGGTAGGCCATGCCCGCCTCTCGCTTGCCCTCCGGGACCTGCATGCGCATCAGGAACTCCAGCTCCCAGCGCGCCTCGTCGAGCACATCGGGGATCCCGTTGCCGCGCTCGGGGACGCGGAGGGTGGAGTCCCCGAGCGCGCCCGCGTGCCCGCTACGCTTCGCGCGCTCGAAGGAGTTGACCAGCTGCCAGACCGCGAGACCGCCGTTGACCACGTATTTGCCCTGGTCACCGGCGTCGTACCAACCGCCGCGCACATCCCGGGTGCCGTCGCACACCCCGCTGACGCAGGGCACGGCGGTGTCGCCCCGGTTGGGGGCGACACCCAGATGGCCCGCCGGGCGCGCGTAGGCCGCGCCGGCCAGTCGCGCCTCGATCGGGATACCGCTGCGCTGCTGGTAGAAGAAGGACATCGCGTCCGCGCGCAGGCCGTCGTAGAGGTTCGCGCGGATGTCGAAGGGGTGGCTGGTCCGCCCGTCCACGGTGAGCGTGTAGCCGGTGCCCGCCCCCTGGTACGAGGAGAAGTCCACCAGATGGGCCGACTGCCCGGAGGCGGCGTCCGCGCCCCGCACGGTGGTGGTGCCCGAGGCGGTCGTCCGCCCCGCCGCGTCGCGCAGCTGCCAGGCCAGGGCGGTGGTGCTCGCGCTGACGACGGTGGCGCGTTTGGGGCCGTCCGGCAGATAGCCCAGCTGATTGACCTGGACGGCGGAGGGCGCGGCGGAGGCCGTGGCGGCCGAGGAGGTGGTGGGGGAGTCCGCTCCGGCGGGCGCGGACTGGGCGGAGATCAGCAGCAGCGCGCCGGTGAGCAGCGCGGTGGCGGCCCGAGCGCCGCGCGGACGGGGTAACAGGGGCAGGGGCATGACGGACCCTCCTGGGGGAGTGGCAGGCGTGGGAGCGCTCCCAACTTGTGTAATGATGTGATCGCAGCGCGTCAAGGGACTGGACGGGTACACGGTCCGTCCCGCCCCTCTGTCACATCGCACCCGGCCCATCCGTCAGCACGGTGTGGCCCGCGACGGTGTGGTCCGCGACAAGGGGATGTGACCGATGAACGAGAACCACCTTCTGGCAGAGGGCTTCGAGGCCCACCGCGGCCATCTGCGCGCGGTGGCCTACCGCATGCTCGGCTCGCTGAGCGAGGCGGACGACGCCGTCCAGGAGGCATGGCTGCGGCTCAGCCGCTCCGACACCGGCGCGGTGGAAAACCTGGGCGGCTGGCTGACCACCGTCGTCGGCCGGGTCTGCCTGGACATGCTGCGCTCGCGCACCGCCCGGCGCGAGGAGCCCCTGGGGGTGCGCCTCCCCGACCCGGTCATCAGCCGGGAGAGCGGGCCCGGCCCCGAGGACCAGGCGCTGCTCGCCGACTCGGTCGGCCTGGCGCTGCTGGTCGTCCTGGAGACGCTGGCCCCCGCCGAACGGCTGGCCTTCGTACTGCACGATCTGTTCGCCGTGCCGTTCGACGAGATCGCCCCCCTCGTCGACCGCACCCCGGCCGCCGCCCGGCAACTTGCCAGCCGCGCCCGCCGCCGGGTGCGGGGAGCGGCCCCGGCCCCCGACGCGGACCTGGCCCGGCAGCGCGAGGCCGTGGGCGCCTTCCTCGCCGCCGCGCGCGACGGCGACTTCGAGGGGCTGATCGCCGTGCTCGACCCGGACGTCGTCCTGCGCGCCGACTACGGCCCCGCACCCGCCCCCGCCCCGCGCGAGGTGCGCGGCGCGGCGGCCGTGGCGGACCAGGCGCTCACCTTCTCCCGCCTCAGCGGCCCGGGCCTCCAGGCCCGGCCCGCGCTGGTCAACGGGGCCGTGGGCCTGGTCAGCTCGCGGGAGGGGCGGCCGTACTCGGTGCTGGCCTTCACGGTCGCGGACGGCAGGATCGCGGCGATCGACATCCTGGCCGACCCCGAGCGGCTGAGCGGGCTCGATCTGGCGGGCCTGGACTGACGCACCTGTAACTGACGCACGCGGGCTGACGACACAGCAAAGGCGTGGGCTGACGACACAGCAAAGGCAGGGAGTTGCTTCTCCCTGCCACTATCAACCTATAGCGCACCGGGGGGCTTGCGGCAAGACCCGGGGTGTGCCTCAGGATGGGCGGCCGATGCCAGAACCTGGGGAAACGGGGTATTCGCACGATGCGTGTGGTGTTGTCGACATGGGGATCGCGCGGGGACGTCGAACCGCTGGCGGGACTCGCGGTGCGGCTGCGGGAACTCGGCGCCGAGGCGCGGGTGTGCGCGCCGCCGGATGAGGAGTTCGCGGCGCTGCTGTCCCGTGTCGGCGTGGAGCTGGTGCCGCTCGGCCCGACGGTGCGCTCGGTGGTGACCGGCGAGCGGCCGCCGTCGGCGGCCGCCGCGTTCCGGCTCGCGCCCGAGCTGGTCGCCGCGCGGTTCGACACGCTCACCGCGGCGGCCGAGGGGTGCGACGCGCTCCTCGCCACCGGTCTGATGCCGGCCGGCGCACGCTCGGTGGCCGAGAAACTGGGCATCCGCTATGTGTTCGCGTGCTTCCATCCGTTCGGGCTGCCATCGCGGCACTTCCCTCCGGGGAGGCGGCCGGGCACACCGTCCCCGCGGGAGGAGACCGACCTCAAGGTGCTGTGGGAGCAGGACGCCCAGCGCGTGAACGAGCTGTACGGCGAGGCGGAGAACAGCCACCGGGCGGCGATCGGCCTGCCACCGGTGGAGAGCGTCCGCGACCACGTCCTCACCGACCGGCCGTGGCTGGCGGCGGACCCGGTCCTGGGCCCGTGGCAGGACATGACGGAGCTCGACCTCGTCCAGACCGGGGCGTGGATCCTGCCGGACGAACGCCCCCTCCCGGATGACCTGGAGGCGTTCCTGGACGCGGGCGCACCGCCGGTGTACGTGGGCTTCGGCAGCATGGCCATGCACACCTCGACCGACCTCGCCCGGGTGGCCATCGAGGCGGTCCGCGCGCAGGGCCGCCGCGTGCTCCTCGCCCGCGGCTGGGCCGACCTGGCCCCCATCGACGACCGGGACGACTGCTTCGCCGTCGGCGAGGTCAACCATCAGGCGCTGTTCGGCCGGGTTGCCGCGGTCGTCCACCACGGTGGCGCGGGCACCACCACGACGGCCGCCCGGGCCGGCGCGCCCCAGGTGGTGGTCCCCCAGATCGCGGACCAGCCGCGCTGGGCCGCCCGGGTGGCCGAGCTGGGCATCGGTGCGGTACACGACGGCCCGGCCCCGGCCCCCGACTCCCTGTCGGCCGCGCTGAAAACGGCGCTGACGCCCGGGACCCGGGCACGGGCGAGGGCCGTGGCGGGCTCGATGCGCACCGACGGGACGACGGTGGCCGCGAAGATGCTCCTCGACGGCGGGCCACCGGACGGTCAGGCGCGCAGGTAGGTGAGCACCGCGAGGACACGGCGGTGGCCGTGGCCGTCCAGACGGAGGTCGAGCTTCTGGAGGATGGCGCTGACGTGCTTGTTGACCGCGGCCTCGGTGACATAGAGGTCGCGGGCGATCTCGGCATTGGAGCGCCCCTCGGCCATGAGGGAGAGGACTTCGCGCTCCCGGGGCGTGAGCCGCCGAAGGGGATCCTGCCGCCGCCGCAGGAGCTGGCGCACCACCTCGGGGTCCATGACCGTCGCCCCGGCGGCCACCTGCTCGACGGCGGTCGCGAAGTCGGTGACGGCACTGACCCGGTCCTTGAGCAGATAGCCGATGCCGCTCTCGCTGCCCAGGTCGAGCAGATGGGTGGCGTAGGACTGCTCGATGTACTGGCTGAGCACCAGAACGGGCAGACCGGCGCGGTGGCCGCGCAGCGCGACCGCGGCGCGGAGGCCGTCGTCGGCGTTGCCCGGCGGCATCCGCACATCGGTGATGACGATGTCGGGGTTGTGCTCGTGGGCCGCGGCGATCAGCGCGTCGGCGTCGCCGACGGCCGCCGACACCTGGTGGCCGAAGCGGGTGAGCACGCCGACCAGGCCGTCCCGCAACAGCGGTGAGTCTTCGGCGAGCACGATGTTCAGCGGCACGGGAGCTCCACGCGCAGCAGTGTAGGGCCGCCCGCCGGGCTGGATATCCGCAGCCTGCCGTCGGCCGCTGCGACGCGGTCGGCCAGGCCGACAAGACCGGTGCCCGCGGCCGGGTCCGCCCCGCCGACGCCGTCGTCGCGGACCGTCAGCGTCAGGACGTCCGCTTCCAGCCGGGCGTGGACCTCGGCCCGCGCGGCCCGGCTGTGCTTGGTGGCGTTGGCCAGGGCCTCGGCGACGACGAAGTACCCGGTGCTCTCCACGGTCGCGGGCAGGCGGTACGGAAGCCGGATGTCGACGGTGACCGGCAGGGCGGAGCGGGTGGTGAGGTTGTCCACGGCCGCGGCGAGACCGTGGTCGGTGAGGGCCTTGGGGTGCACACCCCTGCTGAGCTCACGCAACTCGTTGACGGCGAGGGTGACTTCGCCCTGGGCCAGGGCGAGTTGGCGGGCGACCGGTGAGCCCGGCTCCGCGTCCAGACTGGCCAGTCCGAGCATGACGTTGATGGAGACCAGCCGCTGCTGGGCGCCGTCGTGCAGGTCCCGCTCGATCCGACGGCGCTCCGCGTCGAAGGCGTCCACCAGCCGTGCCCGGGAGGCCCGGACCTCGGTCAGCTCCCGGCCCAGTTCACCGTCGCGCGGCGCCAGGATCAGGCGGGTCAGCGCGGCGCGGGCACCGGCCCAGGCGGTGATGGTGTACGGCGCCGCCGGCAGCAGGCACAGGCCGATGACCAGCCACGGCCAGGCGCCGGGGTCGTCCATCGGTGACGTCATGAGGAGGACGGGCAGCGCGAGGGCGAAGGCCAGGACGAGCAGATCCATCCACCACAGGGCGGTCATCGACACCGCGGTGAAGCTCAGCTCCCGCCAGGTCGCGGGCTCCCGCAGCCGGGTCTCCAGCCACCCCCGCGCCCCGGGTCGTTCAGGCGTCCGGTGCGGATCCGGCGCCGGGTCCAGGTCCACCAGCCGCAGCCGCCGGCGTTCGATCCGGGTGACGGCGATGCCGGACAGCGCCACGGCGAGGAGGAGAACGGCCCCCACTCCCACGACCAGCGACACCAGCCCGGCCACGGCCATGGTCAGCAGCGTGACCATGGCGATCGCGCCGAAGACGACCCCGGACAGCAGATAGGTCAGCGCCCGCCAGGGCCAGGCCGAGGCCAGGAACCCCAGGGGATGCTGAGCGAGAGCCTGCCAGGCTGTTCGAGAAGGCACCCGCAGAAGATATGCGACCCGTCTCCCGCGGTCGGTAGTGCACGCACTACCTCTGATCTCGTACCCACACCAATGCGGTGCCCGCCCCGCTTCCGGTGGGATGAGCGCCATGCCGATCCGTAGCTGCAGACACCTCTTCCACCTGGCGGCCGCCCTGGTCATCGCCTCGACGGCGTTGTGGCGCCCGGCGGCCGCGCACGCCGCCACCCCAACCCACCCCACGCTGAACGCCGCCTCGATCGACGCCTACGTCAACGCCTATATGAAGCGGACCGATCTGCCGGGCGCCGTGGTGGCGGTCACCCGGGGCGACAAGGTCGTCCACGCGGCCGGATACGGGCACACCGCGGCCGGGAAGGCCATGACCGCGCGGACCCCGGTGCCCGTGGCCTCGCTCTCCAAGTCCATGACCGCGCTGGCCGTCATGCGCCTGGTGGAGGAAGGCCGGGTCGACCTGGACCAGCCGGTCCATCGCTATCTGCCCGAGTTCACGATGGCCGACCCGCGGGCCGGGAAGATCACCGTACGGCAGCTGCTGAACCAGACATCCGGCATGGCCGACTCCGCCTACCCCGACCTGACCCGGCCCCAGGCACATACGCTCACCGAAGCGGTCGCGGACATGCGCGGCGCCCGGCTCGCCGCGGAGCCGGGAGCCGAGTGGAACTACCACAACCCCAACTACTTCGTCGCCGCACGGCTGGTCGAGGTCGTCAGCGGGCGGCCCTTCGCGGACTACCTGGCCACCCAGGTGTTCCGGCCGCTGGGCATGGCACACACGAAGTCGGTCGACACCACCGATGACATGCCCGATCACGCCAGGGGCTACGTCCGCGCCTACGGCATCATGTTCCCGCGCTCCCACCCCCGCTGGTTCACGGCCGGCGGCCACGGCGTCGTGACCACGGCGGACGACCTCTCCCGGTGGCTGATCGCCCACAACAACCAGGGCGTGTCCGCGGCGGGGCGGCGCGTCGTCTCGGCCCGGAGCATCGAGGTCATGCACACCCCGCCGAAGGGCCGCGAGTACGCGATGGGCTGGTCCCTGAGCCCGTCCGGGGAGGAGCCCCGGCAGATCCGGCACACCGGGGAACTCCTGACCCACAACGCCATCCAGACGCTGCTGCCCGACAGCCGGACCGGCATCGCGATCGTGGCCAACACCGGCATGATCTCCGGGGACGACGCCGCCGTCATGCTCGACGGACTGGTCGACCTGGCCCAGGGCAGGTCCCCGGCGGTGCGCACCCCGTTCACGATGAAGGCCGACTACGTCCTCGCCGCGCTCACCCTGGTGGCGATCGCGCTGGGTGTGCTCGGGGCCGTACGGGCACGCCGCTGGGCGCGGCGCACCATGGACCGACCGCTGTGGCGACTGGGCTTGCGCACGCTGCCCTGCGCTGTCCCCATCGTTCTCTTCGCCCTACTCACCGACCTGGTGGGCCTGTTCATGAACCGCGAGGGAACCCTGGCTCAGGTCAGCTACGTCTGGCCCGCCCTCGTCATCTGGTCGGCCGCGGCCGCCCTGGCCTCCACCGTGGTGATCACCGCACGGTCGCTCGCCGTGCTCCGGGCCCGGAGGACCCGTGCTCTAGTCTCCGAGGGGCCGATAGGTGGCGATGATGACGCCGGTGGCCGTCGGGGTCGCGTCGGCGAGACCGAACGCGAGGGGACCCAAGCCGTCGGCGAACAGGCGGCGCCCGGCGCCCAGGACGAGCGGGTGGACGCAGAACAGGTATTCGTCGATGAGGCCCAGCGGGGAAAGTGACTGGATCAACGCGCCGCTGCCGATGACGTGGAGGTCGTCGCCCGGGGTCCTCCTGAGCTCGGGCTCCGGCCGGTCCGAGAGGCTGGGCGGGTAGGGGGCAGCGCGCTGCGGCTCGGGCGGGGCGGATCGCCGACGGTGCCGGGGACGCCCCGGAACGGCGCCCGGGGCAGAGCCCTGACGGGGCAAGGGGC
>NZ_JAEEAP010000174.1 GCF_016103465.1 Streptomyces sabulosicollis
GCCCCGTCCCCCTCCGCGTACGTCCCGACCAACCCCGAGACGGTCAGCCGCACCCCGCACCTCGGCTACAGCCGCCCCGGCTTCAGCACCGACGGCGAAGGCCCCAAGGCCCGTCCCCGCTACAGCAGCCCGGACTACACCAGCCCCGACTACGGCGGCCCGGAGCACCAGCCCGACTAGTCCGACCCGTGCCCGCGCCCGTGCCTGTGGCGCGGACGCGGCCCAGGTCGAGGCGCGGGCCTGACCCGGGTCGGGGCGCGGACCCGGGCCTGGGTCGGGGCGCGGACCCGGGTCGGGGCGCGGGCCCGGAATCGGATACGGCTCCGGGTACGGACCCGGGCCCGGCTCCGGGTGCGGTCCGGGTGGGCGTGCGGGTCATCCCGGATGGCCGGGCGCGGCGATCTCGGCAGCATGGCTGACCATGACTTCCTTGACCCGACGTACCCTCATGGGCGGTTGCGCGGCCGGGGCGCTGCTGGCCGTGGCCGGGACCACCGGCGTCCGCGCGGCGGCGAGGACCGCCGCACCGACGAGGGCCGCCGCATCGACCACCGCGTCCGACGAAGCCGCCCTCCAGGCCGCGATCAGCGATCTCTCCCATCCGCCCGCCACCTCCGCCCAACTGCGCGTCAACCGCCGGGGAGACCGCTGGTACGGCACGGCGGGGGCGGCGGACATCAGGAGCGGACGGGCCGTGCGCCCGGACGACCGGTTCCGCGCGGGCAGCGTCACCAAGGCGTTCGTGGCCACCGTGGTCCTCCAGCTGTGGGCCGAGCGCCGGGTGGAGCTCGACGCCCCCATCGGGCGCTACCTCCCGGACCTGCTGCCTTCCGCCTTCGCCCGCCGCATCACCGTGGCCCACCTCCTCCACCACACCAGCGGGCTGCCCGATCACCGGGGGATCCCGGACGACAGCACTCCGGAATCGGTCCTCGAGCATCGATGGGACCGGTGGACACCGCGGGAGTGGGTCGAGACGGTGACGCACGACCCACTCAAGTTCGCTCCGGGGACCGCACAGGAGTACCGGGGCATCAACTACGTGCTGCTGGCCCTGATCATCGAGAAGCTGACCGCCCACCCCTACGGCCAGGAGATCCAGGCTCGCGTGCTGCGCCCCATGGGCCTGACCAGAACCCTGCTGCCGGGCCAGGACCCCCGCCTCCACGGCCCGCACATACACGGTTATCTACGGATGACCGACGGCTCGCTGCGCGATGTCACCGTGTACAACCAGTCCTCCGCCTGGGGCGAAGGCGAGCTGGTGTCGACCGTGGACGACCTGTTCCGCTTCCAGCACGCCCTGTTCTCCGGCGCCCTGCTACCGCCTCACGCCCTGGACAAGCTCTTCACCCTGCCCCCGGACTCCGTACGCACGCTGGACGGCAGCCCGGCCCGCTACACCCTGGGGCTCCAGACGGCCACCGTGAACGGCGTGACGTTCTGGGGCAAGACCGGGGAGACCGCCGGCTACCGCACCCGCATGTTCGCCACCCGCGATCTGAGCCTCCGCTTCGTCCTGTCGTACACCCCGACACCGCTGACCACGCAGGAGGAGATGACCAATCGGGTCGTCGCCGTACTCACCGCATGAACCCGCTTGCGGCCCGTGAACCCCGATGGGATGTTTCACGTGAAACCTGGCGGAATGCGCCACCAACTGCCGCACCTCAATCAGTACGGGTGGGCGGTTCGCCCGCGGATTGATCGATTACCCACCGATCGAGGGAACTTCCGCCCATTCGGGGGAATTGATGGGCAGTGATGTTTAGCGTCCATTGGTGGAGGTGACGCGCGATGCGCAAACACAACACACCGTCGGGCCCATCCGCCCGGCGCGACGCCATGGACGTCAACGACTTCGTCTACGCGGCCACGGGG
The DNA here is from genome assembly GCF_016103465.1 of Streptomyces sabulosicollis. Taxonomy (GTDB): domain Bacteria; phylum Actinomycetota; class Actinomycetes; order Streptomycetales; family Streptomycetaceae; genus Streptomyces; species Streptomyces sabulosicollis. The sequence goes on from NZ_JAEEAP010000174.1 coordinate 1,882, forward strand.
GCTCGGGTCCGAAGGCTGACCATGCCGGACGGCGAACACTGGTTCCCGACGGTCGACGTCTGCGCGGAACTCGGCCACACCAACCCGCGAAAGGCGTTGGCCGATCATGTCCAAGCTGGCGGAAAGTCTACGCTCGAGAACGTAACCTCACGTTACGGTCTCAGCATTCCCGCAGGTAGGGAGTGGCGCCGAGACTTGCATCTAGTGAATCTGCAAGGGCTCATTCAGCTGGTGAACGGCTGCACCAAGCCCGCGTGCCTGCCCTTCAAACAGTGGGTCTCGAGAGTGATCGCCACCGTCCAACGCGAGGGCTCGTACGCACTGGAAGTCTCCGAGGTCTCCCGTCCCACTCCACCGAGCGAGCTCATGGACGCGATCGTCCGACTGGAGATGCGGACCGAACGCTTCCATACGGAGGTGCTGGATTCCCTGCACCGGTCCGAGCAGGCATGGTCACAGATCCTCGACGCGCTGGGCTGCCGACCGGGCGCCGAGCCCGAAGCGGACAAGCGGGAGCTGAGGCTCAGGACGGAGGACCTGTTCGCACGGTGGAAGGCCCGGCTGAGCATCACCGAGGACGTGTGGGCGGTGGCCGTCTACATCCTTCCCACGCTGGCGGAAGCCGGCCAGGTCGGTCACTCGCTGGAGACGCTCTCGGCCAGGACGGGGCTCACCCGGCAGCGGGTGCACGACTGTCTGCGCTTTCTCCAGGAGCACCGCTGCATCCGTCAGAACGGGCTGACGGACAACGGCAACCCGGTCTACGTGGCTGAGCTTCCGCCCGCGTAGTGGCATGGAGAGGGTCCGAAGTCGCAAACCAGAGTTGCGGCTTCGGACCCGTCCGACAGCATATCGCCTGGTTCGATCCGCAGGTGCCGCTCTGCCGGATTCCACCCGCGATCTCGGCCTACGCCATCCGCGCCTCAGTCCGCGATCGGCAGATACACGCGGTTGCCCGCCTCCGCGAACTCCTTGGACTTCTGGGCCATACCGGCCTCCGCCTCCGCCGCGTCCATGGCGCCCCCGTGCTCGCGCCGGATGTCCTGAGAGATCTTCATCGAGCAGAACTTCGGCCCGCACATCGAGCAGAAGTGGGCCGTCTTGGCCGGTTCCGCCGGGAGGGTCGCGTCGTGGAAGGAGCGGGCCGTGTCCGGGTCGAGGGCCAGGTTGAACTGGTCCTCCCAGCGGAATTCGAAGCGCGCGTCGGAGAGCGCGTCGTCCCATGCCTGGGCGTCCGGATGGCCCTTGGCCAGGTCGGCCGCGTGGGCGGCGATCTTGTAGGTGATCACGCCGGTCTTGACGTCATCGCGGTCCGGCAGGCCCAGGTGCTCCTTGGGGGTGACGTAGCACAGCATCGCCGTACCCCACCAGGCGATCATCGCCGCGCCGATGCCCGAGGTGATGTGGTCGTAGGCGGGGGCGATATCGGTGGTGAGGGGACCCAGGGTGTAGAAGGGGGCCTCCTCGCAGATCTCCTGCTGGAGGTCCACGTTCTCCTTGATCTTGTGCATCGGGACATGGCCCGGGCCCTCGATCATCGTCTGGACGCCGTGCTCCTTGGCGATCCGGTTGAGCTCGCCGAGGGTGCGCAACTCCGCGAACTGCGCCTCGTCGTTGGCGTCGGCGATCGACCCCGGGCGCAGTCCGTCGCCCAGCGAGTAGGTGACGTCGTACGCCGCGAGGATCTCGCAGAGCTCCTCGAAGTGCGTGTAGAGGAAGGACTCCTGGTGGTGGGCGAGGCACCACGCCGCCATGATGGAGCCGCCGCGGGAGACGATGCCGGTCTTGCGGCGGGCGGTGAGGGGGACGTACGGCAGCCGGACACCGGCGTGGACGGTCATGTAGTCGACGCCCTGCTCGGCCTGTTCGATGACCGTGTCCTTGTAGATCTCCCAGGTCAGCTCCTCGGCCTTGCCGTCGACCTTCTCCAGCGCCTGGTAGAGCGGCACGGTGCCGATGGGGACCGGTGAGTTGCGCAGCACCCATTCGCGGGTGGTGTGGATGTTGCGGCCGGTCGAGAGGTCCATGACCGTGTCGGCGCCCCAGCGGGTCGCCCAGGTCATCTTCTCGACCTCCTCCTCGATGGAGGAGGTGACGGCGGAGTTGCCGATGTTGGCGTTGACCTTCACCAGGAATCGCTTGCCGATGATCATCGGCTCGATCTCCGGGTGGTTCACATTGGCCGGGAGCACGGCGCGACCGGCCGCGATCTCCTCCCGGACCACCTCGGGGGAGACGTTCTCGCGGATCGCCACGTACTCCATCTCCGCCGTGATCTCGCCCCGCCGCGCATAGGCGAGTTGGGTCACGGGGGCGCCCGGGCGGCCGCGCCGCGGCTGGCGCGGCCGCCCGGGGAAGACCGCGTCGAGGTTGCGCAGTCCCCCGCGGGGTGAGGTGTGTTTGATCCCGTCGTCCTCGGGGCGGACGGGACGGCCCGCGTACTCCTCGGTGTCGCCGCGGGCGACGATCCAGTTCTGCCGCAGCGGCGTCAGGCCACGGCGGACATCCGTCTCGATGGTGGGGTCGGTGTACGGGCCGGACGTGTCGTACAGCGTCACGTCCTGGCCGTTGGTGAGGTGCACGCGACGGACCGGGACCCGGAGGTCCGGACGCGAACCCGCGACATATCCCTTATGCCAGCCGAATTCGGCCTTCTCGGCGCGCGATGGTGCATCCTGCTGAGTCATGAGACCCACTCCCTACGCCGGCATTACCCGGTAACAGGTTCAGCGGTCGGCGCAGCTGTCAGCGTCAGCGCCCTCTCAGCCCGGTGCTCCGAGCTCCCGCGATTGCAAAGGTTCGCCACCACGCTAACGGTTTATCCACAGCGCTGAACAGGGGGCCCACGTCTCTTGCGATGATGCGACCGTGACCGCCATCAAGCAGGACCACCCGCCCGAGCAGCACCGCCCCTCCGACCAGGCGCGGGGCCACGGCCATGGACATTCCCACGGCCACTCCCACAGCCATGGCCCCGCCGCCCCCGTCTCCGCGCGCCTCCGCAAGATCATCGCGGCGGTGCTGATCCCCTTCACCGTCGCCGTCGTCGCCGGTCTGATCGTGCTCTGGCCGGGCGGCACGCCCGACCACAAGGCGCACGGCCGCAGCGGTCTCGGCTTCGACCAGACGACCGTCGCCGGACGGGTGGTGAAGGTCGAGGAGGTGAACTGCGCCGATGTCAACGCCCAGCCGCAGGCGCCCACCGAGCCCGGCCAGGACGGCGCCGCCCAGAACGGCGCCCCCGGGCAGGGCGGGAGCTCCGGGCAGGGCGGGAAGAAGAGCGTCTGCGAGAAGGCCACGATCGAGGTCACCTCGGGCAAGGACAAAGGCCGCACCTTCCCCGAAATCGTCCAGCCCAACGCCTCGCGTCACTTCAGCGCCGGGCAGGATCTGAAGCTGGCGTACGCCCCCAAGGCGCCCAAGGAACTCCAGTACTCCGTGTCCGACGTCGACCGGTCGATGCCGATGGCGCTGCTGGCGGGGCTGTTCGCGCTCGCGGTCGTAGCGGTGGGGCGGCTGCGCGGGGTGTTCGCGCTGGTGGCACTCGCGATCAGCTTCGGGGTGCTGACGCTGTTCATCCTCCCGGCGATACTCCAGGGCTCCAATCCACTGGTGGTCGCGGTCGTCGGGGGCAGCGCGATCATGCTCCTCGCGCTGTACATGTGCCATGGGCTGACGGCGCGTACATCGGTCGCCGTGCTCGGCACGCTGGTGTCACTGCTGCTGATCGGGGTGCTGGGCTCGCTGTTCATCGGCTGGGCGAGCCTGACGGGCAACACGGACGACCAGACCGGGCTGGTGCACGGCCTCTATCCGAACATCGAGATACGGGGGCTGCTGCTCGCGGGCGTGATCATCGGCTCGCTGGGGGTGCTGGACGATGTGACGGTCACCCAGACCTCGGCGGTGTGGGAGCTGAGGGACGCGGACCCGACCACGTCCCGGCGCAGGCTCTACGGGGCGGCGATGCGGATCGGGCGGGACCACATCGCCTCCGTCGTGAACACGCTGGTGCTGGCGTACGCGGGCGCGTCGCTTCCGCTGCTGCTGCTCTTCTCCATCGCGGACAGCGGGGTGGGCACGGTCGCCACGAGCGAGATCGTCGCGGAGGAGATCGTACGGACGCTGGTGGGCAGCATCGGGCTGGTCGCCTCGGTGCCGGTGACCACGGCGCTGGCCGTGCTCGTGGTCTCCGCGGACCGCGCCCCGGCGGCGGACGGCGGCGCGGGACGGGGGGCCGACGCGAGTGGCGCCCAAACGACCCGGACGACCCAGGCGGCCCAGGCGACCCAGGCGGCCCGGACCGGCCGGGGCGGACGCGGGCGGCGGCGCCGGGCGAAGGGGGCGCTGATCCGGTAGGGCACGCCGCCCCATCGACTCGGCCGGGGCGCGACACGGCCCTCGGCCCGCCGCGCGACCGGCTCTCAGCCCGCGTACCGGTCCTCGGCCAGGATGCGGTGGAGCTCGGCGTCGAGATCGCCGACCGGGTCACAGGCCGCCGGCTCCTGGCCGAAAGGCACCACCCGGTCCGTCCGGTCGAGGAAGGCCACCAGAGGGGCGGCCCCGGCCCGGAACAGCGCCCGTTCACAACCCACTTGGAGTCTGATGAAGACGTCCGAAAGCCCCTCGGGGGAGGCCGGGGCGATGCGCACATCCCCCTCGCCGGTGGGTCTGCTCAACCCGTCCAGCAGCAGCTCCCGCGCAAAGGCCCAGCTCACCGGCGCGTCACCGGGCAAATGGAAGGTGATCTCGACGGCATAGGGGTCGCTGCTGTCGTAGGACAGCTCGACCGGGATCCGGAAGGAGAGATCCTGTGAGACCAGGAAGGTCATCGTCACTTCCGCCTGAACCGTGTCACGCATCTCACGCATCGTTCGCCGCCCCGGGTTGTTTGCGCTTCGCCGACTCTGGAGCGTAGCGACTCGATTGCGCTGCGGAGTCGGTTTGCCTCATGTGAGGGAACGAAAATGGCCAGTGTTGCCGTGAGGAGACCCGCGGGGCCGGGCGGCGCGGACAGCGCGGGCCCGGTGGGCGGGAGATCGGGGCCGGCGCACCGGCCGTATCGAAGATCGCTGTCGTCAACAGGCACCCCCGGGGTGTTGTTGCGAGGCAGACGCCGAGAGAAGAACGCCGAGGACTCGCACTGTAACGGCAGGGGTGGAGCCGGGCGGTGGTCCCGCCCCGGCGGTATCCCTCGCGCGGCGTATCCGCGCGAGGCGGGGCGCGTCAGGGCCCGCGGGGGACGTGACGGGCCCAGGGGAGCGCGGCGAGCGCCGCGCGGCGGGTCAGGAAGTGAACTTCCGTACGACGTAGATCAGCCCGGCGATCAGCACCACCAGCAGCAGCGCCTTGAAGACGAGGCTCACCACGAACCCGATCACGCTCATGATCAGGCCGCCGAACACGGCGAGGACGAGGACCGGTATCGCGATCCAGGTCACCCACCACGGCAAGCCCTGGAATATCCCCTTCGTGGTCACGTCACTCCCTGCTTTCTCTCCGAGCCGTGGGTCCGGACGCCGACGGCCGGTCTTCCCTGCCGTCGATGCTAGGACGGGACGGAGGCACGCGGGCGGCCCGCGCCCCCCGTCCTCCCCTGACCGGCCCCCTACGGGACCGACCGGCCACCCATCGGCTCCGCGGTGGACGGGCCGACGGCGGGGATCAGCCCTCCGGCGGCGAGAACACCACCAGCACCCTCAGGTCCTCGGTGATGTGGTGGAACTTGTGCGCCGTGCCCGCCGGGACGTAGACCACGCTGCCCCGCCCCACCTGCGTCGTCTCCATGCCCACCGTGATCGACGCCCGGCCGCTCATCACGACGTACACCTCGTCCTGGCCGTGCGGCGACTGCGGGTCGGTCTGGCCCGCGTCCAGCGCGTACAGCCCCACGGACATGTTCCGCTCCCGCAGGAACTGCAGATACGCGCCGTCGTTCGCGGCCCGCTCCGTCTCCAGCTCATCCAGCCGGAACGCCTTCATTCGCCTCTCCACCCCTGCCTGACCCCTGCTTGCGGTGCCCCTGCCTGCGCCGGGGCCTGTCTGCGACGATCTCAACCATGAAGAATTTTCTCGTCAAGACGATCGCGAACGCCGGCGCCCTCGGCGTCGCCATCTGGCTGCTCAAGGACATCACGCTGACCGGTGAGAACACCGGCCGCCAAGCGCTCACCCTCATTCTCGTGGCGCTGGTCTTCGGCGTGGTGAACGTGGTGGTCAAGCCGATCGTCAAGCTGCTGGCCTTCCCGTTGTTCATCCTGACCCTGGGGCTGATCACGCTGGTGATCAACGCCCTGATGCTGCTGTTGACCTCCTGGCTGGCCGGAAAGCTGGACCTGAGCTTCCACGTCGACGGCTTCGGCACCGCGGTGCTCGGCGGCCTGATCGTCTCCATAGTCGCGTGGGCCCTGCATGTCGTGCTGCCCGATGACAAGGACTGATCACGGCCGGGGATGATGGGAGACATGAGAGACCCGTCGCCCTACCGTGTCTGCTTCGTCTGCACCGGCAACATATGCCGCTCGCCGATGGCCGAATCCGTCTTCCGCGCCCATGCCGCGGAGGCGGGGCTGGACGGCCTCCTCGAGGTGGACAGCGCGGGCACCGGGCCCTGGCACGAGGGCGACGGGGCAGACCGCCGCGCCATCGACGTACTCACCGCCCATGACTATGAGCAGCATCACATCGCGCGGCAGTTCCGGGTCGAGTGGTTCGAACGCCTCGATCTGGTGATCGCCCTGGACAGCGGCCATCTGCACGAGCTGCGCGCGCTCGCGCCGACCCCGCACGACGCCGCGAAGGTGCGGCTGCTGCGGAGCTACGACCCGGACGCGGACCAGGACGCGCTCGGCGGCCTCGACGTCCCGGACCCCTACTTCGGCGGACCGGACGACTTCGAGGAGTGCCTGGAGATGATCGAGGCCGCCAGCGGCGGGCTGCTGGACGCGGTCGCCGAGGCCATCGACACCGCGCGGGGAGCTGCTGGGAAGGCCGCCCAGGACATGGAGAACGCGCCGGCCGCAGACGGCCCGGACGCGGGGAAGGAGTCCGTATGACCGGCGACGGTACCCGCACCGTACGGGCCGGGCTGCCCGAGGCCGAGGCGTACGAGCCGACGCTGCCGGGCCCGGTCTTCGCCGCCCACTACCACCTCCCCGGCGACGCCGTCGGCCCCTACACCTACGGCCGGGACGCCAACCCCACCTGGTCGCTGCTGGAGCGGGCGATCAGTGAGCTGGAGGCGCCGGGCACCGACGCGGAGACGGTCGTCTTCTCCTCCGGGATGGGCGCGATCTCGGCCGTGCTGCTGTCCCAGCTGCGCCAGGGCGACGCGGCCGTCCTGCCGTCCGACGGCTACCAGCTGCTCCCGGCGCTGGTCGAGCGGCTGACGGGCTACGGGGTCACCGTGCGCACCGCCCCGACCGGTGAGGACGCCCAGCTCCCCGCCCTGGACGCCCTGGGCGACCGTGCGAAGCTGCTGTGGCTGGAAACCCCGTCCAATCCCGGACTGGACGTCTGCGACATCCGCCGGCTCGCCGAGGCCGCGCACGCCCGCGGCGCGCTGGTCGCCGTCGACAACACCCTCGCCACCCCGCTCGGCCAGCGCCCGCTGGAGCTCGGCGCGGACTTCGCCGTGGCGAGCGGCACCAAGGCGCTCACCGGCCATGGCGATGTGCTGCTCGGCTATGTGACCTGCCGCGATCCACGGCTCGCCGCGGAGGTGCGGGCCTGGCGCAAGACGGTGGGCGCGATCCCCGGCCCCATGGAGGCATGGCTCGCCCACCGCTCCCTGGCCACCCTCCAACTGCGCGTCGACCGTCAGGCGGCGACCGCGCTGGCCCTCGCCGAGGCGCTGCGCGACCGTCCCGAGATCACCGGGCTGCGCCACCCCGGTCTGCCGACCGATCCCTCCCATCCGGTGGCGTCCGGGCAGATGCGCGGCGGGCGCTTCGGCTGTGTGGTCTCCTTCACCCTGCCGGACAAGGAGCACGCGGAGCGCTTTCTGACCGCGCTGCGGCTGGTGGACGACGCCACCAGCTTCGGCGGGGTGCGCTCCACGGCGGAGCGGCGCGGACGGTGGGGCGGTGACGCGGTGCCCGAGGGCTTCATCCGGTTCTCGGTGGGCGCGGAGGACGCGGACGATCTGATCGCGGATGTGCTGCGGGCGCTCGACGCGGCGTCCGGCACCGACGCGGCATCCGACACCGACGCGCCATCCGGGACGGCATCCACCGGGGCGGGTGGCTGAAAGCGGGCGGGTATGCCTGTGCGGGCGTCTCAAGCCTCCCCCCTCGTGGCTTGAGACGCCCCGGTCCTTCTCGTGGAGAACCGCTCGAACAAGGCTAGTTGACTCAGCGTCAGTGTCCAATCACAGTAGCGACATGGACCTATCGGCATATTTATAGTTGGCATGCGTGCGGGGCGCGACGAGGCGAGGGGAACCGCATGGATCTGGCCCTCTTACGCACCTTTGTCGCGGTTCACCGCGCCGGGTCCTTCACCCGGGCCGCCGGGCTGCTCGGGCTCTCCCAGCCCGCCGTCACCGGCCAGATACGCACCCTGGAGCGGCAGCTCGGCCGCCCCCTGTTCCTCCGTACGGCGCGCGGCGTCGTCCCCACCACCGTCGGGGACGAACTCGCCCACAAGGCCGCGCCCCATCTCGACGCCCTGGTGGAGATCACCGAGGCGGGTCTGGACGACCGCTCGCCGCTGCGCACCCTGCACCTCGCGGGCCCTCCGGAGTTCACCGCGCTGCGCGCCCTGCCCGCGCTGACCACCCTGGTCACCCAGGGGCTGGCGGTGCGCTGCGCCTTCGGCAGCGCCGAGGAGCTGTTCGAGGGGCTGGGCGCCGGCCATCACGACCTGGCCATCACCACCGCCCGGCCGCGGGGTCGGCTGCTGGCCGCCACCCCGCTGTGCGACGAGGAGCACGTGCTGGTCGCGGCGCCGCGCTGGGCCGCCCGGCTCGGCGGTCCCGCGGTGCTCCAGGTCAAGGGGGTGCGGGCGCTGGAGGCGCTGCCCGTCGTCGAGGTGCACGAGAGCCTGCCGCTGGTCACCCGCTACTGGTCGGCCGTCTTCGACACCCGGCCGGTCACCGCCGGCACGATCATCGCGCCCGATCTGCGGGCCGTGCTCGCCTGCGTGGCGCAGGGCGCGGGGCTCGGCGTTCTGCCGCGCTATCTGTGCATGGACGCGCTGGACGCGGGGGAAGTGGTGGCGCTGCTCAATCCGCCGGTGCCGCCGCTGCGCACCTATTTCCTGGTGGTGCGGACGGGGGCGCTCGCGCTGCCGCACATCGCGCGGGCGCACGAGTGGCTGTTGCGCGCGGCTGTCGATTGGTGAGTAAGTGGTTTCGCGGGACGAAGGGTGCGGCAGATGTCCTGCATGACCGAACGACCCGTGGTCAAGCGCACCGCCCGTGCCATTCTCCTCGACGGCGACACCGCGCCCCGCATGATCCTGATCAAGCGCACCAAGCCCGGCCAGGCGCCGTACTGGATCACTCCGGGCGGCGGGATGGAGCCCGAGGACGCGACCGTCGTCGAGGCCCTGTACCGCGAGGTGGACGAGGAGCTGGGCGCGAAGGTGACGGACGTGGTGCCCGCTTTCGTCGATACCGTCCCGCACCCCGATGAGGGCGCCGAGGGCGGCGGGGGCGAGGGTGTGACCGGCGTGAAGGTGCAGCACTTCTTCGTCTGCAGACTCGCCTCGATGGATCTCGCCCGGCGGCACGGCCCGGAAGTGGACGAGCCGTGCGGGGAGTACGAGGTGGTGAGCGTCCCGTTCACCCGCGAGGGGATCGCCTCGGTCGAGGTGGTGCCGCCCTCCCTGCGGGCCTACCTGGACGCCAACATCGAGGGCGTGCTGGCCCTGCTCGCGGACGACCTCGGCTGACCGAAGCGACACCCTGCCGGACGGATCTCCGCGGAGCAGGACCAGCGAGCGGGACCGGGCTCCCTCGGGGCAGGACCTAACGGAACCAGCCGCTGAACGGCTGCTGGGTCTTCCGGGCCGCCCGCTGACGCGCCTCGGCCAGCACCCGCTCGGCCTCCTCCCGCCAGTCCTCGGGCCCCGCGTCGGGACGGACCGGCGGCCGGATGGCCGGGCCGAGATCACGCACCACGGAGGGCTCCGCGGCCCGCCGGGTCGGGTCGTCCACCGCGTCGGCCTGCGCCGCCGGTTCGGCCCGCGCGACCGGTTCGGCGTGCGCCGCCGGGTCGACGTGCGCCGCCGGATCGGCAGCCGGAGCCTGAGGGTTCAGGGCGTCCTGGGCAGCCGGGGCCGTAGGAGCCGTCGAAGCAGGCAGGCCCACCGGCCACGAGACCGGTGAAGTGGGCGGGGCAGGGGGGATGGCCAGGACCTGAGTGTCCGAGTCCGTCAGGGGCTGAGGATCCGGGGCGGACGGGGCGGCCGGAGCCTGAGGGACCGCGCCCCCCAGCTCGGCATGAGCAGCCGGAACGGGCCGGGCGGCCTGGCCCGGCAGGTCCACCGCCCACGAGGGCGGTGAGGCGGGTCGGGCAGGCGGGACGGACTGGCCGGCCGGGGCGGACCGAGCCGGAGAGACAGCCGGCGCGGGCGGAACGGGCGGCGTGCGCGGCGTGGGCGGCGTGCGCGGCGCAGACGGAGCAGACGGAGCAGACGTGGCGGGCGGCGCGGACGCAACGGACGGCGCGGACGGCGCAGGCGGCGCGGACGCAACGGACGGCGCAGGCGGCCCGGACGCAGCGGGCGGCGCGGGCGGGACCCTACGGCCCTCGCGGGCCTCGGCCGCGGCGCCGAAGAAGTCGCCGCCCTTCCGCTTGACGTCGTCCGTCCCCCAGTCCCGCTCCCGGTCGTGCTCGAGGGCCTGGTCACCGGAGGGCCCCTGGCGCCGGGCCCCGTCGCCACCGCCGGTGCGCCGCTGCGCCGGGACCTTCTGGAGGTGCGGGATGTGCTTGGCGCAGTGGATGTACGCCTCCTCGATGGTCACCTCGACCCACACCACCGCGCGCCGCCCCGGCACCGGGTCCACCGGCAGGCCGGGGTGTGCCTCGCGCATCTCGGCGTCCTCCACCACCCGGGCCCGGCCGTTCACATGCAGCCCGATCCGGTCCCGGAAGAAGTCGACCATGAGAATGCCGAGGTGGGGGTTCTCCTGGATATTGCCGAGGCTGGCCAGGACGCCGTTCCCCCGGTATTCGGGATAGGCCAGCGTGCGCGTGTCGAGCACTCTCAGAAAGCCGGGCGGCCCGGCGCGGAAGGTGCTGTCGCACTCCCCGTGCCGGTCCGAGGTGGCCAGGAAGAACATTTCCTGGCGGCCGATGAACTCCCGCATCCGGACGTTCAGGTGATCCAGCACCTGGTCGTCGTAGAAGCGGTCGGCGCGGGCGACGGTGCCCAGTCGCCGCTGCAGATGGTGTTCGCCGTCGCTCCCCGGACGCCACGCGCGTTCGTCCAGGTGCTCCGCACTGTCCACGGTTCTCGTCCCCGTCCTGATTCGCCGTCCGGAATCGCCGGAATGCCTGCCCAGTGTTGGTGTTTCGCCGTATGCCGTCCGTGCCCGCGTCCTATTCCGCGGCGGCGGCGAGCTCCTCGATGGAGTCGTGCCGGATGCGGTGCGACGGAATGCCGATGCCCATGAGGGCGTCGACCCCGCTGCGGATCATCCCGGGTGGCCCGGAGAGATAGGCGTCGAACGCGTTCCACGGGCCGTACTGCCGCACGGCGTCGGGCAGTCGGCCGCTGAGCCCGTTGGTCGGGCCGTCGGAGACGACGGAGCGGACCGAGAGCCACGGGTACTTCTGCGCCAGCCGCAGCATGGTGTCGATGTCGTACAGATCGTGATCCTTGCGGGCGCCGTAGAAGACCTCGACCGGGCGGTGCCGGCCGTGGTCGGCGACGTCCTCGACCAGCGCCTTGATCGGCGCGATACCGGTGCCGCCGCCCAGGCAGAGCAGCCCGTTGTCGCTGGAGTGGTCGACCGTCATGGAACCGGCGGGGGGCCCGAGGCGGATCACATCGCCGGGGCGGGCGCGGTGCACCAGCGCGGAGGACACCCACCCGGCCGGGACGGCCTTCACATGGAAGGAGAGCAGCCCGTCGGAGCGCGGCGCCGAGGCGAACGAATAGTGCCGCCAGACCCGTGGCCACCAGGGCGTTTCCAGTGAGGTGTACTGGCCCGCCAGAAAGGGGTACGGCTGGTCCGGGCGGACGGTGATCACGGCGATGTCATGGGTGCGCAGCTCATGCCCGACCACCTCGGCCTGCCACCACGCGGGGGCGACCAGCTCGTCCTCGGCGGCCGAGTCGATCATGATCTGGGAGATCTGGGTGTAGGCGCGCACCCAGGCGGCTTCGGCCTCGTCGCTCCAGGTGGTGACCGCATAGCGGGTGAGCGCGCCGATCAGGCATTCGCCGACGGCGGGGTAGTGCTCGGGCTGGGTGCCGTACTTGCGGTGGCCGCGGCCGAGCCGGGAGAGGAACTCGGTGAGGATGTCGAGGTCGTCGATGAGCCGGGCGGCGGTGAGGATCGCCTTGAACAGCCGGTCACGCTGGGCGTCCATGGCGGCGGGGAAGAGCGGCCGCAGCTCGGGGTGCTGGACGAAGAGCAGCGCGTAGAAGTACGAGGTGACCTTGTCGCTGATGGGCTCGACCTCGGCCATCGTGCGGCGCAGCAGGATGGCGTCGGGGGAGGCGGTCTCGGGCGCGACGAACGGCGAGTCGGGGCCGGGCCGGACGTCCTGCGGGGCCGGGGCCACCTCGTCGGGACGCTGATGCTCCTCGCGCCCGGGGGCCGCGGGGCCGGTGGCGGCGTGACCCGGGGCCGCGGGACCGGCGGCCCGGCGGTCGTCCGCGCGGCGGTCCGCCCGGCGGTCGTCCGCTCCCGGGCCGGGCGCGGGGGCCGCCTCCGCGGGCGTACGGCGGTCGGCTCCGGTGCCGACCGGCCGTATCGGGTTCACCGGGCGGCTGGGCGCGCGCTCATCGCTCTGCTGGTCCGGGGCCCTGCGGTCCTCGGCCGGTTTCCTGCTCGGGGTGAACCAGCCCCAGTCGCCACTGTTTCCGCCGGAGCCGTCGCTGCCGGCCGACGATGTGGTGGTCGGAGCGTCCATGGTTGCCTCGCCTCGAACATCTTTCTGTCGGTCTTCGCACTTTCCGCTGCCGGAATGTGCCCGCAATTCCCCGTCCTGGTGCACTGGTTCAAGCGAGAATGGTCGTGCCGACCCTCTCCGCAACTCTCTTCCGGGCAGCATGCCACGCTCGATACCCGACCCGGGCACATAGCCCGAAGTCCGGGAAACGGGGGCTGCGTTCCCGTTATGCTGGTTGGCCCGGGATGCCCGTTCTGGCCCCGTTACAGCACGCCACACGGAACCGGACCCGACCCTACCGGCCCCGGATGAATGCACAAGCCCCAAGCGCACCGCATCTGTTACACCCACCAACTCACGTAATTACCGATAGTTACATGCGGTTACCCAGCAATTCGTAAGCCTCTCGGAGATCACGACCGCTATAGGCGTGGGATGCGATTTCGCTCACATGGTGGTCGGCGTTCACGGCGACCGAGACCGGCACCACCGTGAAGAGTTCGGCGTCCGAGAGAGAATCTCCGTAGGCCACGCAGTGATCCCTGGTCAAGCCGAACTTCGCACAGAGTTCATCGGCGATCCGGACCTTCGCGGCCGGGGTCAGGATCCCCGCCGGATCCACCGGCTCCCGGAACGGCACGGCGGGCCAGGCCGAGCCGTACGTGGCGTCCGCGCCCCAGTCCAGCAGCCGCGACACGAACACAAGCCCCAAGCGCACCGCATCTGTTACACCCACCAACTCACGTAATTACCGATAGTTACATGCGGTTACCCAGCAATTCGTAAGCCTCTCGGAGATCACGACCGCTATAGGCGTGGGATGCGAT
>NZ_JAEEAP010000175.1 GCF_016103465.1 Streptomyces sabulosicollis
GGGTGGGGTCGGGGTATTCGGCTGCCGCGTTGAGGAAGGCGCAGCCCCGGAACCCGGGCCCCTGGATGCCTTCGGTAATGAACCGGCCGACCGCCCGGACCGCGTCGGCTGCCGACTGCTCGCCCGCCTGAGCGGCCTCGACCCCCGCCCGGATTCCCCGGTCGGCCTGGTCGAGGTAGGTGAGGACGAGCTCTTCCTTGCTCGCGAAATGCCGGTACAGCGTGGCGCGGGTGACGTGCGCCTCCGCGATGATCCGGTCGACGCCGACGGAGTGGATTCCCTCCGCGTAGAAGATTTTGGTGGCCGTGCTGAGCAGCCGCGCTCGCGCCGCTGACGTGCTGCCGCCTCCCCTGCCCTCACTCATGCGGCCAGACTACCGCACCAGTGAGGGAGAACGTTCGGTCTTGACAGGCGTCGGCTCCGCCCCTTTGGATGCACGCAAGACAGAACGTTCTCCCTCGGGAAATGGTGGTGCCTCCGTGGCTCTCCGTCGCACCTTGCTCTTCACGGGCGCTGCCCTGACCGCCGTCGCCGGCTCCGTGACCGCTCTGCCGTCCATCGCGGCCCAGCCGCCCCGGGCCCAGCCGACCCGGGCCCATCCACCCCCGACCCAGCCAACCCCGGCCTTGGCTGCCAAGACCGCACCGACGAGACCCTCCTCTGAGAAGCCCACCGTCGTGCTCGTGCACGGCGCTTACGCCCAGCGGGACCGCACCCTCGCGCCCGACCTCGGGCGCTACATGGCCGACCGGATCGGCGCACACACCGAGCAGGTCGACGCCTCCCACACCGAGCAGGTCGACGCCTCCCACGCCGTGATGGTCAGCCGCCCCGGCACGGTGACGCGCCTGGTCGAGGAAGCGGACAGGAGCACCCGATGACCCAGCCGGCCGACATCAACCCGTTCCCACTGAAAGGAACTTCCGTGGACACCCTCGTCGCTACCGCTCCCACCAGCGTTCCCGCGGCCCTGCGCAAGCTGTACTTCCTGCGCTTCGCGTTCGCCGCCGTGTGGGCCGCCCTGCTGTTCGCGACCGCCGACACACTGAGCGCGCTCACCGCCACGCTGCTGGTGATCTACCCCCTGTTCGACGTGGCGTGCGCGGTCATCGACATCAGGTCCGCCCAGGTGAACGGCCAACCGGTGCGCGGCCTGTACGTGAACATCGCACTCAGCACCCTCACCGGCATCGGCCTCGCCATCGCCGCCGCCTCCGGTATCCCCGCCGTCCTGCGGGTCTGGGGCGCCTGGGCCGTCACCGCGGGCATCGTCCAGCTCATCGTCGGCGCCGCCCGACGCCAACTCGGCGGCCAGTGGGCGATGATCGCCAGCGGCTCCATCTCCACCCTCGCCGGCGCCTCGTTCATCGCCCAGGCGGGCAAGGACGGCGCCTCCCTGCACACCCTGGTCGGCTACGCCTTCCTCGGCGGCGTATTCTTCCTCGTCTCCGCCCTCCGCCTGGGACGCACCCACACGAAGGCGTGACCCTGGCCCCATGCGCCACGGGCTCCGTCCGACCCGCCGCCGACGCGCCCGAGGGAACCGGACATGACGGCCGAGGCTCCCTTCCCGCCCGCCGCCGATCGAGGAGGACGGGGCACCGTCTCCCGGCTGTCCGGCTACGCCGGCGCGGAGCGCCGCGCAACGAGGGGCAGGCGGCAGCACGAAGGGCCCGGACCATGATCGGTCCGGGCCCTTCATCTGCCCTGCTGGGCGGCTGCGGAGGATACGAGATTCGAACTCGTGAGGGGTTGCCCCCAACACGCTTTCCAACTGTCCGCATGACCGTACGGGGGCGTCCGTGGGCGTTCACGCAGCGGCTCAGACGGGGTGCACGTACGTCGGTGAACGGTGGCGTACGTCAGCGCACTGGACAAAGACCAGGACAACGAGCGGTGCCGTACGGGGTCCCAGCGCGTAGCCTCTAGGAACGCATGGTGCCGCAGGATGTCGCCCACGGTTGACAAGTTGACAGGGGCGCCCCCCTCTGCCGAGTCGAGGTAGGCCTGCGCCTCGCCAACTCAGTGCGCTCTCGAGGAACTTCTTCGACGACAGACGGCATCTGCCTCATAGACTCTGGGGCATCAAGCGTGGACAATCAGTGACTGTCCGTACTGAAGGTTCCCAGGGCCAACAGGCTGGGAGAGAGGGGCATTGGTGGAGTCCGCACACGAGAAGCCGGAGCAGTTAGCGTTCGGTAGTGAGAGCATCACCATTAGCCCAGCACCGTTCGTGGCGGCTTCGCAAGGAACGCGAGATCTCGTTCCAGTACGCATATCGTTGGCTATTATTGAACGCTTCTCCGAGGGCCTCTACAGTTCGCCCAATAAGACCTTCGAGGAGCTAGTTTCTAACTCATACGATGCCGGAGCCGAGCACGTGTGGGTTTATATGCCTGGCGACCTGTCATCTCCGCGCGCCTCCATCCTGGTCATTGATGACGGCGAGTCCATGGACGTACAGGGCCTCCAAGACCTCTGGCGAATCGGAAAATCACGCAAGCGCGAAGACGAATCAGGCCAGCGACGCGAACCGATCGGGAAGTTCGGCATCGGAAAGCTTGCCACATACGTGTTGGCGGAGGAACTCACTTACATCGTCCTGAAAGACGGTGTCTATCGTGCAGTAACCATGGACTATCAATTGGTCCAAGGGGACATGAGTGACCCCCATACCCTTAGCCTGGAAGTCGTTGAGCTTACCCGCGAAGAAGTGCAGGAGGCTCTACTTTCAAACTTGCGGGATTATGGCGAGCGTATGAAGCCTGTCCTGGATACTCTCTTCCCGGAAAATAGCACCGGACCAGAACACTGGACGGCTGCCATTATGACCCGACTCAAGAAGCCGGCGCAGGGAATCCAGCAAGGACGCCTTAGGTGGGTTCTTTCTACCGCTATCCCATTAAACCCTTCTTTCAACCTCTTCTACAACGGAGATCCCATTGAGGCTTCCAAAGCTCAGGGGGAAGAAAAATGGAAGTTCACAATTGGCCTATCAGAGGACACCCTTCCTCCTGACTCAAGGATTGGCACGTCAGACCACGTAGAGGTGGATGGGGAGCGGTTACCCGCGTACAGGCTTCCTTTGGCTGGGGCGGTTTGGGGACAAGCCCAGCTTTTCGAGGATTCCCTTGTGCGCGGGCAGAGCGGAAAACTCGGTCGTAGTCACGGATTCTTCGTCAGGGTAAGGGGTCGGCTAATTAATCTAGACGACGCCGCCTTCAACGTTGGCCCTGAGCTGCACTATGGCACATTCTCCCGCTTCAATATGGTAATCAACGCCGATGAACTTGATGCACTCGTGGCCAGCCCGCGAGAAAGTCTCATGGATTCACCGGAAGTTCGCGAACTGAAGACTTACATGCTCGCCGTATTCAACAGGTCGCGCTCAGTCATAAAGAAACGCGACGACGAGGATGCAATTCCCCTTCTGACCCAACAAGGCCGTATTTCTAATCCGCCTCCTGGGCTCTCCCAGGGCCCTCTCAGGAGAATGCTCCGGAGAGCATCTCAGGGAGACGAGCAGGTACGACAGTCTCTTGGTATCAAGGTTGAGGCAGCGATGATTACTGACACCTTGACACAAGGAGAGGGAGAGGTACTTGAGCAGGTCCTTGTTGAGCCTGCGGGCGAAGAAACTCGGCTAATCTCGTATGACCCACAGCGGCGAGCGGCTATTCTCAACCAGGCCCACCCATTCATCAGTAACTATATCGATCGAGATGGCACTCAAGAGGCGCTGCAACTCCTCGGTCTAACAGAACTGCTCACTCAAGCCTATATGCTTGACGAGAACATCGATGCAGCAACCGTTAATCGAATTATGAAGCGCCGTGACGCTTTCCTGCGTGATCTCGTCAGCTATCACCCGCGATCCGCACCCGTTATCGCAAAGAGTTTGCGTGACTCAAGCAATGACGAAAAGTCTCTTGAGGACGCAGTCGCCGACGCCCTCACTGTAATGGGATATAGCGTGCGGAGGATCGGCGGTAAGGGAACGCCCGACGGCATCGCCACTGTTCGACTCGGCCGTCGCGGAGGAGGGGGCAGCGAAAGCTACGCGCTCACGTACGACGCTAAGTCCAGCGGATCTGAGGCACGACGAGCCTTGGAACCGGAAAATCAGCAACAACCCGTAAAGGCACCGCGCATTCAAGCGGGCACAGCTAGAACCTCAATCCTACGGGTTCACCGGGAACGAGCTACAGAGCAATTCAAGCTTGATGTACCGCCTAAATACACACTTCTGGTGGCCCCGGGGTTCCAGGGGGATGGCGACGAAAAAGCGCTCATTAGCGAAATCTGTCGCAATGACGGGATCACTCCGATCACAGTGGAAGATCTGGCGCGCCTGGTTGAACTCTTCCCCCTGCGGCGCCTATCTCCGCTGAAGCTCTTGGACCTTTTCGCGATTCACGAACCCAGCGAGGCACGCACCTTTGTGGATGCCATCGAGGGGCAGGCCCCACCGGCGGCCCCTCCCGTTGCTGAGGTCATTGAACTACTCGTGCAGTACTCTGAGCGCCGGACTCCTGTAACAGTGGACACCATTGTGACTGCTGTATATGAACGGCGTGGTCTTGACCTCGACCACGAAGAGGTCGCGGCAATTGTGCGAGGTTTGGCTGCCCTTGCGCCAGCTACGATGTACTTCGATGGACAACTAGTAGCGCTTAATGCGTCACCACAAGGACTCCTTGGCGAGCTTCGCCAAACCTTTGGCGAGTATCCAAATAGGCTTGCAGAAACCTATAAGGTTGCTGTTCCCGTGCCTCAGCAGCGTGCAGGAGACGATCAGTGATTACCGCCACCAGGGCTGCTGTACATCCATTTCCCGCACGTATGGCACCCGAACTCGCAGCCGCAAAAGTCTCTAGCCTTGCTCCCAATGCGGTGGTGCTAGACCCAATGATGGGATCTGGCACATTTCCTCTAGCTGCCGCTAGGTCCGGACATCAGGCTTTCGGCTGCGATACAGACCCCCTGGCCATAGTCATCGCCAACACTATCGCGGCAAGCTACTCCCTTGATGATTTCCTTGCTGCCGCAGAGTCCGTAGTGGCGAAGGCTAGGGCCGCTAAGAACGTCGACATACGGGTTGACGTCAAGACATCCAAGTTCATTGATTTTTGGTTCGACCCGATTGCGCGACAGCGTCTCTCATCTCTAGCCATGGCAATCGAAGAGATGCCGACCCCGCTCTCATTTCCCCTATGGTGCGCATTCTCGCGACTCATTATCGCCAAGGACGCCGGCGCATCCCGCGCGCGGGACGTTTCTCACTCACGTCCGCATCGAGTTCGCGAAACCTCCTCATTTGACCCGATCGAAAGGTACATTGCATCGGCTAGGTCTGTAGCGAATCGAGTTTCTCACTCGCGTGCCGAATCGGGGCAGGAAGCGGGCCCGCGCTCGGCGCCTAAAATTTTGCGCGCCGATGCCCGGAGCCTGCCTTTCGCGCGAGCGACAGTGGATGCCGTCATGACAAGTCCTCCGTACTTGATCGCCATCGACTATCTGCGCGGCCACCGTATGAGTCTGGTTTGGATGGGCTATTCGATCTCCTATCTTCGGTCACTTAGGTCAGGAAATATCGGATCCGAGGCAGGCGTGGCAGTGGACTCTGCACTAGACACGATCGCTAAAGCTTCCTTCAATGGATCACTTCCAGGCCGAAGCCAACGCATAATTGGGCGCTATGTGCAGGACATGGACCAGGTCATGTCTGAGATTTCTCGCGTAGTGAAGCCGGCTGGACTTGTATCTTTCGTCATGGCTGACGCACGAATGAACGGGGTTGAGATCTCGATTGAGGAAATCCTCATGCGTGTTGGACGTCGCAACGGCCTTATCAGTCGGGCACGTGTTTCGCGGAAACTTCCGGAAAGTAGGCGCTATCTTCCCCCTCCACGAGGCGCCGCCGGCGCGCTCGATAAGAGGATGAAGGAAGAGGTGATTTTGACCTTTGAGCGCGAGTGATTAGCTTCACTTCCTCGCGCCGAAAAATTAGACGTGGTATGTCTGTAAACACTTGATGCACGCTCTCCCGCATCGCACTACGGGATTACCGGCCACACTCCTGCATGCGGTGTGGCCGCTGCCCGGTACTCTGGTACGCACCACCGTAGAGCGGAGAGTGCTCCGCCGATGGGACCGAAGACGACCAAGGTCTACGAGACGCCCGCAGTTGGGCTACTGATGAGTTCAACGCCAAACACTCAACTGCACTGCGGCTGTCGGTGACGCGAGGGTCGCTCTCCCTGGACGGTCACCGGCCTGCCACGACGGTGTTTGAAGGCGCATGGTTACACGGTCATGGGACCCTTGTCGGTGAGCTGTGGAGCGTTGTGAGAGGAGCCGAAGTGCCGGAGGCCAGTCCGCGCGGAACCTACCTGGTCATCGCAGAGGCACTGCGAAACGAGCTCGAAGAGGGGCAGGGCGTCGACGCCCTGCCCTCGGAAGCTGACATGATGCGCTCGCACGGTGTCGGTCGCAACACGGTCCGTCGTGCTCTCAAAGTCCTTGAAGTCGAGGGTCTTGTCGAGTCAGCCCCCGGGATTGGGTGGCGCGTCGCTCGGGGTAAGCACCGACGCTCTCTAGCCGAGCGTATGACCGATGTGATCGCGGAGGACTCACTCTCGGTGGGCGATCCGTACCCGTCCGAAGCGAAGCTGTGTGAGCGGTTCGGCGCGTCCCGGACCGCCGTGCGCCGTGTTCTCGCTCAGATGGAGGGAAACGGTCTGCTGGCCACCGTGCATGGCAAGGGGCGAACCGTGCGGGCCCTCCCGACTCCCACCGTCCGGCCGTAATCTTGGCTGCCATGGGACTGACCGAGTGGGCGTACACGCTCTCCGAAGCGATGCTGTCCGAACCGTTGCCGCGCCGTTGGGCGCACTCCCTCGGGGTGGCAAAGCGCGCTCGCTCCCTGAGCCCAATCCTGGGCGCCGACGCGGAGCTGTTGGAAGCCGCCGCCGTGCTGCATGACGTCGGGTACTCGCCGACCATCGCCACCACAGGCTTTCACCCGTTGGACGGTGCGCGGTTCCTCCGGGGTCAGGAAGGAGCGGACGAGCGGGTTGTGCGTCTTGTCGCGCACCACTCTTGCGCTCTCCTCGAAGCCGAGGAACGCGGACTTCGGCAGGAGCTTGAGGGTGAGTTCGAGCTGGAGCGCCCTGACCTGGTCGACGCCTTGCTCTACTGCGACATGACGACGACGCCGGACGGGACGCAGACGACGCCGACTGAGCGGCTGGACGAGATCGTGCAGCGATACGGTCCCGACACGATCGTCGGACGGTTCATCCAGCGCGCGGCCCCCGAGATCCATGCAGCGTCGAAGCGCGTCGGGGACCGGATGGCGGATGCCTCCGCTGGTGGTCAGCCGATGTAGGGCTCTCGCCGCGCGTCATCGAGACCGTGCCGGATGCGCAACATCATCGAAGGGTGGATGTCCAGCGCGTCAAGGTCGGCCGGATCAATCCAGCGGACCTCTTTCGATTCGCTACTTGTGCGTAGGGAACCGCCGACCGGGTGGGCCCGGAAGCAGATGGAGAACTGTTGCCGGACCTCGCCGTCGTCGTACGCCAACACGTGCTCGGGGTCGGTGTAGAGCCCGACGATGTTGTCTACCTCAACGTCGATGCCGGTCTCTTCCCGCACCTCGCGAACGGCAGTGTCCGCGATGCGCTCGCCGATGTCGTGGCCACCACCAGGCAGGGCCCAAAGGTCGTTGTCGGTCTTGTGGATGAGCAACAGCCGCCCCGCGTCGTCCCGGACAACCGCCGTCACCGAGGGGACCACGGAGTTGGCTTTAGGGGCGTTCGGGTCGCGGAAGTGGTCAATCCGGGGCATCAGCGCGCGCCTTCCCAATCGGTAGGTGACGAGATCGGACGGGCCGACTGCCACACCTTTTCAACGCTCTCAGCGTAGGCGTCGAAGAGCTCGCCGCCGGGGACGCGTCGCAGATGGAGCACGGGAGCCATGTAGGCGCCGACCCCGTAGAGGTGGCCGTTCGCCAGCATCTCGTCATCGGCCCGGTAGATCGAGTTGTAGAGCGTGGTGTCGTGCAAGCGGAACTCGACACCAGGGAGACCGAAGAGCGGGCCGTAGTTGATGAGGGCGTTTCGAATCTTGCCCGCCATCGCGGTACCGATCCCTTCGTCCTTGCCCCTCACGGCCACGGCTGGTGAGTCGGGTTCTCCCAGCATGAAGCGCATGGGCACTCCGGCAGCCGCCTTCTCCTTCACGATGCGGTGAAACGTCGCGTCCTCGGTGAGCCAGAACCCCGAGTACACCAGTAGGTCAAACTGTCGGGTTGCCTTGGAGTACAGGTTCGTCCAAAGCGTCTGCATCACGACGGACCGGTGCGGATACAGCCTGACCAACTCCGCGTTGCCGGTGGCGGTGACTTCGGCCGACGTCTGTTCGTCCGGCCAGAGGTACGAGACTTCGCACTTCAAAAGTGAGGCGGTCGCGTACTGGAAGCGGCGATACGGCTTGCGTTCCGGGTCGTTGATCCAGCGTTCAACCGTCTTGGCCGCGACGCCCAGACGGTCGGCGACCTCATCCAGGGTCAGACCCAGGTCGACTATCGCGCCGCGCAGCCGCTCGTTCGCCACGTCCAACCTCCCTTCGCTTGGTACGACTTGGTACGACTTCACGGTAGCCAAGGACGACCTGAGTCGTACAGGCGCGAAGTCGAGCGTCGCCGTAGCCGACGCCACTCTGTAGGTACATCGAGCGCGAGGGGCGCGCGAACTCCAACAGCCGAAGGGCTTGACGGAGCGAACTCCCCTCTGCAAGATGAGGAACACGTAATACATGTTCCTCTCGTTCGGATCGCTTCGGCGACCCGAACGAGCGCACAACAAGGGGCCCGGGACAGAGCGGGCCGAGGGACCCGGACCCCTGGTCAACCGGAGGGCTTAGACCGAAAGGTCACGTCTCCATACGCCTGAAACGGGAGCCCGTGTTCCCGAAGGAGACAGCGCACCACCTCTGATCAACGCCCCGCCGACTGGGGAGCGTTGACTCTCATCTCCGGCGCGGCGGCACTCCCGGACAGGACAGCCCGCCGCGCCTGGTCTCCCATCCCGACGCAGTCAGGAGTTCTTCCATGACCGAGCGCATCATCCCCGTGAACGTCATTGGCCCGATCGCCCTGGATCTGACGATGAACGCCGGCAGCATCCGCGTCGCCGTCGACCCCACGCTGAAGCAGGCACAGGTGGTGCTGAAGACCGACGCCGCTTCGGGGCCGTCTGTTGACGCGATCCGCGACACCGCCGTCAGCCTCAACGGGCAGAACCTCCGCGTCCGGGTCCCGGACGTGGCCGGCGGCATGAGCGGCAGCACCACCATCCGCATGGGCGGCGGCACCATGACGTTCTCCGGCGGCAACGGCGTACAGATCGTGGGCGGCAACGTCCACATCACCGGTCACGGCGGCGGCAAGGTCTTCGTCAACGGTCGCGAGGTCACCGCCACCGGCCCGGCCGGCGACGCGGTCACGCCGATCACCGCCGAAATCCACCTGCCCGCCCGGTCCGTGGCGCTGATCGGCACGCACACCGCCGACACCGCCGTCACGGGCACGCTGGCGCGGCTGGAGTACGACAGCACCTCTGGCAGCCTGACGGCTGAGCGGGTCGGCGACCTGGATGCCACGGTCACCAGCGGCAGCGTCATCGTCGGCGACGTGACCGGCCCGTTGGACGTCAACCTCACGTCCGGCAACCTCGACATCGGCGCCTACAGCGGCAGCAGCGCGAGGCTGAATCTCACCTCCGGCAACGTCCGGATGGCGGCGACTCCGCAGGCCACCGGCCGTCTCACGGTGAACGCCACGTCCGGCTGCGCGCGCATCACCGGCGCGGCTCACCTGAACGTCCGCCGCCGGGTGACCAGCGGCTACGTCCAGGTCAGCTAGCACCCGCCCCGCGCCGTTCACCTCTTCCCGGACAGGAGTCCGTCACCGATGCACGCTGCTACGTTCGCCGCTGTCTTCATCGCCCTGTACGTCGCCCACAGTGTGGGTGACCACTGGGTGCAGACCTCGCACCAGTCCGCGCAGAAGGGGCGCCCCGGATGGGTCGGCCGTCTCGCCGACGCCCGGCACGTCGCCACCTTGACGCTCACCAAGCTCGCCTTCCTGGTCCCGGCCGCCGCGCTGCTGGGGCTGAACCTGTCCGTGCTGGGCGTCGTCGCTGGGCTCGGCATCGACGCCGTGACGCACTGGTGGGCCGACCGCCGCACCACCCTCGCGTGGTTGGCCAAGGTCTTTGGCAAGAGCCAGTTCCACGGGCTCGGCGCCCCGCGCGCCGGCCACGACGACAACCCGCACATCGGCACCGGCGCGTACGCCCTTGACCAGTCCTTCCACCACCTGTGGCTGCTGGTCGCCGCGCTCATCGTCGCCACCGTCTGACCCCCGCTTCGCGGGGCGGTCGCACTCCCGGACAAGGACAGCCGACCGCCCCGCGCCCTTCCCGACGCTTTCAGAAGAGGAGAGAACCACCATGCGCATGCGCACTTTTGTCGCTGGCCAGGAAGCCCACACCGATTCGGAGTTCGCGGAACTGGCGCTCGGCATCGACGTCGATCTGTTCCGTGGCCCGCTGGAGCCGGAGACGGCCGAGGAGCGGCACGCCCGTGAGGACGCGGCCGGTGACATCCTCGCCGACCTGCGCGAGATGGGCGAGGCCGGTGACGAGATCGCCGGTTGGGACGCCCTGTACGCCGACGCGCTGACCCGCACGGTGCCGTTCCTGCGTGCCGCCCGCACCCGCCGGTTGGGGACGGGGGAAGCGGCATGACTGAGATGACCGCGCGAAAGCGGCTGAGCAAGGTTCAGGTCGGTGTGCTGACGGCCGCGTTCGTGCCGATGCTCGCCACGGGCGTTGTCGGTGGGATCGGCACTTACAGCAACATCGGGCACGCCTACGGCAGGGGGACCGCGCTCGGTGCGCTCGGTGCCGGTGAGGGCGCCACAGCCGTTCTGGCGCTGGTGCTGCTGGGGCTGACCATGCTGGGGCAGTCCTCGCCGCGCGTGGTGCGGATCGGGCTGTGGGCGCTGCCGGCCGCCGCCGCCGTCATGGGCGCCATGGCCGCGCCGGACCCGGGGCGGACCGTGATCTACGCGTTGACCCCGATGGGCATGTCCGTGTCGGCGGAAGGCATGGCGTTCCTCGCCCGCCGGATCGTCGTCCACACCGACGGCCGCGACGCGGAGAACGAGCGGCACACCGCCGACATCGTCCAGGCCCTCGCCTACCACCGCGCCCGAGCCGCACACCACCCGAGCGATCGGATCAAGTGGTGGTCGGAGCGCAAGTCATGGCGTCTGGCCCGCAAGGTCGGGGTCGGGGATGCCGCACTCGGATCGAGGCTGCTGGATGTCCAGCGCGACCGGATCACCGCCGGTGCGGATGCCGCGCTCGGCTCGATGTTCGGCGGCACTGCACCCGTACCCGCACCGATCTCAAATGCGGAGGAATCTACCGAGACTAAGAGGAATCGGTCTATGGCTGACCTGCTGGAATCGACACCGGCGTCCGTGGCGCTGACGCGGCTGCCGGTGCCCGATCCGGTGCCGGTCGACTGCGGAAAGTCGACCCTCCCGCTCAAGCCCGTTCCGGCGATCGCACCGCCGGTCGAGTCGGCCAAGTCCGATCGGGCGCCGGTCGAGTCGAGCAAGCGGCGGGAGGCGGCGGCCGACTCGCCCCGACCCCGTCGGACGACTGGTCGGGTTCCCGAGGCAGCGCGGTCGCCCCGGCCGAAGCGGACGCAGTCCCAGTTGCTCGATGAGGCACGTACCGCGACGGCCGGTTGGCCGGACAAGCACATCACCGCTGAGGGCATCCGTCGTGAGATCCGCACGTCGCCCGCGAACGCGCGGATGCTGCGGGACGCGATCCTCGCGGAGCGGGCCCGCACTGCGGAGGTGGCGTCATGACCACCCCTGTCGTCTCGCCGGTCAAGGCGTTCAGCTTCGGCGGCGGTGTGCAGTCGACGGCCGCCCTGGTCCTCGCGGCCAAGGGTGAGCTGGACTTCCGCACGTTCCTGATGGCGAATGTCGGGGACGACTCCGAGCACCCCGGCACCCTCGACTACCTGCGTCAGTACGCCATCCCGTACGCCAAGGCCAACGGCCTAGAACTGGTCGTCCTGGACCGGGTGATGAAGCGCTCGGGTGAGGTCCGCACGCTGTATCAGGACCTGACTCGTGAGGGGTCGCGGTCGCTGAAGATCCCGGTGCGGATGTCGAACGGGGCCCCCGGCACCCGCTCATGCACGGCCCAGTTCAAAATCAAGGTCATCGGTGATGAACTCAAGCGCCGTGGTGCGACGAAGGAAGCGCCAGCGACGGTTGGTATCGGGATCAGCCTCGATGAGATCGCCCGTGCCAACAACCGGCGTTGCGAGCCGCATGAGCGCATCGAGTATCCGCTGTTGGAACGCGGTATCCGGCGTATCGACTGTGCCCGGATCATCCGCAGCGCGGGCTTGCCCGTGCCGCCGAAGTCATCGTGCTGGTTCTGCCCGTTCCACCGCCCCGCGACCTGGCACGACATGCGCCGCGACGAACCCGAGCTGTTCGAGCGCGCGTGCCAGCTCGAAGAACTTCTCAACCGCCGCCGTGACGAACTTGGCAAAGACCACGTCTGGCTGACCCGGTTCAACCAGCCCTTGCGCAAGGCGATCCCGGACGGCGTGGACACCCTGCCGTTCGACGAGTGGGACTCCGGATGTGACTCCGGATGGTGCATGACCTGACCACCCCTGCCGGGCCCGGCCGCCCACCTTCCACAGCAACCGGCCGGGCCCCCAACTCTCGAAGGAGTACGTACATCGTGACGGAAACTACTGCCTTCCCGCCCCCCGACGAGCCCGAGGGCACCGAGAACCGGACGGCCGAAGTGCTGCCGTTCCCGCTCAAGAAGAAGACCGACCCGGCACCCGCGCCCGGCGAGGGCGAGGTCAAGCCGGGGGAGTGGGAAGCCGAACTTCCCGACACCGACGACCCCGAGGCCGACGATGTGACCGATGGCGCCCCGGTCGACCCGCCCCGCGAGGTCTACCCGCCCTCGGTGGCGGAATGGATGGAGGCCAAGGACAAGGCGCGCATGCCGGTGCTGCCGGACTGGGTGAAGCTGCCCGACCAGCGCACGGCCGTCCGCAAGTGGGCGGTACGCCACTACTCCGCCGTGGTCGGCTACCACGCGGTGCGGCTGCCGCTCGTCTACACCCCGAAGATCGTGGTCTACTCGCCGCGCGGCGCGTGGCGGTGGTCGACCGCGATCGGCCGGTGGGTGTTCGACGCGGAAGGCAAGTCCCTGCGGCTCGCCGCCGTGGCGTCCGAGGACGCGGCCGAGTACCTGAAGCTGTCCCGGCAGCGCAACGACCGCGTAAGGCTACGGGGCATCGTCGCGACGATCGCCGCGTTCATCGGCCTCGCCGCCGCGCTGACCCTGTACGTCATGGCCCCGTCGTGGCTGCTCCTGCTGTCCATCGCCGCCCTGACGACGACGCTCGGTGTGGTCGGGGCGCCGGCAGACCGGCCGCTCATTGACCTCGCCAAGGTGACCTTCCGGAAGCGGCGGCTGTCCTCGGACATCATCACCCGCGCCTTTGAAGCGGCGCGGCTGACCATGAAAGACCAGGGCATCGCCTTCCCGCGGCCGATCGGCCGGGACGGCGACGGCTGGCGCGTGGTGGTCGACCTGCCGTACGGCAAGACGTTCGCGGACGCGGTCAACGCCCACGAACGTCTCGCGTCCGGCATCGACATCGCCCCCACTCAGCTCTTCCTGGACAAGGACGAGACGAGCGCGCGGCGGGTATCGATGTGGATCGCCGACCGTGACCCGCTCGCCGTCCCCTCCGGCAAGTCTCCGCTGCTGGGAGCGACGCGGGTGGACTTCTGGAAGCCGTTCCCGTGGGGCGTGGACGAGCGGGGCAACCCGGTCATGGCCACCATGCTGTGGCTGTCCCTGCTGGTCGGTGCTGTGCCCCGGCAGGGCAAGACGTTCTCCGCCCGCACCATCGCCCTCGCCGCCGCGCTGGACCCGTACGTCAGGCTGTACGTGTTCGATGGGAAGGCGTCGCCGGACTGGCGTAAGTTCGCGCTGGTCGCGCACCGCATCGGGTTCGGCATCGTCCCGAAGAACGGGTTCGATCCGGTCGTGCACCTGCTGACCTCGCTGCGGGAGCTGAAGGCGGACGTTGAGGACCGGTACCACCGGCTCTCGGAACTGCCGCTGCACATCTGCCCGGAGGGCAAGCTGACCCCGGAGATCAGCCGGGACCCGAAGCTGAACATGCCCCTGACGCTGTTCGTGGTGGATGAGGTGCAGGAGTACTTGCAGCACCCCGAGCATGGCAAGGAGATCCTGTCTCTCCTGGTCTACCTCGCCCGGGTCGCTCCGGCGGTGGGCGTGAGCGTGATGACGTCCACGCAGAAGCCGGACGACAAGGCGTGCCCCTCTGAGCTGCGTGACCAGCATCAGGCCCGGTTCGCGCTGCGGGTGGGCGCCTACCAGGTCTCGGACACCATCCTTGGTGCCGGGTCCTACAGCGAGGGTTTGGACGCGTCCAAGCTGCTGAAGTCCCACAAGGGTGTTGGCCTGCTCAAGGGCATGTCCGACGACTCCGGCATCGTGCGTACCTACCTCGCCGATGGCCGCGACGCCGAACGCATCCTGACCCGCGCTGCCGCGCTGCGCGAGGCCGAGGGCACCCTGTCCGGCGACGCGGCCGGCGAGGCTCCGGCCCCGGAGGCTTCGGCCACGATCCTGGACGACGTGGCGGCCGTGCTCGGCAAGGGCGAGGCCAAGGTGTGGTCCGAGACCATCGTGGATCGCCTCGCCGACCTGCGCCCCGAGGTCTACGGCGCGTGGGCGGAGCTGGAGCCCAAGCCCAAGGCCGAAGCGCTCTCCAACGCGCTCAAGCCGTTCGGCATCGGCACGGTTCAGATCAGCCGCCGCGTCGACGGCGACCAGCTCAACAAGCGCGGCATCAAGCGCGACGACATCGCCACGGCGATTACGGAGCGCAACAAGAAGAGGGACGCCGGATAGGTCTCACGGAGCGCTACCGGTAGCGGCAAGCGTCGCTACCGGTAGCAACCTCGCTAGCGACCAAAACCGCCCCTGATCAGGCCGCTAGCGTCAAGCGGCCCACCTGCGGAAACCCATCAAACCCGCTCTGAGAGGCCCCTGATGAGCCTTGCCGCCCTCGCTACCGCCTTCCTGCTCACCGTCACACTCGGTTACAGCGTCAAGTGCTGGCTCAGCCCGTTCGGCGACTGCCGCAAGTGCGCCGGCATGGGCCACGGCTTCAAGACCGACCGCAAGGGACGACTCAAGCGCGGCAAGGACTGCCGCCGCTGCCAGGCCACCGGCAAACGCATACGCGTCGGCCGCTGGATCTACAACCGCGCCGCCCGCACCTACCGCGCCGGCACCCGCTGACCAACCCGGGAGGACCCATGGTCATCACCATCCCGCTCGTACTGCTGCTCGCCGTCGTGCTCGCCCTGCTGCTGCGCTTCCGGGCGCTCGGCGCCGGCGCGGCCGTCGCCGCCGCGCTCTTCGGCTTCTACCTCGCCGGGACCGGCGCCAGCGACAACGTCACCCAGCTCGTGACCGCCATCACCGGCGCCCTCGCCGGCATCGGCCGCTAGAAGGGAGACCAGGACATGACCGAACCCACCCCGCACCACCCGCCGGCGGC
>NZ_JAEEAP010000176.1 GCF_016103465.1 Streptomyces sabulosicollis
GGCGGCAGGTGGGGCGAGACCGGGATCGACCGGCTTTTCGGCTCCGACATGGGCGGTCAGATCGCCTGGCTGCTGCCCGCGGCGTTCATCCTGCTGGCGGCCGGGATCTGGCTGACCTGGCGGGCGAAGCGCACCGACATCCGGCGCGCGGCCCTCCTGGTGTGGGGCGGGTCGCTGCTGATGACGTTCGCCACCTTCAGCTTCATGTCCGGGATCTTCCACCAGTACTACAACATCGCCCTGGCGCCCTATATCGCGGCGGTCGTGGGCATGGGCGCCGCCCTGCTGTGGGAGCGGCGGGGCGAAGGCGGCCGGGCGGGGGCGGCGGCCTCCGCGGTGCTGGCCGTCACGGTCGCGGTCACCGCGTACCTGTCGTACGTCCTGCTGGGGCGGTCGCCGGACTGGCACCCCTGGCTGCGCCGGGCGGTGCTGATCGGCGGGCTGGCGGCGGCGGCCGGGCTGCTGCTGACGGCGCGTCTGGGCCGGAGGGCGGCGCTGGCCGCCGCGGGTCTCGGCCTCGCGGCGGGGCTGGCCGGGCCGGTCGCGTACACGCTCAACACGGTGGACACCCCGAAGCACGGTTCCATCGTGACGGCCGGTCCGTCGGTGGCGGGCGGCATGGGCGGTCCCGGTGGGCGCTTCCCCGGCGGCGGCCGGGGCGGTCCGCCGGGGATGCAGAACGGACGCCAGGGCGCGGGCCAGCAGGGGCAGGGCAACCAGGGCGGCCAGAGCCAGCCTGGTCAGGGCCAGCAGGGCCAGGGCGGTCCGCAGGGCGTGCCGGGCGGCGGCACCGGCGGCGGTCAGCCGGGGGGTCAGAACGGCTTCCCCGGCGGGGGCGTCCCGGGCGGCGGCCAGTCCCCGCGGAACGGCACGGGCAACGCGCAGGGCGGCCAGGGGCAGAACGGCCGGCCGGGCATGCTGCCCGGCGGCGGCATGGGCGAGGGCGGCCGCCGTGGCGGCGGCATGGGCGGACTGCTCGACGGCCAGCAGGTCGACGCCGAGGTGGAGGCGAGGCTGGAGAAGAACGCCGACGACTACACCTGGGCGGCCGCGGCGATCGGTTCCCAGAACGCCGCCAGCTACCAACTCGCCACCGAGAAGCCCGTGATGGCCATCGGCGGCTTCAACGGCAGCGACCCGTCACCGACGCTCGCCCAGTTCAAGGAGTATGTGAAGCAGGGCAAGATCCACTACTTCATCTCCTCGGGCACCGGTATGGGTGGCGGGCCGGGCGGTGGCCAGGGGACCTCGTCCCGGATCACTTCGTGGATCGAGTCCACCTACAAGAAGGTCACCGTGGGCGGCGCCACGCTCTATGACCTGACACAGAAGGCGTCGACGACCTCGAAGAAGTCCTCGGGCTGACGCCGGGCTCCGCACGTACGGGCCGGTGGTCACGGGTTCACTCCCGCGACCACCGGCCCGTACGCGTATGCGACGCGCGCACATAATTCGCTGTACGCCGTACAGGGACGCTTGTACGGTGTAAGACCGAGCACGTCGCCATACACCGTAGAAGCCCCTGCCTGGAGTCCCCATGACGGTCTCGACCGCCGACGCCGCCTCCGCGCCACCCGATCAGTCCCCGGGCGGCCATCCCCAGCGCTGGCTGATCCTCGCCGTGATCTGCCTCGCCCAGCTCACCGTGTTGCTGGACAACACCATCCTCAATGTGGCCGTCCCCTCCCTGGCCAGGGAGATGGATGCCCGCACGGCCGACATCCAGTGGATGATCAACGCCTATTCGCTGGTCCAGTCGGGGCTGCTGCTCACCGCGGGCAGCTCCGCCGACCGCTATGGGCGGAAGAAGATGCTGGTCGCCGGGCTCGCCCTGTTCGGCATCGGCTCGTTCGCGGCGTCGATGGCGCAGGACCCCGGCCAGCTGATCGCCGCCCGCGCGGGCATGGGCATCGGCGGGGCGCTGCTGATGACCACGACGCTCGCCGTCGTGGTGCAGGTCTTCGACGAGGGCGAACGGGCCAAGGCCATCGGGCTGTGGGGCGCGGTCAGCTCCCTCGGCTTCGCCGCGGGACCGCTGATCGGCGGCTCGCTGCTGGAGCACTTCTGGTGGGGCTCGATCTTCCTGATCAATATCCCGGTGGCGCTGCTCGGGCTGGTGGCCGTGGTCTGGATGGTGCCGGAGTCGAAGGCTCCGACCAGCGACCGCCCCGATCTGCTCGGCGCGCTGCTGTCCACGGTCGGCATGACCGGCATCGTCTTCGCGATCATCTCCGGGCCGGAGCACGGCTGGACCTCCAGCCGGGTGCTGCTGTCGGCCTTCATCGGCGTCACCGTGATGACCGGCTTCGCGCTGTGGGAGCGTCATATTCCGCATCCCATGCTGGACATGCACTTCTTCCGCAACCGCCGGTTCGTGGGCGCGGTGGCGGGCGGCATCCTGGTCGCCTTCGGGATGGGCGGTTCGCTCTTCCTGCTCACCCAGCATCTGCAGTTCGTGCTGGGCTATGACGCGTTGGACGCGGGGCTGCGCACCGCGCCGCTCGCGCTGGTGATCGTCGCGCTCAACCTCACCGGTGTCGGAGCGCGGCTGCTGCCCAAGCTCGGGACCCCGGTGACCATCGTCGGCGGGATGGGGCTGCTCGCGGCCGGTCTCGCCGCCATCGCGACGCTCGGTGCGCACGGCTACGGCGGGATGCTCTTCGGGCTGGTGGTGATGGGGGCCGGTATCGCGCTGGCCATGCCCGCGATGGCGAACGCCATCATGTCGGCCATCCCGCCGGAGAAGGCGGGGGTGGGCGCGGGGGTGAACGGCACGCTCACCGAATGCGGCAACGGGCTCGGCGTCGCCGTCCTCGGCGCCGTGCTCAACTCGCGCTTCGGCTCGCTGCTGCCCGCGGTCGCCACCGGAGCGGGCTCGCTCCCGGCCGCCCTCGCCGCGGCCCGTACCCCCGAGGACCGCGAGGCCGTCGCGGACGCCTTCGCCTCGGGCGTGGAGACCAGCCAACTCGTCGGCGCCGCGGCCGTGCTGGCGGGAGGAGTGCTGGCCGCGCTGCTGCTCAGCAGGGCCGAACGATCTTCACAGGAGGCCCCGGCGGCATAGCATCTTCAGGTAGTGAGGTGCCGCGTGCCCGGTCCCGGGACACATGTGGCGCCAGCGCACCGGAGAAAGAGAGGCGCCGCCATGGCAACCGGCAGCCGTACCGTCCGCCCGCGGTCCAGCGTCTGGCTCTCCGAGCGCAAAACCACCAAGCGCAAGGGCGACCAGCAGCCCGTCGGGCTCGACCATCTGAAGATCGTCGCGGCGACGATGCGGCTGCTGGACGCCGAGGGTCTTTCGGGCTTCTCGATGCGACGGCTCGCGGCGGAGCTCGGGGTGACCGCCATGTCGGTCTACTGGTACGTGGAGACCAAGGACCATCTGCTGGAACTCGCCCTGGACGCGGCCATGGGAGAGATAGCGCTGCCCATCGAGGCCGTCGGCCCCGACGAGGGCCATGAGCACACCCCGGCCGAGCCGCGGGACTGGCGTGACCAGCTGCGCCAGATGGCCACCGAATACCGCCGGGTGCTGGTGCGGCATCCCTGGCTGCCCGCGCTGCTGGGGGAGTACCTCAACATCGGGCCCAACGCGGTGGGCTTCAGCAAGGCCGCGCTGGCCGTGATGCGCAACAGCGGAGTGCCGGAGGACAGGGTCACCAGCGCGCTGTCCCTCGTCTACCAGTTCGTCTATGGCTTCGGCACCATCGAGGGTCGCTTCGCCGCCCGCTGCCGGGCGGAGGGAGTCACCCAGGACGAGCTGTTCCACGAGATGATGTCCTCGGTCGAGGACCGTTCGGACTTCGACGAGCAGCGGAAAATCATGGAGGCGCGCGGCGGCAATACGGTCCAGGAGATGCACGACCGCGACTTCGCCTTCGCCCTGGACCTCGCCATCGCGGGTATCGAGACCCTGCTGGACTGAGAGCGCGCCGGGCGGGTCGGCGCGCCGACCCGGAGCACCCCGGGCGCCGGGGCCTCAGGCCGCGGGGAGCTCCTCGCCCTGCACCGCCTGTATGTCCAGCTCCACCCGCAGGGTGGTGCCGATCGCCGCGATGCCCGCCGCGACCACCTGGTTGTAGTTCATCGCGAAGTCCTCGCGGCGCAGCTCGGCGACGGCCCGGAAGGCCGCCCGCACCCCGCCCCAGGGGTCGGGGCCCGTGCCCAGGTAGGTCAGGTCCAGATCCACGTCCCGGACCACGCCGTGCATCGACAGCTCGCCATGGACCGTCCAGCGGTCGGCCCCGGCCGCGCTCAGATGCGTGCTCCGGTACGTCAGCTCCGGGAACTCCGCCACATTGAGGAAGTCGGGCGACTTCAGATGGCCGTCCCGCATCGCGTTCCCGGTGTCGATGCTGGCGGCCTGCATGACCGCCTCGACGCGCGACTTCTCGATGTCCTCGGCGACCTCGATCCGCCCGCCGAACTCCGTGAACCGGCCGTGCACGCTGGAGATCCCCAGATGCTGGGCGACCGCGGCCACCGTCGAATGCACCGGGTCGATCGTCCAGGCCCCGGGCGGCGGAAGCTCCACTCCGCCCTGGCGCGCCAGCACCACCGTGCCCACGTCGGCCCGGCCGGAGGCCGTGACGATCGCCGTGGACGCGACCGGGGCGTAGCCGACCGCGGTGGCGATGATCGTGTACGGCCCGGGCGGCAGCGGCTCGTCGGTCCGCACGGCGCCGTCCGCGTCGGCCTGCGCGCGCAGCACCTGGGCGCCCGTCATATCGGTGACGGTCAGCACCGCGTGCTGGACCGCCCAGCCGTCACGGGTGCGGATCCGGGCCCGCAGTCCCGCTCCCCCGCCTGCTCCTGCTCCTGTGGTCGTCATGCCGCGTTTCGCTCCCGCTCGGGTGTCGCCGTGTTGCTCGTCGTGCTCGGCGTGTTGCTGGTGTCGCTCATCTCGCCCGACGCGCTGGTCGCGCGCGTCGCGCCGTCGTGCTGGTCGTGCGCGTCGTACTGGTCGTTCTCGTGATGCTGGTGGTACTCGTGGTGCTGGTGGTACTCGTCGTGTCTGTGCACCGGATCCGGGCGGCGGCGTCAGGCCGTCCCCTGCCTTCACTACACCGCCGCCGGGATCCGGGTTCCGGGTCCGGCCGAGAAATCCGCCGCCCGGGCCGGGCCCGGGGCGCGTCTCCGCTCTTGCGCGCCCCGGGCCCGGGGTTCCGTCACTCGCCCGGGTGGGCGAGCTCCACGTCGTGGCCGTCGACGCCGGGCCCGGAGACCGTGAGCGCCCCCGCGACCGGCGGGTAGCCGCTCGCGATGACCGTGTAGTCGCCCGCGTCCAGGTCGGTGAAGGCGTACGCGCCGTCCTCACCGGTGGTGGCGGTGGCGACCACGTTCCCGGCCGCGTCCACGAGGGTGACCCGCGCGTCGGGCAGCGGCCGCCGGTCGGCACCGGCCCGCACTATGCCCTGCACCCGGGCGCCGGCCTGCAGCGCTATCTCCACCCGGGTCAGACCCTGGGCCCCCACCTCGACGGGCAGGGCCGCGGGCCGGTAGCCCGGCGCGTTCACCGCGACCGTGAAGGTCCCGGAGACCAGCTCCTCGAATCCGAAGTCGCCCTGCTCACCGGTCTTGCCGGTGGCCAGCACCTCACCGCGGACATCGGTGACCACGACCATCGCCGCGTCCACCGGCCGGCCGTCGGCGGCACCGCGCACGGTGCCCACCAGACCGCTGGTGGCCGACAGGACGATGTCGAAGCCCAGCGGCTCGTCCCCGACCACGATCGTGGACGCCTGCGGCTGGTGGCCGTCGGCCGCCGCGATCAGGACGTACGAGCCGGAGCTCGGCGCGTCCAGGGCGTACGAGCCGTCGGTGTGCGCCACCGAACGGCCCAGCTGCCGCCCGGCGAGCGAGATCAGGGTCACCGCGGCGCGGGCGACGGGGCCGCCCTCGGCGTTCCGCACGAAGCCGTGCACACCCTGCCGGGGCTGACGGTCCGCGCCGTCACCGCCGGTGGAGGCGAAGGCCGTGAGGCGCTGCGGAGCGGTGGCCGCCAGCGGGGCGGTGGCCGCGAGGGCACCGCTTGTGTCCGGCCCGTGCGTCTCGGCGGCCGGGGCGCCCACGAGCGCGGGCTCGAGGTCGGCGACCTGCCCGGTGGCTGCCGTGGCCGCCACCGTGTCGGCCGGGGCCGTGTCGGTGGCCGGGGCGTCCGAGGCGGCCGTGGCGGCCTGCTGGGAGCCGGAGTTGGTCTTCAGGGCGACCTCCTTGATGAACAGGGTCAGCAGCAGGCCGAGGAAAGCGGCCGGGGCGGCGAAGAGGAAGACGTCCGCCACACCGTGGCCGTAGGCGCCCTCCATGATCGTGCGCAGCGGCTCGGGCAGCTCCTTGACGTTGGGGATGCCACCGCCGCCGGTGCCCGCGTGGCCCAGCGCGGCGCCCTTGGGGCCGAGGTCGGCCAGGCCGTCCTTGACGTACTGGGTGACCCGGTTGGCGAGCACCGCGCCGAGCGCCGAGACGCCCACCGCACCGCCCAGGGAGCGGAAGAAGGTGACCACGGCGCTGGCCGCGCCGAGGTCCTGCGGGGCCACCTGGTTCTGGGTGGCCAGCACCAGGTTCTGCATCATCATGCCGACGCCGAGGCCCATGAGCGCCATGTAGATCGCCATGTGCCAGTACGGGGTGTCATACCGGATGGTGCCCAGCAGCCCGAGGCCCGCCGTCACCAGCACACCACCGATGACCAGCCACACCTTCCAGCGACCGGTCTTGGTGATGACCTGACCGGAAACGGTCGAGGAGATAAAGAGGCCACCGATCATCGGGATGGTCATGACGCCGGACATCGTGGGCGTCTCACCGCGCGCCAGCTGGAAGTACTGGCTGAAGAAGACGGTGCCGGAGAACATCGCGATACCGACGAAGAGCGAGGCCAGCGAGGCGAGGGTGATCGTCTTGTTGCGGAACAGCCGCAGCGGGATGATCGGCTCGCTCGCCTTGGACTCGATCAGCAGGAAGATCAGACCGAGCACGATCGATCCGCCGACCATCGCGTAGGTCTGCCACGAGATCCAGTCGTACTTGTCCCCCGCGAAGGTCACCCAGATCAGCAGCAGCGAGACCGCGGCGCTGATGAAGAAGGCGCCGCCCCAGTCGACCTTGACGTCCCGCTTCACCACCGGGAGCTTCAGGGTCTTCTGAAGGACGATCAGCGCGATGACGGCGAACGGGACGCCGACGTAGAAGCACCAGCGCCAGCCCAGCCAGTCGGTGTCGGTGATCACGCCGCCGAGCAGCGGACCGCCGACGGTCGCGACGGCGAAGGTCGCGCCGAGGTAACCGCTGTAACGGCCGCGCTCACGCGGGGAGATCATCGCCGCCATGACGACCTGGGCGAGGGCGGACAGACCGCCGACGCCGACGCCCTGCACCACACGGCAGGCGATCAGCATGCCCGGGTTCTGCGACAGACCGGCCACCACGGAGCCGGCGACATAGATCAGCAGGGCGATCTGGACCAGCAGCTTCTTGCTGAACAGATCGGACAGCTTGCCCCACAGCGGGGTGGCGGCGGTCATGGCCAGCAGGGTGGCGGTGACGACCCAGGTGTAGGCGGACTGGCCGCCGTGGAGATCGGCGATGATCTCGGGCAGCGCGTTGGAGACGATCGTCGACGACAGGATCGCGACGAACATCCCCAGCAGCAGCCCGGAGAGCGCCTCCATGATCTGCCGGTGGGTCATGGGCGCCGAGGAGTCCGCGGCATGGCCGGGCTGGCCTCTGTGGCCTCCTCCGCCGTGCTTGGCGTGGGCGGGGTGCCCCGCGGGTCCCCGCACACCGCCGTCCGGTGTGGTCGTTGCCATGAAGTTCCTTAACGTTGCGAAGGTGTACGGGTGATGCTGCTCTCCGCCTGGTGCGGCACAGCCCGGGAACGGGTGTCCCCGAAACTCGTCCGCAACCGGGCGAGAAGTTCGTTGAGGCGGTCGACGTCCTCGTCCGACCAGTCGCTCAGACAACTGGCGAGCGCGTTCGTGTAGCGCTCGGAGACCTGACCGAGCAGTGCTCGTCCGCTGGGATTGATGCTCAGCAGCCGCGATCGCCGGTCGAGCGGGTCGGGCTTGCGGTCCACCCAGCCGCGGTTCGCGACATGCGCCACATGCCGGCTGGTCACCGACATGTCGATGTCGAGCAGCTCGGCGAGCTTGCTCATGCGCATCTCGCCGTAGCGGTCGAGGAGCATCAGGACGACGGCGGAGCCCGATGGGCAGTCGGTCGGCAGGACGCGCCCGAGTCCGCGCTTGACGGTGCCGATGGCGCTGAGCTGCCGGGCCAGCTCCTCGTAGTGGCGCTGTGTGGCCACGGCACCCCCCACAGGGATCGATCAGGATGGTCAGTTGCTTAAGGCAACCATAGAAGAAGTTAGTTGCTACAGGCAAATGAAAGGGTGGTCTGGGCGGTAAATTGCCGTTAAAGAGTCGTCCTGGGGTCGGTCAAGAGGGGTGGCTGAGGCGCAAGGGGCTGC
Source organism: Streptomyces sabulosicollis (assembly GCF_016103465.1). GTDB lineage: Bacteria > Actinomycetota > Actinomycetes > Streptomycetales > Streptomycetaceae > Streptomyces > Streptomyces sabulosicollis. The sequence continues at coordinate 8,465 of NZ_JAEEAP010000176.1, forward strand.
TGAGACCCGGGGGTGTCCCGGAATCCGCTCGTTCGCTAGGGTCGGGGCTCATGGCGAACAACCCCCAGAGCCCCAACGGCAACCACGACCCGGCCGGCTCCACTCAGATGTTCCGCGCCTTCGTCGACGAGGGCACTCGGCAGCCTCAGACGTCCGCCGGATCGAGCGGCGGTTCCCGCGTCGGCGTGATCGTCGGTGTGATCGCGGCGGTCGTGATCGTCGCCGGGGTGGCCTGGCTGGCGCTGGGCTGATCCGGCGAAGCCCTGACGCTTCCGGCGGGCGCCTGACGCTTCCGGCGAAGCGCTGACGCCTCCCGCGGGGTCTGACCTCTCACGGGGTCCTTGAGCTCCCGCGCCCCTTACGGCTGCCGGGCCGGCCTTACGGCACGGCTGCCGGGCCGGCCTTACGGCTTCCAGCTGACCGAGACGTCCTGGGTCTCGATATGCATGCCCAGCGGCACCCGCCAGTCGTCCACGCACACCGTCCAGGTCTTCTCCTTCTTCTGGCCCGCGCCGATCGGCGCGGGCAGTTCTTCCTTGGACTCCAGCGTGGCCCAGTCGATGCCGAGGGCGTCGATCACATGCGTCCCGAAGGTGACGGTGCCCGAGGCGATCGGCGCTCCTCCGGTGTTGCGGAACTCGACCTTCACCTTCTCGCACCAGCGCTCATCGGTCGCCGTGCGCTCCGGCTCGCCCACCGTGAGGGCGGCCGGTCCGGTGGGCGCGGGGGAGCCGGAGGGATCCGAGGAGCCCGGGCCCGGACCGGAGGGCGAGGGCTCACCGGATCCGTCGCCCTGGGGCCCGTCGCCGCCCTTGGGGTCGTCGTCCGTACGCCCCGGGGCCCCGGAGCCGCTCGTCCCGCCGCCCGGGCCGTCCGAGCCGTCCGTGCGGCCGGGGGCCTTCGCGGATGCCGAGGGTGCTCGTGAGGCCGGTCCGTCCGCCCTGCCGTCCGAGGTGGCGGAGGGTCCGGCCGCGCCCCGGTCGCGCTTCCCGTCCGAGCCGCCCTTACCGTCGTCGCGGTCGTTGTCCGTGCCGTCCTCGTCCAGGGGCACCAGGGCCACGCCGCCCTTGGGCGGCACGGCCTTCGCGGTCCGCTGTCCGTCGGGCCCGGCCGCCCCGGCGGCCACATAGCCGTCGCCGCCACCGCCGCAGCCGCTGAGGAGTGCCCCCAGGCACAGCGCGGCCGCCGAGGAGGCGATCGCCGTGCCTCGGCGGCCCGTTGTCCGGCTCCATGCGTATCGCATCGGGCCAGTGTGGCTGACGGCCCGTCAGGTGTACAGGGATCCGGCAGGGGACCGGCCGGGTGGTGGCTCAGTCCGAGATCAGGCCCTCGCGCAGCTGGGCCAGGGTCCGGGTGAGCAGCCGGGAGACATGCATCTGGGAGATCCCGACCTCTTCGCCGATTTGCGACTGCGTCATATTGGCGAAGAAGCGCAGCATGATGATCTGGCGCTCTCGCGGCGGCAGTTTGGCCAGCAGGGGCTTGAGCGACTCGCGGTACTCCACGCCCTCCAGCGCGCTGTCCTCGTACCCCAGCCGGTCGGCGAGCGACCCCTCGCCGCCGTCGTCCTCGGGGGACGGGGAGTCCAGCGAGCTGGCCGTGTAGGCATTGCCCACCGCGAGCCCGTCGACCACGTCCTCCTCGGAGACGCCCAGCGCCGTGGCGAGCTCCGTGACGGTCGGGGAGCGGTCGAGCTTCTGTGACAGCTCGTCACTGGCCTTGGTGAGCGCCAGGCGGAGCTCCTGCAGCCGCCGCGGAACCCGCACCGACCAGCTGGTGTCGCGGAAGAACCGCTTGATCTCGCCCACGACGGTCGGCATGGCGAACGTCGGGAACTCCACGCCCCGTTCGCAGTCGAAGCGGTCGATCGCCTTGATCAGGCCGATGGTGCCGACCTGGACGATGTCCTCCATCGGCTCGTTACGGCTGCGGAACCGGGCCGCCGCGTAGCGGACGAGCGGGAGGTTCAGCTCGATGAGGGTGTCACGGACGTAGCCGGCCTCCGCACTGTCCTTGTCGAGTGTGGCGAGCCGCAGGAAGAGGGAGCGGGAGAGGGTGCGGGTGTCGATGGCGTCGCAGTCGTCAGGCATGTGCGGTGCGTCGTTGTTGAGCACCTTCGAGCTGCCCAGTTCTACGGACATGCCACCCCCTAGAGGTCGCGGACGGATCCCAGCTGCGCGGTTCGCGTCCGACGCAGCCTCCCCCTGAATACCGGAGGTCGGGCCGCGCCAAACGCGGTTCCTGCAGAATGTCACATGTCGGCAACACGCTGTAGCGCCATGTCGACATTACAGCCTTGGGGTCCCGGGGCGGAGGTCCCCCGCAAGGATCAGGACTCGATCCGGTTTGCGGATCTCAGCCGGGCGAAGCTCCGGGACAGCAGCCGGGACACGTGCATCTGGGAGACGCCGAGCTCGGCGCTGATCTGAGATTGCGTCAAGTTGCTGTAGTAACGGAGCAAAAGGATACGCTGCTCGCGCTCGGGCAGTTGTACGAGCAGATGGCGCACCAGATCGCGGTGCTCGACTCCGGCGAGCGCCGGATCCTCGTAGCCGAGCCGGTCGACGAGGCCGGGCAGTCCGTCGCCCTCCTGGGCGGCCTCCAGGGAGGTGGCGTGATACGAGCGGCCCGCCTCGATGCAGGCGAGCACCTCTTCCTCGCTGAGCTTGAGCCGTTCGGCGATCTCGGCCGTCGTCGGGGAGCGGCCGTGCAGCACGGTCAGATCCTCGGTCGCGCCGTTGACCTGCACCCATAGCTCGTGCAACCGGCGCGGGACGTGGACGGTGCGGACGTTGTCGCGGAAGTAGCGCTTGATCTCGCCCACGACGGTCGGCATGGCGAACGTCGGGAACTGCACCCCGCGGTCGGGGTCGAACCGGTCGATGGCGTTGATCAGGCCGATGGTACCGACCTGGATCACGTCCTCCATGGGTTCGTTGCGGCTGCGGAAGCGCGCCGCGGCGTAGCGGACCAGCGGCAGATTGGCCTCGATGAGCGCGGCGCGCACGCGGGCGTGCTCGGGGGTTCCGGGGGTGAGGCCCGAGAGCTCGGCGAAGAGCACCTGGGTGAGCGCTCTGGCGTCAGCCCCGCGGCTTCTGCCGCTTTCACTGCCGCCATCGCCCTGGGGCGGGGTTCTGGGCGCGGTACGGGCCGACACGGTCACGCCACCCCTTCACGATGTACTCACCCGGCAAAAGCGGTCATAGCATCACAAGACATGTGCACTGTGTGCAAGCACCGCTTTACCACGTGTTGGTGGAGAAATCGCCCGATAAGGGACTGATAGGAGTGGAAGTTCGAGGGCGGGACGGGAGAGGGGCGAGGCTAGTTGGTCAGTTCCGTCATGAACTCGCCGACGCTCTTGGCGGCGTCCGATATGCCCTCGAAACCGACCTGGACGAGGTCGGCCGCCCGGGCGGGCGTCTTGATGATCGTGTACAGCACGAAGACGATCAGCATATAGAGCACGATTTTCTTCGCCTGGGCCATCTGTGCTGCCTCTCCCCGCTGTGCCCTTGTGCAGTCGCGAGAGTCTATCCACACCTCTGGCGCATCAGTCGTATCAGTCGGATGAACGGATCGGTGTTGTGGGGACACCCCTACGCCGCTGTGGGCGTCGCGCTACATATGGGTGGATTCTGGAGGAAGAGGGGGTGGCAAGAGTGGCGCCGGAAGGAGCGGCGACGGCAGCGGCTCGCGCCGTCGGCGGAGGGAGCGGAGATGCGTGTCGGTGTGCTGACCGGCGGCGGTGACTGCCCCGGGCTCAACGCCGCGATCCGCGGCATCGTCCGGAAGGGCGTGGAGGTCCACGGCTTCGAGTTCGTCGGGGTGCGGGACGGCTGGCGCGGCGCGCTCGAAGGAGCCATCGTGCCGCTGGACGTCCCGGCCGTGCGCGGCATCCTGCCGCGTGGCGGCACCATCCTCGGCTCCTCCCGGACCAACCCCCTGGCCAGCGAGGACGGGGTCGACCGGGTGCGCGAGACGCTCGCCGAGTACGCGGTCGACGCGCTCATCGCGATCGGCGGCGAGGACACGCTCGGGGTCGCCGCGGCGCTGGGCGGCGAGGGCATCCGGGTGGTCGGGGTGCCCAAGACGATCGACAACGACGTGGCGGGCACCGACTACACCTTCGGCTTCGACACCGCGGTCAACATCGCCACGGAGGCGATCGACCGGCTGCACACCACCGCCGAATCCCACACCCGCACCCTGGTGGTCGAGGTCATGGGGCGGCACTCCGGCTGGATCGCCCTGCACTCGGGCATCGCCGGCGGTGCCAACGTCATCCTCATCCCCGAGCAGCCCTTCGACATCGAACAGGTCTGCGCCTGGGTGGAGAACCGCTTCACGATCAGGTACGCACCGATCGTGGTGGTGGCGGAGGGGGCGGTGCCGAAGGAGGGCCAGATGGTGGTCAAGGACTCCAGCCTGGACGAGTTCGGCCATGTCCGGCTGTCCGGCATCGGCGAGTGGCTGTCCCATGAGATCGCCGATCACACCGGCAAGGAGGCCCGCACCACGGTCCTGGGCCATATCCAGCGCGGTGGGACGCCCAGCGCCTTCGACCGCTGGCTGGCCACCCGCTTCGGGCTGCGCGCGATCGACACGGTCAAGGACCAGGACTTCGGCACGATGGTGGCGCTGCGCGGCACGGACATCGTGCGGATACCGCTCGCGGAGGCCACGGTGGGCACCAAGGCCGTCGATCCCGCGCTCTACTCGGAATTCGGGGTGTTCTTCGGCTGAGGGCTCAAGGGCGCGGGAGGCGGGCTCAGGGTGCGGAAGGCGGGTTCTGGGCTCAGGGCGCGGGCGGCGGGCTCAGGGCGCGGAATGCGGTACGACCGTCACCGGGCAGTGGGCGTGGTGCAGCACGGCGTGGGCCACCGGCCCCAGCCGCAGCTCGGTCGGCCGAGTGGCCGCCCGGCGCCCGATCACCAGCAGTCCAGCCCGTTCCGAGGCCCTCACCAGCGCCTCCGCCGGATTGAGCAGGATGACGTCCGGCACCACGGTGACCTCGGGGCAGCCCTCCCGCCACGGTCGCAGGGCGTCGGAGACCACCTGGCTCTCCTGGTCCTCCCACATCGCGCGGTCCTCCTCCAGTACCGTGAGCATCCAGGCCGACGGGGAGGCCGGGGGCAGCGCCCACGCGTGCACCACGCGCAGCGGTACGCCCCGCTCCTGCGCGGCGCGGAACGCGAAGGCGGTCGGCGCCTCCGCCGGGGCGTGCGCGTCGAAGCCGAGCTGCACCTCGTCCGCCTCCGTACCGTCCCACCCGGCGCCCGTATGGCGCTCCTCCGGGACCGTGACGACGGGGCAGTCCGCCATCGCCGCCACCCGCAGCGCCACGGAGCCCACCGCCAGCTCCTCGAAGCCGCCCCAGCCCCGGGTCCCGACCACCAGCAGTCCGGCGCTCGCGGCGGCCGTGAGCAGAGCCTCGGCCGGTTCGGCGGCGGTGTGCTCCCCGTCGATCCCGAGCTCCGGAAGGCGCGCCCGGAAGTCGGTCACCGTCTGTCCGAGCATCTGCTCGCCCACGTTCTGCCAGGCGTCCGCCCCGGGCACCGGAGAGACCCTGCGCGGCAGCGGCGGACAGGCGTGCACGAGGCGCAGCGCGACTCCGCGCCGCGCCGCCTCCCGGGCGGCCCACTCGGCCGCCGTAAGGCTGCGCCGGGAGCCGTCGACCCCCGCCACGACAGGGCCGCTCATCCGGTCCTCCTCGGCTGCCGTCCGTCTCTCCGGTCCGTCTCTCCGGCCGTCACCGCGGTCCGTCTCTCCGCCCGTTCTGGTGCCAACTGGAGCACGTCCGTTTAGTCTAGATACGTGACGAAGATCCGACATGGTCGGAGGATTCGTGCGCACAGACCGCGAGGGGCAGCGACCGCCCCCGGTCCGGGTCACCCGGGCCGGGGGCGGCTCTGCGAGCGGCGACGGGCAAACGCGGCCCAAGTCCCCCGAAGGTGGGGTGAGATGTCAGGGTTTCGGGGGAAGCGGGGGTATGCGGAGCGAGCGCAGGATGGGGGCGAGGTAAGGGAAGGAGAGGGAAATGCGCTCGATCTCATGGCACCTCACCTCGCGTCGTTCAGCATTCGTCGTCGGTTTCGTCGTCGTGGTCGCCGTCGTGGTGGTCCTTGGGATGGTCTCCTCCTCCGAAAAGGCATCCGGGGAAGCTTCCAAAGAGGCGCCCGGCGAAGCCCCGGGATACGCCTCGACGGTCGAATACCGGCGGGAACCCGTCGGAAAGACCTCGGTCCCCGCGTTCACCTCCTCCGTCGGCCGTGACCGCAAACACGTGGTCTCGCCCTCCAACGGTGGCCGCGCGTTCCGCGGCGACACCCCCGGTCTCTACGCCGGTGTCCGGAACCGGCAGCCCTGCGACCGGCAGGGGCTGCTCCACGACCTCGACGCCGACAAGGGGAAGGGCGCCGCCTGGAGCAAGGTCCAGCACATCTCGCCCGACAAGATCCCCGATTTCGTCCATCGGCTCACGAGCGTCACCCTGCGCTCCGACACCTACGCGAAGACCTACGGCTACCGCGGCGGGGTGAAGCCGGTGTCCGCCGTTCTCCAGGCCGGAACGGCGGTCTTCGTCGATGAGCGCGGTCTGCCCGTCGTGAAGTGCGACTCCGGAAATCCCGTAAGGGCCTCGGCCCCGCCGCGCGACGCCAAGCCGACGTTCACCGGGCCCGAGTGGAACGGCTTCTCCCGGAGCACGGTCACCGTCATCCGGCCGGCCACGAAGAACGTCAAGCACGCCGTCCTGGTGGGGATCGGCAAGGTCGAGTTGCTGAAGCGCCCGCTCGGTGACGGCGACGGCAGCGGGAACCCGCGGGACACGGTGCTGGCACGGGCCGACTACCCCTCGTTCCTGGCGATGCCGGGCGAGCAGCACGCCCCGCGGCTGAGGGAAGCGCCGAAGGTCACCCTGAAGCCGTCCGACCGGTTCACCCCGCTGGAGACCGAGCGCCCTTCCGGGACCCCCTCGCAGCAGTCGCAGCCCTCGGACCAGCCCTCCGACCAGCCGTCGGATCCGGGCCAGCAGCAGCCGCAGGACCAGCCGTCGGATCCGGGCCAGCAGCAGCCGCAGGACCAGCCGTCGGATCCGGGCCAGCAGCAGCCCGACCCGAACCAGCAGCAGCCGCAGCCC
>NZ_JAEEAP010000177.1 GCF_016103465.1 Streptomyces sabulosicollis
CCCTGACCCCGTCCAACCCGCGCACTCCCTCCCTCACCCGCCGTCCCCCGCGCACCCTGCTGCGCCATGAGCACCGGGTCGTCGGGACGTATGTGCACCGCCCCGAACTGCCGGGCACGGTCGCGCCGCGCCCCTATCTGCACCCCGTGCGCACCCTCGGCGGTGTCACCGTCACCGGGCTGCGGCCCACCGAGGATCCGGCCCGCCTGGGGGTGTCCATGGCCATCCCGGAGGTGGCCGGATGGGACTTCCGGGGCGGTCCCGGCCGACAGGACCACCAGGGCGGCCAGTGCCATCTCAGCTGGCTGCTGCGCGACCCCGACGGGTTCGTGGAAGAGCTGTCGTGGACGGCCGGGGGGCGGCAACTGCTGCTGGAGCGCCGCACGGTGGCCGTACGGTCCCTCGGATCGGAGTGCTGGGCGCTGGACTTCACCTCGGCTCTCACCAATGTGACGGGCGAGGAGATCGCCCTCGGCGGGGCGGGCCACGCGGGCGGGTTCTTCTGGCGCGTCCCCAGGCACTCCGAGCCCGCGCACGTCCTCAGCGCCGACGGCGAGGGCGAGGCGGCGGTACACGGACGGCCCGCGGACTGGCTGGCGCTGGCCGCCGAGAACTGGACGCTGGTGTTCGTCGGCGCGACCGGCGACACCCGGGCCGACCCGTGGTGGGTGAGCACCGGGGACCACCCGGGCGTCGGCTCGGCCCTCGCCTGGCAGCACCCCCTGCCCGTGGCCCCAGCCGACACGGTCACCCGCCGCATCGTCACGGCGATAGCCGACACCCGCCTGACCCACCCGGCCGCGGCCCGCCTGGCAGCCCACCTCTCCGACCGGGGAGCGGCCGTATGAACACAGGTTGTGGCAATCGTTCCTCCCCCAGCTACCGCTGGGAGGTGCCTGCTGGCGGAAGTGGGAGGTGCCCCCTGGCGGAACGGGTGGGCACAACCGACCCGCACACGGCCACGGACCCCAGCGACAACGGCGCGAACCTCAACGACCGGCAACCGCAAGCGAACCCACAGGAGACGACCACCATGAAACCAGCGCGCCGCAGAGCACCCCGCACCGCGACCGCCCTCGCCGCAGCCCTCACCCTCGCCCTCACCGCCGCCGCCTGCGGTGACGACGGCTCGACCACCGGCGAGGAGGGCTCAGGTAAGGGCACCATCACCTTCTGGGACAACAACGGCGGCCCCCGCACCACGATCTGGAAGCAGATCATCGCCAAGTTCGAGGACAAATACCCCGACATCACGGTCAAGTACGTTCCGATCCCGATCGCCAACGTGCAGTCGAAGTACGACACGGCCATCCAGAGCGGCGGCGACAGCCTGCCCGACGTCGGCGGCGTGGGCACCGCGTATCTGGCCAATCTGGTCGCCCAGGGCGCCCTCGACCCCGTGACCGACCGCATCGGCGACAGCGCCCTCAAGGGCAAGCTGATCAAGAACATGGTCGAGAGCGTCCGCGCGGCCGGAGGCGACGACGGGGAGTTGTACTCCGTCCCGACCTCCGCCAACCAGGGCACCCTCTGGTACCGCACCGACCTGTTCAAGGCGGCGAACCTGCCCGCGCCCGACAGCTGGGAGAACTTCTACAAGGCCGCCGAGGAACTGACCGACAAGGGCCGGAACGAGTTCGGTTTCACCCTGCGCGGCGGCGCGGGCTCGATCGCCCAGGCGCTGGACATGATGTACGCCCAGTCCGGCATCACGTCCTTCTGGAACGGCGAGGGCGGCGACAAGACCACCCTCAACGACCCCAGGAACGTCGCGGCGCTCGAGAAGTACGTCGCCCTCTTCAAGAAGGTCACTCCCGCCGCGGACCTCAACAACGACTTCGCCAAGATGGTCGCCCAGTTCGACCAGGGCGACATCGGGATGCTCCAGCACAACCTCGGCAGCTACGTGGACCACGTACGGCTGCTCGGCAAGGACAAGATCGCGGGCATACCGCTGCCGCCGTCCCGGCACGGCGCGGCGCGCACCATCGTCTCCAACCCGGTCGACGGCCTCGGGCTGTTCAAGGCGAGCAAGAACAAGGCGGCGGCCTGGAAGTTCATCGAGTTCGCGGCCTCCCCGGAGATGAACAGCCTCTGGAACGAGGACGTCGGCGCCATCCCCGCCAACGTCGGCGCCGCGGACGACGGCTGGATCGCCAAGGCCCCGCCGACCAAGGCCGCGCTGGAGTCGCTCAACGATCCGCGGACCAAGGTCGTCCAGCTGCCGTACTACCTCCCGGACTGGAACAACATCAGCAAGGCAGACAACGAGCCCAGCTTCCAGAAGGTGCTGCTCGGCCAGATGACCGCCAAGGCGTTCTGCGACAAGGTCGCGAAGGAGCTCAACGCGGCACAGGCGGACTGGAAGAAGCACCAGGGCTAGCCGCCCGGAGGCGGCCGGGCCGCACCCGACCGGCCACGACCACTTCGCTCCATGGGCCCTCGGGCCCCTCGGGCCCCCTATGAACTCCGTGTATACATGCGGTGTATAGTGCTCACAGCTCGTGCCGCCAACTTTACGTATTTGAACGGACGTTGACGGCATGGTGACCACTATTGGCCAGAAGAGGACTTCGGTGACATCAATGGGGCGAAAAGGTCGAATATCCGGGCCGCTCGTCGGGCTCGTCAGCGCCGTCTGCCTGACGCTGGGCCTCAGCGGCTGCGGCGCGTCGTACGACACCACCTCGCCGCGCAGCGCCCGGGAGCACGCGGCGTCGGACGCCGAGCACGCGACACCGGCCGCCTCCAAGCCCGACGTGCTGAAGAAGGGCGACGGGAAGAACGGCTCGGTCGACTGCGCCGTCGCCAAGTGCGTCGCCCTCACCTTCGACGCGGGCCCCAGCGAGAACACGCCCCGGCTGCTGGAGATCCTCAAGCGCGAGAAGGTCCACGCGACCTTCTTCATGCTCGGCAGGAAGCACATCGACCGCCACCCCGACCTGGTGCGCCGCCTCGCGGACGAGGGGCATGAGCTGGCCAACCACACCTGGTCGCACAAGATCCTGACCAAGACCGACTCCGACGAGGTCCGCTCGCAGATCACCCGCGTCCAGAAGGCCGTCAAGAAGCTCACCGGCCGTACGCCGCTGCTGATGCGCCCGCCGCAGGGGCGTACGGACGAGCGGGTCTCCAAGATCTGCCGCGAGCTGGGCGTGGCGCAGGTGCTGTGGAGCGTGACGGCGAAGGACTATCTGACGAACGACTCCGCGCTGATCGAGAAGCGGGTGCTGGACCAGACGAAGCGCGACGGGATCATCCTGCTGCACGACATCTACAAGGGCACGGTGCCGGCGGTGCCGGGGATCCTGGCGAAGCTGAAGAAGGAGGGCTACACGGTGGTGACGGTCTCCCAGCTGATGGCCCCGGCCGTGCCGGAACCGGGCAAGGTCTATCGCCCATGAGGCAACAGACCGACACGATCTCCGTCGCGTCCGAACATCCTCGGCCACAAAATGATCAAGTGTTGTCGCAAGCTATCGCGATGCGATCGGGATTTCGTAATCTAAGAATCCTCGGGAGCGCGGCAACCTAATCTGGACTGGCGGCAACTAGGACATGGAGCGGGCCGGTCCGGATCCTCCGGCCCGTTCTCTCGACCGGGAACAGGAGTTGCCATGAGGCTGAGACGCAAACGGGGCCGTCACCGCCGACGCAAGGATCGCACGCTGCCGTTGGGCAGCGCCGTGATCGTGGCGTCGGCCGTGGCCGGGGTGTATCTGACGGCTTCGCCGGAGGGCGCGAGCGCCGTGCCCACCACCCTGTACGTGGCCACCAACGGCAGCGACGGCAACACCGGCACCCTCAAGTCCCCCTACCGAAGCCTGGAGAAGGCGTTCTCCACCGCCAAGGCGGGCACCACCATCGAGGTCCGCGGCGGCACGTACTACCCCTCCAGGACCCTGCGCAGCTCCATCAGCGGCACCCCCCGCGAGCGCGTCCGACTGCGGTCGTACCGAGCGGAGAAGGTCCGGCTCGACGGCTCCCGGCTGGGCGAGGGCTCGTCCCTGGTCTCCCTCAACGCCGACTACTGGACGGTCTCCGGCATCGAACTGCGCAACGCCCCGGGCGGCGGCCTGGTCTGCACCTCCTGCGCGCGCAACGTCTTCCAGAACCTCAGCACCCACGGCAACGGCGACACCGGGCTCACCCTCCGCGGCGACGGCACCAACGGCAACCTCATCCGGAACCTGGACTCCTACGCCAACCACGACGACGCCACCGGCGGTCAGCGGGCCGACGGCATAGCCATCACCCACGGCTCCGGCACCGGCAACGTGGTCACCGGATCCCGGCTGTTCCACAACAGCGACGACGGCCTCGACCTGTGGATGTGGGCCAGCCCCGTCACCATCGAGCACTCCTGGGCCTTCGGGAACGGCCGGAACCGCTGGCACATCCCCTACTTCAAGGGCGACGGCAGCGGCTTCCAGCTCGGCGCCGACCGCCGTGGCGCCCCCTCGCCCGCCCATGTCGTACGGTCCTCCGCCGCCTGGGCCAACACCAAGAGCGGCTTCGACGCCGGCGGCAACACCGGGGCCCTCCGGCTCCAGCGCACCACCTCCTTCGACAACTGGGGCACGGGCTACGCCGTCGCCGGCTCCCACGCCCGGCTGAACCGCAACCTCGCGCTCTCCAACGGGCGCGGCAGCGCCGACACCGGCCTCCTCGCCGTCTCCCGGGACAACAACTGGGCGCCGGGCGGCCGGACCACCCCGCCGCTGGTCACCACCGACCCCACCACGGCCTTCGGACCCCGGCGGCAGAACGGCTCCCTGCCGCTCACCGGCTTCCTCGTGGTCATGGACCGCACCGAGATCGGTTCGCCGATGAACTGAAACCCTCCGGTGGGAAGACCAATGCCTGGGGAGCCGTTCCCGAAGCCGTCCCGCCCCGTCAGCTGTGGCCCATGATGGGGCGCGGGCGGTAGGGGGCCTCCAGGCGGGCCACCTCCTTCTCGTCGAGCGTCAGCCCGACCGCCGCGACCGCGTCCTGAAGATGGCGGGTCCTGGTGGCCCCGACGATCGGCGCGGTGACCGCGGGCCTGCTGAGCAGCCATGCCAGCGCGATCTGCGCCGGGGACACCCCGCGCTCCTCGGCGATCGCGCGGGTGGCGTCCACGATGGAGAAGTCCGCGTCCGCGTACCACTTCTCCACCAGCGGATCGTTGCCCGCCCGGACCGTCTGCCCGGTGCGGTCCCGGTCGCGGGTGCCCGCCAGCAGCCCGCGCGCCAGCGGGCTCCAGGGGATGACGCCCACGCCCTGGTCCAGGCAGAGCGGGTTCATCTCGCGCTCCTCCTCGCGGTAGAGCAGGTTGTAGTGGTTCTGCATCGAGACGAACCGGGTCCAGCCGTGCGCCGCGGCGATGTGCTGGGCCTTGGCGAACTGCCAGGCGTACATGGAGGACGCCCCGATGTACCGGGCCTTCCCGGCCCGCACCACATCGTGCAGCGCCTCCATCGTCTCCTCGAGCGGGGTCTCGTGGTCGAAGCGGTGGATCTGGTAGAGGTCCACGTGGTCGGTGCCCAGCCGCCGCAGCGAGGCGTCGATGCCCGCCATGATGTGCTTGCGGGAGAGGCCGCGGTCGTTGGGGCCCTCGCCCATCGGGTGGTAGACCTTCGTGGCCAGGACGTAGTCGTCGCGGCGGGGGAAGAGCTCCCGCAGCAGCTCCCCGGTGATCTCCTCGCTCCGGCCCACCGAGTACATGTCGGCGGTGTCGAAGAAGGTCACCCCCTCCTCGACCGCGCGCCGCACGATCGGCCGCGCGTCGTCGATGTCCAGCTGCCAGGGCCGGTGCTCGGGGCTGCCGTAGCTCATCATGCCCAGGCAGATCCGCGACACCTTGACGCCCGACGCGCCCAGCCGTACGTACTCCATGCGTCTGCTCCTCCTGCTCGTCCGCCCGTTCGGCCGACCCGTCACAGCAGACCACCCCGGCCGCCGGATGTCAGCCCGGTGTGACGAAACCGCTCTCGTACGCGGCGATCACCGCCTGGGTGCGGTCCCGCACCCCCAGCTTGGTGAGCACCGCCCCCACATGCGTCTTGACGGTGGCCGGTCCCACCGCCATCCGGGCCGCGATCTCGGAGTTGGACAGCCCGTCGGTCATCAGCCGCAGCACCGCGGCCTCCCGCTCGGAGAGCCGGTCGCTGAGCGCCCGTGCCGACGCCTCGCGGTCCGGGCCGCGGGTGGCGGCGTGCTCGGCGGCCAGCGCCCGCACCGCGGCCGGGAACAGCAGCGAATCGCTGCGCGCCACCACCCGCACCGCCTGCACCAGCTCCGCCGCGCGGGCCCGCTTGAGCAGGAAGCCGCTGGCCCCGGCGCGCAGCGCCTCGTACACATAGCTGTCGTTCTCGAACGTCGTCACCACGATCACCCGCGGCGGGTCCGGCACGGTGCCCAGGATCCGCTCGGTGGCGCGGATGCCGTCCACATCGGGCATCCGGACGTCCATCAGCACCACGTCCGGGCGCAGTTCACGGACCACCGGCACGGCCTCGGCGCCGCTTCCGGCCTCGCCGACGACCTCCAGGTCCGGCTCGCTGGAGAGGATCGCGCGCAGCGCGGTGCGCACCATCCGCTCGTCGTCGACGAGCACGATGCGCAAGGAGGAGGGCGGGGCGCTCACCGGGACGCCTCCACCGGGAGCCGGACCGTCAGCCGCCAGACGCCGTCCACGGTGTCCCAGGCACAGGTGCCGCGCAGCAGGGTGACCCGCTCGGCGATGCCGCGCAGCCCGCGGCCGCCGCCGGCGGTCCGTGCCCGGGTGGTCCCGTCCACCGGGTTCTCCATCGTGATCTCCACCTTCTTCCGGTCCTCGGCGATCCGGAGCCGCACCGGCACCCGGCCCGCGTGGCGCAGCGCGTTGCTGAGCCCCTCCTGGACGATGCGGTACGCCTCGCGGGAGACCACCGGTGGCAGCCGGTCCAGCGAGCCCGGGGCCGTCAGCTCGACGGCCACCCCCGCGGCCCGGGTGCGGGCGAGCAGTCCGTCCAGATCCATCAGAGTGGGGGAGGGAGCGGGGGCCGGGGCGTCCTCCCCCTCCCGTAACAGGCCCAGCACGCTGTCGAGTTCGCCGACCGCGTCCCGGGTGGTCTCCTCGATGGCCGCCAGCGCCTCCCGGGCGAAGTCCGGATCGGAGTCGAGGACCTTACGGGCCGCGCTCGCCTGGAGGGTCACCGCGCTCAGCGCATGGCCGACCGAGTCGTGCAGCTCGCGGGCGAGCCGGTTGCGGGAGGCCAGCCGGGCGGCCCGCCGCTCGGCGGCGGCGAGCCGCTCGGCGGGGGCCGGGCCGAGCAGCGCGGGCGCGCACCGGGCCAGCAGCGCCCCGGCGGCCGCGGCGGTCCCCACGAGCAGGGCCAGCAGCGCCACCCCGGCCAGGGGCGCCAGCGCGGCGGGGGCCGAGGCGAAGGCGTGCGGCCGGCCCAGCCCGTCGGCGTACCCGTCGTCGGTGAACGGCAGGGCGACCAGCAGCGCCGAGGCGGGCAGCAGCGCCAGGACGAGCCCGCTGACCAGCCCGCCGATGGCCAGGTGCAGTCCGTACCAGAGCGAGGTGCGGGCGCGGGCGTCCCACGACCCGGCGGGCCCGGCCGCGAGCTCGGCGGACTCCGGCAGCCCGCACAGCGAGCGCGCGGCGGTGGCCTCCAGGGGACGTACGAGCGGCAGCAGCGCGGTGGGCGCGGCCAGCGGCAGGGCCGAGGCGAAGGTGACCAGCTGCCAGCGCAGCGAGGTGAAGGGATCGGCGCCCCGGACCAGCATCGCGAGGACCACGGCGGTCAGCAGGTAGTACGGCATCAGCAGGGCGCCGCCGAGCACCAGATGGACCCAGCGCAGCTGGGCCCGGCGGCCGACCACCGCACGGACCGCCCGCCGCCGCCACGCCCCGGTCACCGGGCCGTGCGTTCCGCCGCGGGCCCGGCGGGGCCGCGCTCGCGGAAGAAGCGCCCGCCGGCCGTGAGGACGAGCAATCCGACGGTCATCTGCACAGCGTAGGTCAGATTCATCAGCGCGGTCGGCTCCTTGGCGGCGCTCCGGGCGGTCAGCCCGGTCAGCAGGAGCCAGCCGCCCCAGCAGGCCAGCGCCGCCGAGCCGATCCAGACCAGGCCCAGCGGCACGGCGAGGCGCACCGTTGGCCCGGCGCGGAAGCCGACCATGAGCACGCCGACGGCGGTGATCAGCGCGAACAGCACGTACCCGCCCTCCAGAACGGCGAAGTCGGCGCCGCGGTCCTCGGCCCGCTCCGGGTTCAGCCCGGTGGCCGAGCCCGTGGCCCACAGCAGATGGACGGCGGCGGGCACCGCGGTGAGCAGGGCGATGAGGACGGCGACCGGGCGCCGGAGGGCACCGTCCGCCTGGGCGGGCAGATCGGCGACCCGGCCGCGCCACAGAGGGCCCCAGCGGCGGCGCGCGTACAGCACGAACAGACCGCCCAGGGCCAGCCCCTGCACGATGAACCCGCCGTAGACCATCCCGAAGACCCACTCGGCCAGGAACGTCCCGCCCGACCCGGACGACCGGCCCCCGTCCCCGCCGTCGAAGCCCAGCGCCCTGGCCGCCAACTGGGCGGGGAATCCCGTCATGATGGGCGCGAGCAGACCGCAGGCGGCCCATGCGGGCAGGGCCGTCAGCCAGGCCGGTGCCCGCAGCCCCCAGGGGCGGGTGAGCAGCAGGGCGAGGACGACCACGGCGGCGTCCATGAGCACCGACAGCCCGTTGACGACGGCCATCAGCGTCTGCCGGCCGGGGTCGCGCAGTTCGCTGCCCTCGGGAATGCCGACGTGACTGCCCGCCACCCAGGCGACCTTGAGGCCGATGTACGGGAGACAGGCGAGGATCGCGACGGCCCGCAGGATCCGCGCGGCCACGTCGCCGGGGACACGGGCGGGGGCGGAACGCGTTCCGGGGAGGGTCTGGGTCATGGCCACCAGCCTCCCGGCGCGGTGCGCGCCGCGCGTCACCCCGCCCGACGATCCCCCTCCGCCGCGCGGCGGAGGGGCCGTCCTCCCCTGGGTCAGAGGCGGCGCGTCGCGAGGGTGAGCCGGTCCCGGGCGTCGAACAGCGCGTCCTTGATCATCTGCTCATGGGTGGGGGTGAGCCGGGCCACCGGCACCGAGCAGCTGATGGCGTCGCGCGAGGGGGTGCGGTACGGGATGGCGATGCCGAAGCAGCGCAGGCCCAGGGTGTTCTCCTCGCGGTCCACCGCGTACCCCTGCTCCCGGATGAGGTGCAGCTCCTCGATCAGCTTCTCGCGGTCGGTGATGGTGTGCTCGGTGAGCTGGCCCAGCGTCTCCGGCAGCAGCTTGCGCACCTGCTCGTCGGAGTACGTGGCCAGCAGCGCCTTGCCCAGCGAGGTGGAGTGGGCGGGCAGCCGGCGGCCGACCCGGGTGAAGGGCCGCAGATAGTGCTGCGACTGCCGGGTGGCGAGATAGACGACATTGGTGCCGTCGAGCCGGGCGAGGTGGATGGTCTCGGTGGTGTCGTCCGAGAGCCGGTCCAGGGTCGGGCGGGCGGCGGCCACGACCTCGTCGCCGTCTATGTAGGAGGTGCCGACCAGGAGGGCGCGCACCCCGATGCCGTAGCGGGTGCCGGTGGCGTCGGTCTCCACCCAGCCGAGCTCCACCAGGGTGCGCAGCAGCATGTAGAGGCTCGACTTGGGATAGCCCACGGCCTCCTGGACCGCGGCGAGGCTGTGCATCCCGGGCCGCCCGGCGAAGAACTCCAGCAGTTCGACCGTGCGGACTGCCGATTTGACCTGGGCCCCGCCTGTCTCGGCAGCTGACATCGCCTTGACCCCTCTGTTCGACCAGCCATAGAGTCCCAAGGGGATATTCATCACCCGGGACAGCGTTCAGCATATCGAACACCGTCGATGTGTGAGACGCAAGCAGCGGTAACACCACAGCAGGAGGAATCCGCGGTGTCAGCACCAGTGTGGAGCGTCGACCCCCGAACCGGAAAGCAGCGCGAGCAGGTAGCGGTCGAAGCCACGGCGGAGGAGGTCGACCGCGTGGTGCGCGCGGCCCACGCCGCCCGGGGCTCCCTGGCCGACCGTGCGGTGCGCGCCGCCCTGCTGCGCACCGCCGCCGATCTGCTCGATGAGGCCCGTGACCAGCTGGTCGAGGCCGCCGACGCGGAGACCGCCCTCGGCCCCGCCCGGCTCACCGGCGAACTGGCCCGCACCACCTATCAGCTGCGGTCGTTCGCGACCATCGTGGACGAGGGCGCCTTCCTCGACGTCCGCATCGACCACGCCGACGCCACCCAGACCCCGCCCTGGCCCGATCTGCGCCGCTACAAGCTGCCGCTCGGCGTCGTCGCCGTCTACGCCGCCAGCAACTTCCCGCTCGCCTTCTCCGTGCCCGGCGGGGACACCGCGAGCGCCCTCGCCGCGGGCTGCCCGGTGGTCGTCAAGGCCCACCCCGACCACCCCGCCACCTCCGAGGTGGCCGCCTCCGCGCTGCGCCGCGCCGCCGAGCGGGCCGGGGTGCCCGCCGAGGTGATCGCGGTGGTGCACGGCTTCGACGCGGGTCTTGAGCTGGTCAAGCACCCGCTGATCGCCGCCGCCGGGTTCACCGGCTCGGTCCGCGGCGGACGCGCCCTGCATGACGCGGCGGCCTCCCGGCCGGTGCCGATCCCCTTCCACGGCGAACTGGGCAGCCTCAACCCGGTGGTGATCACCCAGGCCGCGGCCACCGAGCGCGGCGACCAGATCGGCGCGGGGCTCGCGGGCTCCATGACCCTGGGCGTGGGCCAGTTCTGCACCAAGCCCGGCTTCGTGCTGGCCCCGGCCGGACCGGCGGGCGACGGCCTGCTGAAGTCCCTCACCGACGCGGTCAGCAACACCGACGCCGGGGTGCTGCTCGACCACCGGATGCGGGACAACTTCGTCGCCGGGATCAAGGAGCGCGTCGAGCTGGCGGACGTGGAGGCCCCGGTCACCCCCGGCTCCGGCGGTGAGCACACGGTCAGCGCCGGCTTCCTGACCGTCCCGGCGCGGCGGCTCGCCGAGGGCGGCCCGCACGATGTGCTGCTGGAGGAGTGCTTCGGCCCGGTGACCGTCGTGGCGCGCTACGAGAGCGAGGACGAGATCAGCGCGGTGCTCGGCCGGCTCCCGGGCAACCTCACCGCCACCGTCCACATCTCGGCCGCCGAGGGCGAGGGCACCGAGGGCCGGGCCGGTGAGCTGATCGCCGAGCTCACCCCGCTGGCCGGCCGGGTGCTGGTCAACGGCTGGCCGACCGGTGTCGCGGTCGCCCCGGCCCAGCACCACGGCGGCCCCTACCCGGCCACCACCTCCACCTCCACCTCGGTCGGCGGCACCGCCATCGAGCGCTGGCTGCGGCCGGTGGCCTACCAGGACACCCCGGCCGCCCTGCTGCCGCCGGAGCTGCGCGACGAGAACCCGCTGGAGCTGCCGCGGCGGATCAACGGCGTCCGGGAGCAGCGCGGCTGACCCCCGGAACGGCGGCGCGGCCGCCGGACCCGCGGACCTGACCCGCGGGTCCGTCGGCCGCGCTCGTCCACCCCTGGCCGTATTGGCATCGCCGCAGGTCAGCGGGGATGAATAAGAATCGCTTGAAGGCATCCGACACGGAAACGCGATGGACGCCGGGGTGAGCCCGCCCCATAGTGGATGGGCATGGAGAGCCTGGCGGGCGCCGAATTCGCGCCACACACGACGTATCTCAACACCGCGTCCAGCGGTCTGATCCCCGCACGCTCCGTGGCCGCCGTGAAGGCGGTCCTCGACGGCTCGGCCGCCGGACAGCCCACCGTCGACGTGTCCTTCGAGGCGGTCGAGGCGAGCCGCGCCGCCTACGCCCGGCTCGTCGGCGTACCGGCGCGGCGCGTCGCGGCCGGCAGCTCGGTCGCCGTCTACGCGGGGTTGATCGCGACCTCGCTGCCGCCCGGGGCCGAAGTCCTGGTGGCCGACGGCGACTTCAGCTCCCTGGTCAACCCCTTCGCCGTCCGCGGCGACCTCAAGCTGCGCATCGTGCCGCTGGAGGAGATCGCGGAGGCGGTACGGCCCGGTACGGCGCTGGTGGCCGTGAGCGCGGTCCAGTCGGCGGACGGGCGGATCGCCGATCTCGCCGCCATCCGGGAGGCGGCCCGGGCGCACGGGGCCCGCACGCTGGTGGACACCAGCCAGGCGGCCGGCTGGTTCCCGGTGAACGCGGCCGAGGCCGACTACACGGTCTGCGTGGCCTACAAGTGGCTGATGTGCCCGCGCGGGGCCGCCTTCCTGACCGTGCCCGAGGACCTCGGCGACCTCGCCCCCGTCTTCGCGGGCTGGGTCGCGGGCGAGAAGCCCTGGGACAGCTGTTACGGCCCGGTGGAGGAACTCGCCCACTCCGCCCGCCGCTTCGACGAGAGCCCGAGCCTGTACGCGTATGTCGCGGCCCGGCACTCCCTGGCGCTGGTCGAGGAGTTGGGCACCGAGGCCATCGCCGCGTACGACCGCGCGCTCGCCGACCGCTTCCGGGCCGGGGTCACCGCGCTCGGCCACCAGCCCGTGGCCGCCCCCGGCTCGGCCATCGTCTCCGTACCGGGCCTGGGCGACGCCGCGGCCCGGCTGGCGGAGGCGGACGTGCACGTCTCGGCGCGGGCCGGCAACCTCCGCGCCGCCTTCCACCTGTACAACACCGAGGCCGATGTGGACCGGCTGCTGGAGCGGCTGTCCGGCTGAGCCGGCCCCGGGCCGTGGGGCACACGGGCCGGGACCGGACGGGCCGTGGGGCACGCGGCCCCGCGAGCGGCACGAGAGGGGGCACGAGAGGGCGGCACGAGAGGCGGCGCAAAAATCTGAGGGAAGCCGGGGCACTCCGGCTTCCCTCAGATCACGGACGTCACGTCAGCGCACGGCGGTCATCACCGAACGGGCGTGAAGTCCCTCGCGCCGATGAACTCCGGCCGGCGGACCGGTGCGGCGAACGGCTCGACCGCCGTGTTCTCCACGCTGTTGAACACGATGAACACATTGCTGCGGGAGTGCGGCGTGATGTTGTCGCCGGATCCGTGCATGCAGTTGCAGTCGAACCAGACCGCCGAGCCGGGCCGGCCGGTGAACAGCTTGATGCCGTGCTTGTCGGCGAAGCCGCTGAGCGCCTCGTCGGACGGGGTGCCCGCGTCCTGCATCTGCAGCGACTTCTTGTAGTTGTCCTTCGGTGTCGCGCCCGCGCAGCCCAGGAAGGTGCGGTGCGAGCCCGGCATGATCATCAGGCTGCCGTTGTACTCGTAGTTCTCGGTGAGCGCGATCGAGACCGACACGGTCCGCATGTTCGGCAGCCCGTCCTCGGCGTGCCAGGTCTCGAAGTCCGAGTGCCAGTAGAAGCCCGAGGCGCCGAAGCCCGGCTTGACGTTGATCCGGCTCTGGTGGACGTATACGTCCGAGCCGAGGATCTGCCGGGCGCGGCCCACGACCCGCGGGTCGCGCACCAGCTTGGCGAAGACCTCGCTGATCCGGTGCACCTCGAACACCGACCGTACGTCCTGCGACTTCGGCTCGATGATCGAGCGTTCGTCGGCGCGCACGTCCGGGTCGGCGATCAGCCGGTCCAGCTCGGTGCGGTACTCCGCCACCTCATCCGGAGTGATCAGCTCATCGATCGCCAGGAAGCCGTCGCGATCGAAATCGCTCAGCTCGGACGGTTGCAGCGGCCCCGGAGCCCCGGGCTCGGACCACACCACCGGGTCCACGCGTGGCGTGGCCACCTCCACGGCCCCCCGGGTCGGGTACAGGTCAGTGACCGCGGTCATCGGATCATGCCTCCTCGGTCTCGGTGATCAGCGGATATACGCCGTTCTCATCATGGTCCTCCCGTCCGGTGATCGGCGGGTTGAAGACACAGACGCACCGGAAGTCCGTCTTGGGGCGCATCGTGTGCTTCTCATGCCCGTCCAGCAGATACATGGTGCCGGGCGTGATCCAGTGCTTCTCACCGGTCTCGTCGTTGGTGAGCTCGGCCTCGCCCTCGACGCACAGCACCGCCTCGATGTGGTTGGCGTACCACATCGACGTCTCGGTGCCCGCGTAGAGGATGGTCTCGTGGAGCGAGAAGCCGACGCCCTCCCGGGCGAGCACGATGCGCTTGCTCTCCCAGGTGCCGGACTTGGACTTGATGTGCCTCTCGGTGTCCTCGATGTCCTTGAAAGATCGGACGATCACGGTGAGTTCTTGCCTTTCTCTTGTCTGCGGTGCGGGAGGGTTATGCGGTCTCGCGGACCGCGCGGGCGAGGGTCCGCAGCCCCTCGTCCAGGTCATCGGGGGAGATCGTCAGCGCGGGCAGCAGCTTGACGACCTCGCTCTCGGGGCCGGACGTCTCCAGCAGCAGCCCCAGCTCGAAGGCGCGGCGGCAGACCGCCGAGGCGCGCGGCTTGTCCTCGAACTCCAGGCCCCACACCAGGCCACGGCCGCGGAAGTGGGTGCCGGACTGCTCCTCGCAGATGGCGCGCAGGGCCTGCTCGACCTGCTCGCCGCGGGCGAGGGTCTGCTTCTCCATCTGGCCGTCGGCCCAGTAGGTGTCCAGGGTGGCGGCGGCGGTGACGAACGCGGGGTTGTTGCCGCGGAAGGTGCCGTTGTGCTCGCCGGGCTCCCAGATGTCCAGCTCGGGCTTGAAGAGGGTGAGCGACATCGGCAGGCCGTAGCCGCTGATGGACTTGGAGACGGTCACGATGTCCGGGGTGATGCCCGCCTCCTCGAAGGAGAAGAAGGCGCCGGTACGGCCGCAGCCCATCTGGATGTCGTCGACGATCAGCAGCATGTCCTGGCGCTCGCACAGCTCGGCCAGGGCACGCAGCCACTCGGGCCGGGCCACGTTGATGCCGCCCTCGCCCTGCACGGTCTCGACGATCACGGCGGCGGGCTGGTTGAGGCCGGAACCCTGGTCCTCCAGCAGCCGCTCGAACCACAGGAAGTCCGGGACCGTGCCGTCGAAGTAGTTGTCGAAGGGCATCGGGGTGCCGTGGACCAGCGGGATGCCCGCGCCGGCGCGCTTGAAGGCGTTGCCGGTCACGGCCAGCGAGCCCAGCGACATGCCGTGGAAGGCGTTGGTGAAGGAGACGATCGCCTCGCGGCCCTTGACCTTACGGGCCAGTTTCAGCGCGGCCTCGACGGCGTTGGTGCCGGTCGGGCCCGGGAACATGACCTTGTAGGGCAGGTCGCGCGGCCGCAGGATGTTGTTCTGGAACGACTCGAGGAACGCGCGCTTGGCCGTGGTGGACATGTCCAGGCCGTGGGTGACGCCGTCACGCTCGATGTAGTCGATCAGGGCCCGTTTCAGCACCGGGTTGTTGTGGCCGTAGTTGAGCGACCCGGCCCCGGCGAAGAAGTCGAGGTAGGTGTGGCCGTCCTCGTCGTACATGTGGCTGCCCTGCGCACGGTCGAAGACGGCGGGCCAGCCACGGCAGTAGCTGCGCACCTCCGACTCCAGGGCCTCGAAGACGCTCAGGGCGGGCGGGGTGATGGTCACAGCTGCCTCTTATACACATCTCCGAGCCCACGAGACACTCGCTAAA
>NZ_JAEEAP010000178.1 GCF_016103465.1 Streptomyces sabulosicollis
GGGGAGTGGTTAGGGGACCGGGGAGTGGGCGCGCGGACCAGACTGGTCCATCCGTAGGGCGGCGCTGTGGTGGCGATGGAGCGACTGACGGGACGGACAGGCATGGACGAGATACGCGACTACCCCGAACTGCGGGCTGCTGCATGCCCGTTCTCACCCCCGCCGGGATACGAGGAGCTGCGCGAGCGGTCCGCCGTCACGCGGGTGCGGATGTGGGACGGCAGCACCCCCTTCCTGGTCACCGGCTATCACGAGGCGCGGACCGTGCTCGGCGACGACAGGTTCAGCGCCGACGGCACCCACAAGGCGATGCCCCGCTTCGTGAAGTTCGAGGTGCCGGCCGATGTGTTCAACCTCGGGAGGATGGACGATCCGGAGCACGCCCGGATCCGCCGCATGCTCACCGCGCACTTCACCATCCGGCGCACCGAGGCGATGCGGCCCATGATCCAGGACATCGTGGACGGCCTCCTGGACCGGCTGATCGCCGAGGGGCCGCCGGCCGACCTGGTGACCGACTTCGCCTTCCCGCTGCCGTCCCAGGTGATCGCCGTGATGCTGGGCGTCTCGGACGCCGACTTCGCCGAGTTCCAGCGGGCGTCGCAGGGCGTCATGGACTTCACCGTGCCGACCGAGGAGATGGGCGCCGCGCTCGGCGTCATGGTGGACTACGTCACCCGGATGTGTGCGGCCAAGCGCGCCGCCCCGGGGGACGACCTCCTCAGCCGGCTCATCGTCGACCAGGAGCGGACGGGCGCGCTCACCCAGCAGCAGGTGGTCGCCACCGCCCTGGTACTGCTGCTGGCCGGACACGAGACCACCGCCAACATGATCGCCCTGTCCACCGTCCTGCTGCTGCGCCACCCGGGCCAGCTCGCCCGGCTGCGGGCGGACCCCGGGCTCATGCCCAACGCGGTGGACGAACTGCTCCGGTACATCACCATCGTCCAGGAGGGCACCGGACGGGTGGCCATCGAGGACGTCGAGGTCGGCGGCGTGCTCATCCCGGCCGGCGAGGGGGTGATCATCAACCTGCCCAGCGCCAACCGCGATCCCCACTTCGCGGACGCCCACGAGCTGGACCTCGGCCGGCCGAACGCTCGCGAACATGTTGCGTTCGGCTTCGGAGTGCACCAGTGCCTGGGGCAGACCCTCGCCCGGGTGGAGCTCCAGATCGCCCTGGAGACCCTGCTGCGCCGGCTGCCGACACTGGGCCTGGAGGTCCCGTTCGAGGACCTGGCGTTCCTGTACGAGTCGATGAACTTCGGCGTCGCCCGTGTGCCCGTCACCTGGTGACCGAGGGCCGGAGGCCGGACGGACAACAGAAAGAGAGGGGAGCACCATGGTGAAGGTCTCGGTGGACCAGGAGAAGTGCTGCGCGGCCGGACACTGCGCCCTGGCCGCGCCGGAGGTGTTCGACCAGCGGGAGGAGGACGGGGCCGTCGTCCTGCTGGACCCGAGCCCGCCGCTCGCGCTGCGCGACAGTGTCGCCGAGGCGTCGTTCCTCTGCCCGGCCGCCGCGATCGTGGTGGAGGATTAGCCGACGGATCAGCACGCCCGGCAAGCGGATGAGCCAGCGCTCCACACACGGTCGCGGCCCCGGCGAGACGCCTCTCGCCGGGGCCGCGCAAGCGAGGGGAAGGCAGTCTTGACCACGTCGACTTCCAGTCCGGCCGCCAGTTCCGAGTCTGCTTCCCGGCAGGTCACCGTCGGGCTGGCCGAACGCTCGTACACCGTCCACATCGGGCACGGGGTGCAGCGGCTGCTGCCGCGGGTGGTGGCCGCCCTGGGCGCCCGCCGGGCGGTGGTGGTCACCGCGCGGCCCCCCGAGCGGACCCCCGACCCGGGAGTGCCCTCGCTCGTCGTGCGGGCCCGCGACGGCGAGGAGGCCAAGGACCTGGCCGCCGTGACGGACCTGTGCCGCCGGTTCGTCGGGTTCGGGCTGACCCGCTCGGACGTGGTGGTGTCCTGCGGCGGCGGCACCACGACCGACACGGTGGGCCTGGCCGCCGCCCTCTACCACCGGGGCACACCGGTCATCCATGTGCCGACCTCGCTGCTGGCCCAGGTGGACGCGAGCGTCGGCGGGAAGACCGCGGTCAATCTGCCCGAGGGCAAGAACCTGGTCGGCGCCTACTGGCAGCCCGCTGCCGTGCTCTGCGACCTCGACCACCTGGAGACCCTGCCCGAACGGGAGTGGCGCAACGGCCTCGGCGAGATCGCCCGCTGCCACTTCATCGGCGCGCCCGATCTCGACCGGCTGCCGCTGCTCGACCAGATCGCGGCCAGTGTGACGCTCAAGGCGGGCGTCGTCGCCGCGGACGAACGCGACTCGGGCCCGCGCCACATCCTCAACTACGGCCACACCCTGGGGCATGCCCTGGAGCGTGCCACCGGGTTCGCCCTGCGGCACGGGGAGGGCGTGGCCATCGGCACGGTCTTCGCCGGCCGGCTCGCCGGCGCGCTGGGGCGCATCGGCCCGGAGCGGGTCGCCGAGCACCGTGACGTGGTCGCCCGCTACGGCCTGCCGACCGGACTGCCCCCGCACCTGTCCGTCTCCGAGCTGGTGGAGCTGATGCGTCTGGACAAGAAGGCCACCGACGGGCTGACGTTCGTCCTGGACGGACCCGAGGGGCCCGGACTGGTGCGTGGGATCCCCGAGGAAACCGTCGGCGCCACCCTCGCGGAGATGCCCCGCGAGCCGGCACCGGAAGGATGACGCGCCGCGCGCCGGAACCCGGAGGGTGATGCCCCGTGCGCCGGAACCGGAAGGGTGCTGGGCCGCGACCGGAATCGCAATACGCCGCGGTATTCGGCCGCTTCGCCTTAGGGGGACACAGTCCCGATAGGGGGTTGACCGTACGGCGCGCGCCCTGGATAACAGAACAGCGCCGGGCATAAAACGAGATGCGACCCGGCCGGTTAGGGGGCGGAGGTTCCGGTAGGGGTTGATGCTGCTGGGGGCGTGCTGATGGAATCGTTTCCCGATCAACGTTCGGTCTGACTCAAGGCCCGCGAGCCCGCATTTCGTCGACCTCGATCGGGGACCATGAACATGCCCTACAGCTATGCCATGCCGGTGAATACCGAGCGGAATTCCCGTCCGATGGACAGGTTGAGGAATGCCGCGGCGCACCTCGGACATCCATTCGGTGACTCTTCGGTGCGGCCCGGGCAGGCCCTTCTCGTGGACGGACCGCCGGCATGTGGAAAGACGACCCTGCTCCGGTCGTTCGCCGAGCGAGCCGCGGAGGCCGGTCAGCTCGCCGTCACGGCGACCTGTTCCCCCAGCGAGCGCGATCTTCCCTTCGGCGTCGTCTCCCAACTGGCCCGCGGCATCCGGAAGTCACCGGGCGGGCTGCCCGAGGTGCCCGGGCTGACGGCGATCCTCCACGGGACGAGTGATCCGGCGGACCAGGCCGAGATCGCCCGGCTCTGCCACCGGCTGTGCACCTCGCTGATCGACCACGCGGAGCACACGCCGCTGCTGCTCGCCGTCGACGATGTGCGGCACAGCGACCCGGCCTCCGCGCACTTCCTCCTGCAGCTGGTGCGCCGCCTGGACTCGGCACGGATCGCGGCCGTGTTCACCGACGACCTGAGCCTGCCCGCGCCGTCCCTGCCGCTCCGCTACGAACTGCTGCGCTCCCAGAGCCTGCGCCGGATCGGCCTGGGCCCGCTCTCCCGCGAGCAGGTGGCCGACGTGGTCGTGGCGGAACTGGGGGAGACCGCGAGCCACCGCGCCGGCGACGTCTACGCCGCCACCGGTGGCAACCGGCTGCTGCTGCACACCCTGCTGTCCGACTACCGGGAGCACGGCGAGCCCCGCCAGACCGGCTACGGCCAGTCCTTCCTGAGCTGTCTGCACCGCAACGAGCCGGTCTTCCTGGACGTGGTGCGGGCGCTGGCCGTGGTGGGAGCCCCCTTGCCCGCCGCCGACCTCGCCTGGATGACCGGGCACGAACCCGAGCCCATCAGCCAGGTGCTGGCGGCGCTCACCGGGGCCGGGCTGATGGACGAGGGCGCGTTCCGGCACGAGGCGGCGCGGCTCAGCGTGCTCAACGACATGCCGACGCGGGCGCGCAGAACACTCCACCAGCGGGCCGCGCGGCTGCTGCACGACGAGGGCAGGCCCGCCACCACGATCGCCCGCCATCTGGTGCGGGCCGGGCGGATCCCCGACTCCTGGCCCGCGGAGGTGCTGCTGGAGGTGGCCGAGCAGGTGGCGGTGGGCGAAGAGCCGTCCATCGCCGTCGACTTACTGGAACAGTCCTTCGAGCAGTGCCCGCACGAGGAGCGGCGCGCCGCCCTGCAGGCCAAACTCGCGGAGGCGGAATGGAAGATCAACCCCGCCACCGCCACCCGGCACCACACACCGCTCTACGGCGCCGTCCGCGCCGGTCGGCTCGGCCTCCCCGACAGCGTCACCCTGCTGATGCAGCTCCTGTGGAAGGGCGGGCTGACCGAGGTGGAGGGGCTGCTCGCCCATCTGCGCGCCGACCCCGCCGCCGCGGACCAGCTGCACGCCATCGAGGCGGCGCTCACCTGCACCTACCCCTGGCTGGCCGAGCGCCGGACCGCCCCGGCGCCCCACGGCGGCTCCGTGGCCACGCGGGCGGCGGTGTGGCCCCGGGCCGGCACGGTGCTGGCGGACGTGCTCACCGGCGGGCAGACCCACGACACCGTACGGCGCGCCGAGGAGGTGCTGCGCGAACTGCAGCTCGGCCACGACCCGGCGTGCCAGGAGCAGGCGGGGCTGTTCGCCCTGCTCGCGCTGGTCTACGGCGGCCGGACCGACCTCGCGTCCGCCTGGTGCGAGGGCGCGCTCGGCGAGACCGGCGGGGGACCGCACGTCCCCATGCGGCAGGCGGTGCTGGCGGCGGCCAGGTCGGAGATCGCACTGCGCCGCGGTGATCTCGCCGAGGCCGCGGAGCGGGCCCGGGCCGCCCTCACCCATGCCTCGCCCGGCGCGTGGGGCGTGGCGATCGGACTGCCGCTCGGCTCCCTGATCCTGGCCTGCACGCGGATGGGGCGGCACGAGGAGGCGGGGTTCCACGTGGCGCAGACGGTGCCCAACGCCATGTTCAAAAGCTCCTACGGGCTGCACTACCTGTACGCCCGCGGCCACTACTTCCTCGCGGCCAACCGCCACCAGGCGGCACTCGCGGACTTCCTGCTGTGCGGCGAGCTGCTCACCGACTGGGGTCTGAGCAGCGGCTGCGACCCGGTGCCATGGCGGATCGGGGCGGCGGAGGCATGGCTCGCGCAGGGCAACCACGACCAGGCCCGGATCCTGGTCTACCAGCAGCTCAGCCGCCCGCACACGGACGGCGCCCGGGCCCGCGGGCAGTCGCTGCGCCTCCTGGCGGCCACCAGCTCGGCCAAGCGGCGACCGCAGTTGCTGAACGAGGCGGTGGGGCTGTTCACCGAGCAGGAGGACAAGTACGAGCTGGCCCGCACGCTGTGGGACCTCAGCCAGGCGTACCACGCGCTCGGCGAGAAGAAGCAGGCCCGCCGGACCATGCGCCGGGCGTGGCACGTGGCGAAGATGTGCGACGCGGCGTCGCTGTACGAGGAGTGGCTGCCGGCCGACGACCCCTCCCAGGGCACGGCGCTGCTGTCGGCATCGGACCCCGGCATCGAACGGTTGACGCACTCCGAACGGCGCGTCGCCTCGCTGGCCGCCATGGGTTACACCAACCGGGAGATCGCCGGGAAGCTGTACGTCACCGCCAGCACCGTGGAGCAGCATCTGACCCGGGTGTTCCGCAAGCTGGACATCAAGCACCGGGAGCAGCTGCCCACCGAACTGTACGCCGACCGCATGGAGTCGGCGTGACGACAGACGGCCGTTCCCCGGGGGCCCCCGGGGAACGGCCGCCGTGGCCGTGCGCTTCGCGCGGTGTCAGCGCTTGACCGCGAGCGTGATGCCATCACCCACGGTGAGCATGCTGATCTCGACGCGTGGGTCCTCCCGGAGCAGTTTGTTCACCTCGCGCAGGGCGGCGGTGTCGGCGTCCTGCGCGGCCGGGTCGGTCACCCGGCCGAAGAAGAGCGTGTTGTCCAGGACGATGAGCCCGCCGCGCCGGAGCAGCGCCAGCGACTCCTCGTAGTAGTGGGCGTATCCGGTCTTGTCCGCGTCGATGAAGACCAGGTCGAACTCCCGGCCCTCCCGCCGCAGCCCGGTGAGCGTGTCCTTCGCGTCACCGATGCGCACGTCGATGCGGTCCGCCACGTCGGCGCGCTCCCAGAAGGGGCGGCCGAGCCCCGGCCACTTCGGTGTGATGTCGCAGGTGACCAGCGTGCCGTCGGGGGGCAGCGCCCGCGCCATGCACAGCGTGCTGTATCCGGTGAAGGTGCCGATCTCCAGCACCGAACGGGCGCCGACGAGCCGCACCAGCAGCCCGAGGAGCTGACCCTCCTCGGGCATCACCTGCATGGCCTGCGCGGCCGGGAGACCGGCGGTCTCCGCCCGCAGTCCGGCCAGGACCTCGTCGTCGCGCAGGGACAGTTCCCGTACATAGCCGAGAATTTCTTCGGTCACTTCGACTTGCTGAGCCATCGGATTGCCGCACCCCGCAAACGTGAAAGGGAAGGTCCAGGGAAGGGGAGAGTCCGGGGAAAGTCAATGCGGCCCAATCCTAGGAATCCGTCGGCGTGCCCCGCAATGGCGCCTTTCGGAGTTCCGGAACTCGTATTCCGGCTGAGGGGGGTCTAGGGGGGATCCTTAGGGGATTTGCGCGATCGCCCGGACAATATCGTGAACGCGGAAGCGCGTGTCATGGTCGGCACGTTGTTCACAACGCGCTGCGGAGGCGATGAATGAGCGGACATGCGGAAGCGCCGCGGCTCATGGTGCTGGGCGCAGGAACGATGGGACTGGGAATCACCTCGCTCGCCGTCGGACACGGAATCCCGGTGACGGTCGTGGAGGTGGACGAGGCCAAGGCCGGCCGGACGCCGGCCGCGGTCACCGAACGGCTCCGCATGGCCCAGCTGATGGGAGCCCTGCCGGCCGGCCGGCCGCGGGGCGAGCTGACGGTCACCGCGTCCCCGGCCGACGGCCGGGACGCCACCGCCGTGGTGGAGGCCGTCACGGAGGACACCCCCACCAAGGCCAAGGTGCTCGAAGCGGTCGCCGGGCTCACCGGAGCCCAGGTGCCGCTGATCTCGAACACCTCCTCCATCCCGATCGACGAACTGGCCGGTTTCATCGCCGATCCGGCGCGGCTGGTCGGCACCCATTTCATGAACCCGCCCTATCTGATCCCCACGGTGGAGGTGATCCGCGGCCCCCGCACCGGGGACGCGGTGATGACCGCGGTGACGGATCTGCTGCGTGCGCTGGAGCGCAAGCCGGTCGTCGTCGGCGACGGGCCGGGGTTCGTCACCAGCCGGGTGCTGCACCCGATGATCAACGACGCGATCCGGGTGGTGCAGGAGGGCACGGCGACGGTGGAGGACGTGGACGTCCTCATGCGGGACTGCCTGGGCCACCGCACCGGGCCGCTGCGCACCGCGGACCTGATCGGCCTGGACAACCTCGCCGACTCGCTGCGCGTACTGCAGACACGCACCGGAGACCCCCGGTGCGCACCGAGCGAACTGCTGCTGGAGAAGGTCCGCGACGGCCACTTGGGCCGCAAGACGGGCCGCGGGTTCTACGCATACGGGAAGGAACTGGCGTGACCATCTCATCGAAGCCGGGCAGCCACACCGCCGAGACGGTGGCGCAGGAGGTGCAGCGGTTCCTCGAACAGCGCACCAAGCAGACCTGGGACCCGGACACCGATCTGTTCAGCAGCGGCGCCGTGTCCTCGATGTTCGCCATGGAACTGGTCGTGCACCTGGAGTCGTCCTTCGACGTGGTGATCAGCGGCCCCGACCTGGCGCTGGACAACTTCCGCACGGTGAACGCGATGACCGCGATGGTCCTGCGCCTGCGTGAGGCGCAGCCGTGACCGACGCCGTCACCAGCCATGCCGAGCTGGTCAGCGGGTTGATCGGCGACCGGGCCGACGCCTGGGACGT
Organism: Streptomyces sabulosicollis; assembly: GCF_016103465.1. Classification (GTDB taxonomy): domain Bacteria; phylum Actinomycetota; class Actinomycetes; order Streptomycetales; family Streptomycetaceae; genus Streptomyces; species Streptomyces sabulosicollis. The sequence goes on from NZ_JAEEAP010000178.1 coordinate 8,032, forward strand.
GGCCGGGGAGCTGCCCCGCGACCTGCTGGTCAAACTCGGCGCCTCCGGTGTGCTGTGTGCACAGGTCGGCCCCGAGCACGGCGGCGCCGGACTGGACAGCCGGGCAGGCGGGGAGCTCACCGCACGGGTCGGCGCCCGGTGCAGCTCGCTGCGGAGCGTGATGACCTCGCAGGGCATGGCGGCGTGGACGGTGCGGAGGCTCGGCGGCGCGGAGCAGTGGGACACCTTCCTCCCCCGGCTGACCTCCGGTGACCTGGCGGCGGTCGGGTTCAGCGAGCCCGGGGCCGGCAGCGACCTGTCGGCGATGGAGACCGAGATCGCCGACGACGGCACACAGGTGGTCGTCACCGGGCGGAAGGTGTGGATCACCGCCGCCCACTACGCCGATCTGCTGGTGGTGTTCGGCAGGTACCGGGGCGGCGCCACGGCCGTGGTCGTACCCGCCCGGGCCCCCGGAGTCCGGATCACCCGGGTGGCGAACCCGCTGGGCTGCCGGGCGGCCGGCCACGCGGACATCACCCTGGACGCGGTCCGGGTGCCCGCCGACCACGTACTCGGCGGCGCCGGGCTGCCGCTGCCCCTCGCGACCACCGCCGCGCTCACCTACGGGCGGATGTCCGTGGCGTGGGGATGCGTGGGCATCCTGCGCGCGTGCCTGGACGCCGCCGCCGCGCACACCGCCACCCGGGAGCAGTCCGGCCGGAAACTCGCCGACCACCAGTTGGTGGCCCGGCACCTGGCCGAGCTGTATGTCGCGGAGCGGCACGCCACCCGGGCCTGCGAACACGCCAGTGCCTCCTGGGACACCGGCTCGCCCGACATGGCGGTGGACGCGGTGCACGCGAAGTACGTGGCCTCGCGCGAGGCGGCCGAGGGCGCGGCCCGCGCCGTACAGCTCCTGGCGTCCGCCGCGGCCTCCGACGGCCATGTGGTGGCCCGGGCGTACCGCGACGCGAAGCTGATGGAGGTCATCGAGGGCACCAGCGAGATCTGCCAGCTCATCCTGGCCCAGCACACGCGGAGGAAGGTGCAAGCATGACGGAGGGGAAACCCGTGAGCGGGAGCGAGCCGCCGGCGGCCGTCAAATGTCTCGTCTGGGACCTGGACAACACCCTGTGGCGCGGCACCCTGCTCGAGGACGGTGAGGTGCTGCCGTTCGGGTGGGTGCGCGAGGTCATCACCACCCTGGACGAGCGTGGCATTCTCCAGTCGGTCGCCAGTAAGAACGACCACGACCACGCCTGGGCGCGCCTGGAGGCGCTGGGCCTCGCCGAGTACTTCGTCCTGCCGCACATCGGCTGGGGGCCCAAGTCGGAAGCGGTGCGCGCCATCGCGGAGCGGCTGAACTTCGCCCACCGCGCCATGGCCTTCGTGGACGACCAGCCCGCCGAACGCGCCGAGGTCGCCTACCGGCTCCCCGAGGTGCGCTGCTACAAGGCCGAGGACGTGGCCGGGCTCACCGGGCTGCCCGAGTTCAGCCCCGCCGTGGTCACCGTGGACTCGCGGCAGCGGCGGACCATGTACCAGTCGGGGTTCCGCCGGGACGCCGAGCGGGCCGAGTTCAGCGGCCCCGACGAGGAGTTCCTGCGCACCCTGGACATCCGGATGGCCATCGCCCGCGCCACCGAGCGCGAGCTGTCCCGGGTGGAGGAGCTGACCCTGCGCACCAGCCAGATGAACGCCACCGGTGTGCACTACCCCGACTCCGTACTGCGCGGACTGCTCACCGACCCCGCGCATGAGGTGCTGGTCATCACGATGGGCGACCGGTTCGGCCCGCACGGGGCGGTGGGCATCGTGCTGCTGGAGCGGCATCCGAAGGTGTGGCACCTGAAGCTGCTCGCCACCTCCTGCCGTGTGGTCTCCTACGGTGCCGGGTCCACCGTGCTGAACTGGCTGGCCGACCAGGCGGCGCGGGCCGGGGTGCACCTGGCCGCCGACTTCCGGCGCACCGACCGCAACCGGATGATGGAGGTCGCCTACCGCTTCGCCGGGTTCGCCGAGACCACCTGCGGGTGCGCCGCCACCCTCGCGGCCCCCGGCGAGGAGGGGGTGGAACGCCTCCACCTCACGCCCACGTTCCAGCCGGCCCCGACGACGCTGCGGCTGACGGCGCCTGAGCTCGCCGACGCGGCGCTGCCGCACTCCCGGTGACCGGCGGGCGGCTTCCGCCCCGGATCCTCGCGTTCGCCTCTGACTGGTTTGGGTGATGACTGTGCTTGTGCTCGGGCTCAACGGCAATTTCTCCGCCGCGGACACCGACGTGGTGCCGCAGCTGGGCGAGGTCTTCTTCCACGACTCGGCGGCCTCCTTGATCCGCGACGGCGAACTCGTGGCCGCGGTGGAGGAGGAGCGGCTCAACCGGATCAAAAAGACGACGAAATTTCCCATCAACGCGGTCCGTGAATGCCTGGCGCTGGCCGGTGCACGGCCCGAGGACGTCGACGCGGTGGGCTACTACTTCCCCGAGAACCACATCGACACCGTCCTCAACCACCTCTACACCGAATATCCGCGGGTGCCGCTGCGCTACTCCCGGGAGCTGATCCGGGAGCGGCTGAAGGAGGGCCTGGACTGGGACCTGCCGGACGAGAAGCTGGTGTACGTGCCGCACCACGAGGCACACGCGTACTCCTCGTACCTGCACTCCGGCATGGACTCGGCGCTGGTCCTGGTGCTGGACGGCCGGGGCGAGCTGCACTCAGGCACCGTCTACCGCGCCGAGGGCACTCATCTGGAGAAGCTGGCCGACTACCCCGTGCCCAAGTCACTGGGCGGGCTCTACCTGAACGCCACCTATCTGCTCGGCTACGGCTTCGGCGACGAGTACAAGGTGATGGGCCTGGCCCCCTGGGGGAACCCTGAGACCTACCGCGACACCTTCTCCCGGCTCTACACCCTCCACGACAACGGCGAGTACGAGCTGCACGGCAACATCATGGTGCCGAACCTGGTCAGCCCGCTGTTCTACGCCGAGGGCTTCCGGCCGCGCCGCAAGGGCGAGCCGTTCACCCAAGCACACCGCGACTTCGCCGCCGCGCTCCAGGAGACGGTCGAGAAGATCGTGCTGCACATCCTCCAGCACTGGGCCAAGACCAGCGGTCTGTCACGCCTGTGCTTCGGCGGTGGCGTCGCCCACAACTCCAGCCTCAACGGCCTGATCCTCAAATCCGGGCTGTTCGACGAGGTGTTCGTGCACCCCGCCTCGCACGACGCGGGCGCGGGCGAGGGCGCCGCCTACGCGGCGGCGGCGAGCCTGGGCACCCTCCAGCGGCCGGGGAAACGGCTGCTCAGCGCGAGCCTCGGCCCGGCGCTCGGCGACCGGGAGCAGATCAGGACCCGGCTGGCCGACTGGGCGCCGCTGATCGACGTGGAGTTCCCCGAGGACGCCGTGGAGACCGCGGCCGGACTCCTCGCCGGCGGTGAGGTGCTCGGCTGGGCGTACGGCCGGTCCGAGTTCGGTCCCCGCGCCCTGGGCCACCGCAGCATCGTCGCGGACGCGCGGCCCGAGGAGAACCGCACCCGCATCAACGCGATGGTGAAGAAGCGCGAGGGCTTCCGGCCGTTCGCCCCCGTGGTCACCGCCGAAGCCGCCCCCGACTACTTCGACCTCTCCGGCGCGGAGGGCCACCACGAGTTCATGTCCTTCGTGGTGCCGGTGCTGCCGGAGCGGCGTACGGAACTCGGCGCGGTCACCCACGTGGACGGCACCGCCCGGGTGCAGGTCGTCTCGGCCGAGTCGGGCGAGCGGTTCCACCGCCTGGTGCGGCGGTTCGGCGAGCTGACCGGCACCCCGGTGCTCCTCAACACCTCCTTCAACAACAACGCCGAACCCATCGTGCAGAGCCTCGACGACGTGGTGACCAGCTTCCTCACCACCGACCTCGACGCCCTGGTGGTGGAGGACTGCCTGGTGCGCGCCAAACCCTCGCCCGACCTGGGCGTCCTGGTGCCGCGCTTCCGCCCGGTGACCCGGCTGGTCGAGCGCAGGGCGGCCGGTCCGGGCGCCGCGGCGGGGGCGAAGACCCACGAGATCTCCCTCGACTACGACGGCGGCCCGTCCGTGAAGCTGTCGCCCGAGCTGTACGAACTGCTCGGCGCGGTGGACGGCACCACCACGCTCGGGGACCTGGCCAAGACCGTCGCGGGCGGGCTGTCGGAGGCACTGGCCACCGAGGTGTTCGCCCTGTGGGAACAGCGGTTCCTCACCCTGGTCCCGGCCGGGGACCCCGGGCCGTCGGCGGACGACACCGCACGGGAGCGCTGAGCTGATGGTGGCGGACCCGATCACCGAAGTGCACCGGGAGATCACCCGGCTGCTGACGGATCTCGGCCGGTCCGGCTCCCGCCCGGACCCCCTCGTGGAAGCGTGCCTGGCCTGCCTGGAGGCCGCCCAGTGCACCTCGGCCGCCGCCACCGGCCAGGAAGCCCCGGACACCGGCGCCCAGGAAGCGCTCCACGCGGTCAACGCGGCGGCCCTGGCCATCAGATACGCCCTGGTCAAGGCGGGCGACGAACGCCGCCGCGCGGCACGGACGGGGCAGAGCGTCACCTCGGACACCTGATCGCTCGGCCGGCGCCCCCGGCCGCGCCCCTTCGGGGCGCCTCCTGAAAACCGACCGGTCCCTTCCTCCGTCACTCGGGGGAAGGGACCGGTCATGTCCGGGGAGGGGGGACCTCACGACGGGGCGTGGGCCGGACTCAGTTGACTGGCCAAGTCGTCCACCAGGGCGGCGAGTTCGCCCTCGTCCCTCGCGATGCCGAACAGGTAGAAGTCCGGGCGTACCAGGACCGCCAGGGCGTCCATCTCCGACAGGTAGGGCAGGTAGCGGTCCTCGACGTCCAGCGCGTCCCGTGGCCCCAGGGCGGACGTGGGTGTGTCCGCGGGGACCATGCGCACCAGCCGGGTGCCGATGCTGTCGAGGAACGTCAGGCGCCGCGCGTCCAGTGCCGGGACCACGTCGTCGGCGTGGAGGAGGACGAAACCGGTGCCCACCACGTCGTCGAACAGGCCGGTGGCCCCCGCGCGGCCCACTCGCCACTGGGGGCCCGCCTGTCCGGCGTACGGGGCCGGGTGGCCCCGGTCGTCCCGGCGCAGCAAACCGTCCACCAGCGGCTTCACCACGGACCGCCGGGCGGCACTCGGGCCGATGTTGCGCTTGCGCGCGGCCAGCATCGCCGCGTCGCGGTCCGCCGCCGCGGCCGGGTCCGCCATGCACACCACCCGGCCCAGGCCCACCGACATCTCCACCGCGTGCCGCACATGCGCCCGGCGCTCGGTGGTGTAGGTGTCCAGCAGCGTCGGCGCCGCGTGTCCGCCCAGGACCAGGTCGAGCTTCCAGGCCAGATTGGCCGCGTCACGGAATCCGGAGCACATGCCCTGCCCCGCGAACGGCGGCATGAGGTGCGCCGAGTCCCCCGCCAGCAGCAGCCGTCCGGCCCGCCAGCGCTCCGCCCAGCGGGCCTGGAAGGTGTAGACCGCGTGCCGGTCGAGGACGCCGTTGTCGGGCGTCACATCGAACAGCCGCAGCAGCTCCCAGGCGCTCTCCACGGTGCCGAAGTGCCCGGGGTCGTCCGCGGGCACCCGCATGAACTCGTACCGGCGGTGGCCGGGGCCCGCGGACACCGCGGTCCGCGGCCGCGCCGGATCGCAGATCTCCAGGTTGTTCGGCCGGAACTCGCGGTGCTCGTGCAACCGCACATCGCAGATCAGCCAGTCGTACGAGAAGTCGAGGTCCGTCATCGTGGTGCCGACACCCGACCGCACCAGGCTGTTCGCGCCGTCGCAGCCGACCACCCACAGCGCGGTGAGGTCCGTCTTCTCCCCGTCCGGGCCGACCACGGTCAAGGTCACGTGGTCGCCGTCGTCCGCGAGCCCCACCGCCTCGTACCCGCGCAGCACCCGCAGGGGCGGCAGCGTGGCGCCGTGCTCGATCAGCGCGGACTCCAGGGCGGGCTGATAGGCCGACAGCGCCTCCGGCCAGGTGCAGTGCCCCCGGTCGGCCACCTCGTGGTCGATCAGCGTCTCGCCCTTCGTGTTCTGCCAGGCGTGGTCCCGCGCGGGTTCGGTGAACTTGTCGAGCGAGTCGCCGATCCCGGCCGAGGCCAGGATGCGCGCGGCCTCACTGTCGAAGCCGACCGCCCGGGGGTGCCGGTACGGCTCCGGCCAGCGCTCCACCACCGTCACCCGCCGGCCGCGCTGGGCCAGCAGCACCGACAGCAGCTGGCCCACCGGTCCGTATCCGACGATCAGCACCTCGGTTCCGAGGCCGTCCGTTTCCCGTGCGGTGTCCACCGCCGTCCCCTTCCCGCTCATGCGCCCGCCAGGATCAGATCGACCACGTCCTGGAACTCGTCCGCCTTCACCAGCACCTTGGTGTGCTCCACCCCGTCCTCGACCGTGAAGCAGCGCCTGCCGATCAGCACGATCTTTCCGTTGTCCGTGGCCCGGCTGCGGAAGGTGGTTCCGGCGAGCACCGAGTCCTGTGCGTAGTCGTCCAGGCTGTCCAGCCGCACCGCGTCCCAGCCGGACGGATCGGCCAGCTCCGGCCGGAACCGGTACACCGGCTGCCAGTCGCTCTCCTTGGGCCGCCGTTCCACCACCCGATAGCCGTCGTGCTCGGTCACGCGGTAGGCACAGCCGTACTGGTGCTGCTCCTCCTCGGACAGGTACAGCGGCTCCGAGTACGACGGTCCGGGGAAGCCGACGTCCACCAGGTGGGTTTGCCCCTCGAGGAGGACCAGGTCGAAGGTGTGCTCCCGCTCCGGGCCGAAGGTCCCGTTCGCCTGCCGCACCGCCGCCGCCACCATGCGCACGTCGTAGCCGAGCTCCGCCAGCAGCGTGTGGAACAGCCGGTTGAGCTCGTAGCACACTCCGCCATGCCCCTCGGTCACCACGTGCTCGAACACCACGTCCAGCGGGACGTTCGTCAGGTGCCGCGAGGCCGGGAGCCGGTCGGGGGCCGTGGAGTTGTCGTACGGAACCGCCATGAGATGCCGTTTGTGCAGATGACGGAGGGTGTCCAGGGTCGGTGCGGGCGTTCCCTCCACCCCGATGCGCCGTAGGTACTTCGCCACGTCGAACATGCTGTGTGTCACCTCTCCGTGCTCTGGTCGTCGTCTTCCGCCGCCTCCCGGGCCGCCACCTTCGGGTCCGTGGTGGTCGCGTCCAGCGCGAGCTGCTCCTGGAGGTGTTCGGCGGCCATCGACGGGGTCGGGTAGTCGAACAGCATCGCCGCGGCGAGCTGGAGGCCGGTGGCCGCGTTGAGGCGGTTGCGCAGTTCCACCGCGGTCAGCGAGTCGAAGCCGATCTCGAAGAGGGGGTCGTCCGGCCCCACCGCGTCCGAGGTGGCGTGGCCGAGGACGGCCGCGGCTTCGGCGCGGACGAGTTCGGTGAGGCGCTGGTGCCGCTGGGCCGGATCGAGAACGGCCAGCTGCCGGGCGAGGGACGGGGCGTCGTCCACGGGCTGGGCCGAGGTGTGGGCGGTGGGGCGG
>NZ_JAEEAP010000179.1 GCF_016103465.1 Streptomyces sabulosicollis
CCTCCGCCCCCCACGGCACGGCCTTCCCCTTCCGCCGCATCTTCGTCGTCGCCCACAAGGCCCACCGGTGATCACACCCTGGACCACGTCCAGCTCGCCCCGCCGCACACCGAGCCCGCCCTGCGCGCCTACTACGGTGAGGTGCTCGGCATGACCGAAATCCCCAAACCGGCCGCCCTCGCGGCCAACGGCGGCTGTGGTTCGCCTGCGGCCCGGTCCAGCTGCACCTGGGCATCGACCCGGACTTCCGCCGACCGGATCCTCGGAGGGGAAGCGGCGGTGTGACATCGCGGAGCCGGACGGGCGCCAGGGCGGTGTTCAGACGACCAGGACCCGCCGCCCGCGCGTGTGGCCCGCGGCGCTGTCGATGTGCGCCGCCGCGGCCTCGGCGAGCGGGTACGACTTCTCGACCGGGATGTGGAGCTTTCCCCGCGAGATGAGGTCGACGGCCTCGGCGAGCGCTTCCGGCACGCTCCCGGCCACGCCGGAGAACCGGACGCCGAGCTCCGGCGCGGCGAGATCGGCGATGGAGATCACCTTCCGAGGGTCCCCGGTCAGCTCGACGAGTTCGCGGATCACGCCCGAGCCGGCCAGATCGAGAGCCGCGTCGACATGGCCGAGCTCCCGCACCCGCCCGACCCAGCCATCGCCGTACGTCGTGGCGAGGGCACCCAGGCCACGCAGATAGTCCTGGTTCGCGGCCCCGGCGGTGCCGATCACCCTGATGCCGCGGTCGCGGGCGATCTGCAGCACCGCCGATCCGACTCCCCCGGACGCACCGCTGACCAGCAGCGTCTGCCCGGGCCGCACACCGACCTCCCGGATGACGCGCAGCGCGGTCTCCACCACGGAGGGGTATCCGGCCGCCTCTTCGAACGTCAGGCCCTCGGGCATCCGGGCCCAGGCCGACAGCAGGGCGAACTCGGCATAGGTGCTCGAGCCTTCGCCGAACACATGGTCGCCGACCTTGACCCCTTCGACGCCCTCGCCGACCTCGTCCACCACCCCGGAGGCGTCCAGCCCCACTCCGGAGGGCAACTCGATCGGATGGGCCTGCAGCACCTGGCCTTCACGGATCCTCCAGTCGACGGGGTTCACACCCGCCGCCCGCACCGCGATGCGTATCCGGCCGGGGCCCGCGTGGGGCTCCTCGGCGTCCACCAGTCGCAGCACGTCCGGACCGCCGAACTCGGCGAAGCTCACTTTCTTCATGCGGCCGACCGTAGCACTAACGGTTAGTGTTTTGGAATCGTTTCGGATTTGGATTTGATAGCGTCAGGGCATGACCGTGCCGCCAGGACGCCGTGAGCGCAAGAAGGCCGCGACCCGCCAGAAGATCGCCGATGCCGCCCTGCGGCTCTTCCTGGAGCGCGGGTACGACGCGGTGGGCATCCGTGACGTGGCCGCTGAGGCCGACGTGGCCGTCACCACGCTCTTCTCCCACTTCGCCTCGAAAGAGGCCCTGGTGTTCGAGCGGGACCAGGACTTCGAGCAACGCCTCACACGGGCGGTCACCGACCGGGCGCCGCACGAGCCGCTCATCCCCGCGCTGCGCCGCGAGATCGAGGCCCTGGTGCGGCATTGCACGGCGGACCGCGCCGCCCCGATCTGGCGCATGGTCGACGGAACACCCGCCCTGCGGGAGTACGAGGAGTCGATGAGGCTGCGCCACGCGGAGTCGCTGGCAGCGGCCATGGCCGCCGATCCCGGCCTGCGACGGACCACGACGGTCTGCCGGACGATCGCGAGGTTCGTGATCGACGCCTATGCGCTGGCCCGGGAGGCGGCCGAGCCGGAGGCCGCACTCGATGAGATCTTCCCGATGATCGAGGCGGCCTGGGCCGTCACCCGCCCCTCCCGGAACCCCACCGGCGCGGCCGGACCGTAGTCAGGACGCGGCCCCGCCCGGCGCCGCGTGCGCAGACACCTCCCCTGAATCGACGCGTCATGAGACCGTTGACGCGCTGGACAAGCACAGCCGAACAGCACAACCGTGGCCACGTTTCTCGGGGGAGAGCCATGAGCAGCGCGTCGGGTGGGGCGGATCCGGGCAGGGGCGGGGACGGCGAGGAGCAGCGGCAGCGCGGCATCTGGATCCTGGTGGCCGCCGCCCTCGCGTTCGCCGTGCTCGTGCTGCCGCAGGTGGTCGAGGGGGACGACAAGACCTCCTTCACGGGCATCGCCCTCCCGTCCGGCGGAGCCTCACCCCCGCCGACGAGTCCCGGCGGGCTCCCCGGCGGGCTCCCCAGCGGCATTCCCTCGGGGGTCCCCAGCGCCTCGCTGCCCGGGTACGGCTCCGGCGGCAGCGGGGGAGGAGGACGGCCGGTCGAGACCCGGCCCGCCACGCCCACCGTGGCGCCGGATCCCACCGAGGAGGCGTACCGGGCGGTGAGCCCGGGTGACTGCCTCGCCGTGTACGACACCGGGTACGGCGACTACAACACCCGGATGCCTTCCCCGGTCGACTGCGACGCCGGACGGGCCTTCACGTGGGTGAGCGCGGTGCGGAACGGCGGCGGGGCCTGTCCGCGGGGGCCGGGGCAGGACTACATGGCGTACACCGCGCGAGGGCGGACCACCGCCCTGTGCCTGACCCGCCAGTTCACGGTGGGGTACTGCCTGCTGGCCAAGCAGACGGGCAGCGGGCAGCAGGCGCGGATGAACGCCGGGCTGATGACCGTGGTGGACTGCGACGCGAAGCGGGTCCCGGCCCGGTACAACCGGATTCTGCACATCACCGGTGTCTACAAGGCCCCGGCGAACGCCTCCTCGGCGAACTGCGCCCGGGTCCAGGGCGACCGTACGTACTACTGGTCGTGGCGGGTCAACGGCGGCCGGACCCTGCTGTGCACCATGGTGTACCAGGGCTGACCGCTCAGCGGGTCGCCACGTTCACCAGGCCCCCGCTCAGCGCCAGCAGCAGGACGACGCCGACTCCCGGGGCGGCCAGATACGGCAGGAGGGCCAGCGTGGCCAGCAGGCTGTACCCGGCGGCCACCCAGGACAGCAGCCGCTGGCCCTCCTCCGGCCCGTAGCGGTTCAGCCGCACGACGAGCGCCATGAACACAGCCGCCCACAGGGCGGCCCGCGGCTCACCGAAGGAGACCTTGTCGTACAGATCGACGACGGGCTTGTACCAGTCCGTGTCGGCCAGCGAGCCCGCGAACTCGATCATGTCCTTCACATAGGCGCGCGACGCCAACGACGTCGCGTCCTTCAGGTCGGCGCGCACCCACTCCGTGATGGCCAGCATCATCAGGCCGAGCGCATGACAGACGCCCGGCCCCACGGCCACCGCCTGCCGACGCGCCTCGGACCGCTCCCCCGTGCTCATGTCCCGCACTCCCCCCGCCCGTTGGCCCCCATCATCCCGACAGGGGGGACGCGCGGACCAGCCCCGGGAGGTCAGGACTTGCGGTGGCCTATCAGGCGCGGCTTCTGCTCCAGGCCGTCCAGCCCGTGCCAGGCCAGGTTCACCAGGTGGGCGGCGACCTCGGCCTTCTTCGGCTTGCGGACGTCCAGCCACCACTGGCCGGTCAGGGCGACCATGCCCACCAGGGCCTGGGCGTAGAGGGGGGCCAGCTTGGGATCGAAGCCGCGGGCCTTGAATTCCAGGCCCAGGATGTCCTCCACCTGGGTGGCGATATCGCTGATCAGGGAGGCGAAGGTGCCCGTCGACTGGGCGACGGGGGAGTCCCGGACGAGGATGCGGAAGCCGTCCGTGTACTCCTCGATGTAGTCCAGGAGGGCGAAGGTGGCCTGCTCGCACAGCTCCCGCGGATGGCCCGCGGTCAGCGACGTGGTCACCATGTCGAGCATCCGCCGCATCTCGCGGTCCACCACGACCGCGTACAGCCCCTCCTTGCCGCCGAAGTGCTCGTACACCACCGGCTTGGAGACCCCGGCCTTCGCCGCGATCTCCTCCACCGAGGTGCCCTCGAAGCCGCGCTCGGCGAAGAGCGTGCGACCGATGTCCAGCAGCTGCTCCCGGCGCTCCTTACCGGTCATCCGGACCCGGCGGGGCCGCCGGGCCCCGGATCCGGAGGGCCGGCCGGCCCGGCGCGGCCGGTCCTTTTCACCGCTGGTACTACTGTCGGTCGCCACGTCCTCCATCATGCCGCTCCGGCGGTCTCCCCCTGACGGCGGGCGTCGATACGGTCCTGGCTCGACCACCGGACGTCATACGCCCAGCCCGCCTTCTCGAACCAGCGGATGATCCGGGCGCTGGAATCCAGCTGCCCCCGCATCACCCCGTGCCGGGCACAGGTCGGGTCCGCGTGGTGCAGGTTGTGCCAGGACTCACCGCACGAGAGCACCGCGAGCCACCACACATTGCCGGAGCGGTCCCGCGACTTGAACGGGCGCTTGCCCACCGCGTGGCAGATCGAGTTGATCGACCAGGTCACATGGTGCAGCAAGGCCACCCGGACGAGGGACCCCCAGAAGAAGGCGGTCGCCGCGCCCTGCCAGGACCAGGTCACCAGTCCGCCGATCACCGGCGGCAGCATCAGCGAGACCACGGTCCACACCACGAACTGCCGGGAGATCGCCCGAATGGCCCCGTCCTTGATCAGATCCGGGGCGTACTTCTGCTGCGGCGTCTGCTCCTCGTCGAACATCCAGGCGATATGCGCCCACCACAACCCCTTCAGCAGGGCCGGGACGGTCTCGCCGTACCGCCACGGGGAGTGCGGGTCGCCCTCCGCGTCGGAGAACTTGTGGTGCTTGCGGTGATCGGCCACCCAGCGGACCAGCGGTCCCTCCACGGCCAGCGATCCCGCGATCGCCAGCGCGATCCGCAGCGGCCGCTTCGCCTTGAACGAGCCATGGGTGAAGTAACGGTGGAAGCCGATCGTGATGCCGTGGCAGCCGATGTAGTACATCGACACCAGCAGCGCCAGATCCAGCCAGCTGACCCCCCAGCCCCAGGCCAGGGGGATCGCCGCGACCAGCGCGACGAAGGGGACGGTGATGAACAGGAGAAGGGTGATCTGTTCGATGGAACGCTTGCTGTCCCCGCCGAGCGTGGCGGAGGGAAGCGCGGCCTCCTGGGCCTTCGGCGTGTCGTTGACCACGTCGGGGCTTGCAGTCATGGGATCCCTCGTGGGGCTCGGGGGCATGGCTACGGATCCGTAACCTACGGCGTCGTAAGTATGGCAGGGCCGGGAAGCGGGGCAATAGGGCTCTGGTCCCACCCGGGGTCGTGCCGCCTATCCTGGTGGGCGTCGGACAGCGCGGTCCGCACATGGCCGAAAGCACCGGGTCAGCAGCCCGCGGCGCCCGCCGCACACGCTCTGATGCCGCGCTTCGAACCCCGTTCACTGCAAGGAGCCCGCACCTGTGAGCAGTGCCGACCACACCAACGCCGCCCTGCGTGCCGACATCCGCCGACTGGGCGATCTGCTCGGCGAGACCCTCGTCCGACAGGAGGGGCCCGACCTCCTCGAACTCGTCGAGCGCGTCCGCGCCCTCACCCGCAGTGACGGCGAGGCCGCGGCCGAGCTGCTCGGCTCCACCGATCTGCAGACCGCCGCCAAGCTGGTCCGCGCCTTCTCCACCTACTTCCACCTGGCCAACGTCACCGAACAGGTGCACCGCGGCCGCGAGCTGCGCGCCCGCCGCGCCGCCGAGGGCGGCATCCTCGCCCGCACCGCCGACCAGCTCAAGGACGCCGACCCCGAGCACCTCCGGGAGACCGTCGCCCACCTCGGCGTGCGCCCCGTCTTCACCGCCCACCCCACCGAAGCCGCCCGCCGCACCGTCCTCACCAAGCTCCGACGCATCGCCGAGCTGCTCGACACCCTCGCCGTCGGCGGCGACGCCCGCCGCGCCGACCTGCGGCTCGCCGAGAGCATCGACCTGCTCTGGCAGACCGACGAGCTGCGGGTCGCCCGCCCCGAACCCGCCGACGAGGCCCGCAACGCCATCTACTACCTCGACGAACTGCACGCCGGTGCCGTCGGCGACGTCCTCGAAGACCTCGCCGCGGAGCTCGAGCGCGTGGGCGTCGAACTGCCCGCCACCACCCGCCCGCTCACCTTCGGGACCTGGATCGGCGGCGACCGCGACGGCAACCCCAACGTCACCCCCGAGGTCACCCGCGACGTCCTGATCCTCCAGCACGAGCACGGCATCACCGACGCGCTGCAGATCGTCGACGAGCTGCGCGCCGCGCTCTCCAGCTCCATCCGCAACACCGGCGCCTCCGAGGAACTCCTCGCCTCCCTCCAGCGCGACCTCGAACTGCTGCCCGAGATCAGCCCGCGCTACAAGCGGCTCAACGCCGAGGAGCCCTACCGGCTCAAGGCCACCTGCATGCGGCAGAAGCTCGTCAACACCCGCGAGCGGCTCGCCGGGGACACCCCCCACCAGCCCGGCCGCGACTACCTCGGCTCCGGCGAGCTCCTCGCCGACCTCCACCTCATCCAGGAGTCCCTGCGCGCCCACCGCGGCCGGCTCATCGCCGACGGCCGGCTCGAACGCGCCATCCGCACCCTCGCCGCCTTCGGCCTCCAGCTCGCCACCATGGACGTCCGGGAACACGCCGACGCCCACCACCACGCCCTCGGCCAGCTCTTCGACCGGCTCGGCGAGGAGTCCTGGCGCTACGCCGACATGCCGCGCGACTACCGCCGCAAGCTGCTCGCCAAGGAGCTGCGCTCCCGGCGCCCCCTCGCGCCCACCCCCGCGCCGCTGGACGCCGCGGGCGCCAAGACCCTCGGCGTCTTCCACACCATTCGCGAGTCCTTCGAGCGCTTCGGCCCCGACATCGTCGAGTCCTACATCATCTCCATGTGCCAGGGCTCCGACGACGTCTTCGCCGCCGCCGTCCTCGCCCGCGAGGCCGGGCTGATCGACCTCCACGCGGGCTGGGCCAAGATCGGCATCGTTCCGCTGCTGGAGACCACCGAAGAGCTCAAGATCGCCGACAAGCTCCTCGACGAGATGCTCGCCGACCCCTCCTACCGGCGGCTCGTCGTCCTCCGCGGCGACGTCCAGGAGGTCATGCTCGGCTACTCCGACTCCTCCAAGTTCGGCGGCATCACCACCTCGCAGTGGGAGATCCACCGCGCCCAGCGGCTGCTGCGCGACGTCGCCCACCGGCACGGCGTACGGCTGCGGCTCTTCCACGGCCGCGGCGGCACCGTCGGCCGCGGCGGCGGCCCCACCCACGACGCGATCCTCGCGCAGCCGTGGGGCACCCTCGAGGGCGAGATCAAGGTCACCGAGCAGGGCGAGGTCATCTCCGACAAGTACCTCGTGCCCTCGCTGGCCCGCGAGAACCTGGAACTGACGGTGGCCGCCACCCTCCAGGCGTCGGCCCTGCACACCGCCCCGCGCCAGTCGGACGAGGCGCTCGCCCGCTGGGACGCGGCCATGGAAACCGTCTCCGAGGCCGCGCACGGCGCCTACCGCGCGCTCGTCGACGACCCCGACCTGCCCGCGTACTTCTTCGCCTCCACGCCGGTGGACCAGCTCGCCGAGCTCCACCTCGGCTCCCGGCCCTCCCGCCGCCCCGACTCCGGCGCCGGCCTCGACGGACTGCGGGCCATCCCGTGGGTCTTCGGCTGGACCCAGTCCCGGCAGATCGTGCCCGGCTGGTTCGGCGTCGGCTCCGGCCTCAAGGCCGCCCGCGAGGCCGGGCTGGACACCGTCCTCGACGAAATGCACCAGCACTGGCACTTCTTCCGCAACTTCCTGTCCAACGTCGAGATGACGCTGGCCAAGACGGACCTGCGGATCGCCCGGCACTACGTCGACACGCTCGTCCCGGACGAGCTGAAGCACGTCTTCGACGTGATCCAGCAGGAGCACGCACTGACGGTGCGGGAGGTGCTGCGGATCACCGGTGAGCGGGAACTCCTCGACTCCAACCCGGTGCTGAAGCAGACCTTCCACGTCCGGGACGCCTACCTCGACCCGATCTCGTACCTGCAGGTGACGCTGCTCCACCGGCAGCGCACCGCGCGCGAGCGCGGCGAGGACCCCGACCCGCTGCTCGCCCGCGCCCTCCTCCTCACGGTCAACGGCGTGGCCGCGGGCCTCCGCAACACGGGCTGACGACGGCGTGACCCACGGGGCGGGGCCCCGCCCCGTGGGTGTGGCCAATGAGGTTCCCGGGGGCTCCGCCCCCGGGCCCCCAGGCAGCAGCCTCCGCCGCTGCCACGCCCCCTGGCGGGACTCCCCGCCGGGTGCGGCTTTTCTTCCCTGCCGCGACGGCGAGGACCCCGACGGTGGTGTCCGGCGGTGCCGAACTGCCTGCGTGTGCTGCGCCGCTGACCGGCACGCATTCCCAGCCAGGGATGGGACTTCCCTGCCAGGGGGACTTCCCCGCCGGGTGCGGCTTTTCTTCCCCGCCGCGACGGCGAGGACCCCGACGGTGGTGTCCGGCGGTGCCGAACTGCCCGAGCCAACCGGGGCGCACCACGACGGTGGGGTGGTCCCGGGACGAAGCGGGGACGGACGCAGCGGGGGCACCCGGTGAGCGCTACAGCGTAAGCGTGGCGAAGGACGCGCCCAGGAGGGCCGCGCCCAGCAGGCCCATGGCCCAGCCCGTGCGGCGTAGGCCGAGGCCGCCCGCGACGATCAGGGAGGTGAGGAGGAGGGCGCCGCCGAAGGGGACCCAGGCGTGGAAGATGCCGGCGGCACCGGTGCGGACGGCATGGTCCGTGCCGGGCTTGAGAATCACCGGCACCCGGTCGCCCGTCCCGTTCGTGACCGCCTCGTCGATCCGCACCCGGCCATGGGACTCGCCGCCCGCGTCGGCCGGGGTGAAGGAGCCGGTGCACCATTCGTCGCCGCAGTCGGAGACCGTGACGGTGCCGCGCTCGTGCCCCTTGGTCAGCATCGTCGGCTTGGCGTCACCCCAGGAGGACCACACCCCGGCGACCAGGATCAGCAGCGCGACAAGCGCCATGGCCACGTTCTTCGCCAGCAACAGAACCCCGTACGCGCTCTCGCCCGCCCGCCGCGTACGGCTGCGCTTGGTCACACCGGTGGAAGCCATGGCGGCGATCCTCGCCATCCCGGGGCCGCCGGTCAACCTTCCGCCGAACAACCGGGCGAACGGCGTTTTTCAGGAGTTGTACGTCCCCTGCGCACGCTCCAGCCCGTCCGCGATGAGCGTCTCCACGGCGTCCGCCGCGCGGTCCACGAAGTAGTCCAACTCCCTGCGCTCCGCAGCGGAGAAGTCCTTCAGCACGAACGCCGCGACATCCATCCGGCCCGGCGGGCGACCGATTCCGAAGCGCACCCGGCAGTAGTCCGCACCCAGCGATTTGGTGATCGACTTCAGCCCGTTGTGGCCATTGTCACCCCCGCCGATCTTCAACCGCAGCGCGCCGTAATCGATGTCCAATTCATCATGGACAGCCACGACATGACCGACCGGCACCTTGTAGAAGTCACGCAGCGCGGTCACCGGTCCGCCCGAAAGGTTCATGAACGACATCGGCTTGGCGATCACGACCCGGCGGCTCGCCGGCCCCGGCGGACCCACCCGGCCCTCGACGACCTGGGCCCGCGCCTTGTGCGCCTTGAAGCGGGCGCCCATCCGCTCGGCCAGCAGATCGGCCACCATGAAGCCGACGTTGTGGCGGTTGCCCGCGTACTCGCCACCGGGGTTGCCGAGGCCCACCACAAGCCAGGGGCTCGTGTCGTCCGTCATCTGGATGTCTCTCCTTGAGGACGGCCGCCGCCCCGCACCCCAGAGGGCGGGACGGCGGCCGGAGCAGCGAAAGGGGGCAGCCGCAGATTACGCCTCGGCGCCCTCGCCCTCGCCCTCGGCGCCCTCCTCGGCGGGAGCCTCGGCCTGGGCGGCGACCACCTGCAGCACGGCCGTGTCCTCCTCGACGGCCAGCGTGGTGCCCGCGGGGAGGGTGATGTCCTTGGCGTGGATGGTGGCACCCGCGTCCAGACCCGC
This sequence comes from Streptomyces sabulosicollis, assembly GCF_016103465.1. Taxonomy (GTDB): domain Bacteria; phylum Actinomycetota; class Actinomycetes; order Streptomycetales; family Streptomycetaceae; genus Streptomyces; species Streptomyces sabulosicollis. The sequence goes on from NZ_JAEEAP010000179.1 coordinate 9,923, forward strand.
GATGGAGACGGTGACCGACTCCGGGATGTGGGTCGCCTCGGTCTCGACCGGCAGGGCGTTCAGCAGGTGCTCGAGCAGGTTGCCGCCCGGGGCCAGGTCACCCTCGGTGAGGATCGGCACCTCGACGGTGACCTTCTCACCCTTCTTCACCAGCAGCAGGTCGACGTGCTCCAGAACGCCGATCTTGATCGGGTGGCGCTGCACGGCCTTCGGGATGACCAGCTCGTCCTTGCCGCCCTCGACGTCCAGACGGATCAGCACGTTCGGGGTCTTCAGCGCCATCAGCAGGTCGTGCGCCGGCAGCGTGACGTGCAGCGGGTCGACGCCGTGGCCGTAAACCACGCCGGGAACGCGGTCGGCGGCACGGGTACGGCGAGCCGCGCCCTTGCCGAACTCGGTGCGGGGCTTAGCGGAGATCTTGACCTCGGCCATGAGGCACTCCTCGTAGATCGTTTACGGTGTGTGGGCGTCACCCGGCCCACGACAGACCTGCTACGAAGAGCGCGTCGATAACGGACAGCCGCGGTAAGACGCGGCCTCCCTCGCCGAGCAACCCCACGATTCTACCAATGGCTGAGGCCACCCCCTGACGGGAGTGGCCTCCAGCTTGCGATCCGGGGAGGTTAAGCCGCTCACGCCTGTTCCTCGAACAGGCTGGTCACCGAGCCGTCCTCGAAGACCTCCTGCACCGCGCGGGCGATCGTGGGCGCCATCGACAGCACCGTCACCTTGTCCAGCTCCACCTCATGGGGAGTCGGCAGGGTGTTGGTGAAGACGAACTCGCTGACCTTGGAGTTCTTCAGCCGGTCGGCGGCCGGACCCGACAGCACACCGTGGGTGGCGGTCACGATCACGTCCTCCGCGCCGTTGGCGAACAGCGCCTCCGCCGCCGCGCAGATGGTGCCACCGGTGTCGATCATGTCGTCGACCAGCACACACACCCGGCCCCGCACATCGCCGACCACCTCGTGCACCGTGACCTGATTGGCCACGTCCGGGTCCCGCCGCTTGTGCACGATCGCCAGCGGCGCGCCCAGCCGGTCGCACCAGCGGTCCGCGACCCGAACCCGGCCGGCGTCCGGCGAGACCACGGTGAGCTTGGACTTGTCGACCTTGGCGCCCACGTAGTCCGCGAGCACCGGCAGCGCGAAGAGGTGGTCCACCGGACCGTCGAAGAAGCCCTGGATCTGGTCGGTGTGCAGATCGACCGTGAGGATCCGGTCGGCACCCGCCGTCTTCAGCATGTCGGCGATCAGCCGCGCCGAGATCGGCTCACGGCCACGGTGCTTCTTGTCCTGACGGGCGTAGCCGTAGAACGGAACGATCACCGTGATCGAGCGCGCGGAGGCCCGCTTCAACGCATCGATCATGATGAGCTGCTCCATGATCCACTTATTGATCGGAGTCGTGTGGCTCTGGATCAAAAAGCAGTCGGCACCGCGCGCCGACTCCTGGAAGCGGACGTAGATCTCGCCGTTGGCGAAGTCGAATGCCTTGGTCGGGACCAAGCTGACGCCCAGCTCATGGGCGACCTCCTCGGCCAGCTCGGGGTGGGCGCGGCCGGAGAAGAGCATCAGCTTCTTCTCGCCGGTCGTCTTGATCCCGGTCACAACAAGTCTCCTTGGATGTCACTTTGGTGCACTTCTCACCGTACGCCCCGCACGGCGTACCTGTGCACATGTCACTGCTGGCCCTCGTCCTCCCGACGAGCGGCCTCGGCGGCGCGCGCCGCGGCACTTCCGGGGCGCTTGCGGGCGACCCAGCCCTCGATGTTCCGCTGCTGTCCGCGTGCGACGGCGAGCGAGCCCGGGGGCACATCCTTGGTGATGACCGATCCGGCGGCGGTGTAAGCGCCGTCCCCGATCGTGACGGGAGCCACAAGCATGTTGTCGGCCCCGGTCCGGCAGTGGCTGCCGATGGTGGTGTGGTGCTTGTTCACGCCGTCGTAGTTCACGAAGACACTCGCGGCGCCGATGTTGGTCTGCTCGCCGATCGTGGCGTCGCCCACATAGGACAGATGCGGCACCTTGGTGCCCTCGCCGATCGTGGCGTTCTTCATCTCCACGTACGTGCCCGCCTTGGCCTTGGCCCCCAGCCGGGTCCGGGGGCGCAGATACGCGTACGGCCCCACATTCGCCCCCGCGCCGATCTCCGCGCCCTCCGCGACGGTGAACGAGACGACCGCGCCCCGGCCGACGGTGGTGTCGGTGAGCCGGGAGTTGGGCCCGACCTCGGCGTCCGTGGCCAGATGGGTGGCCCCCAGCAGCTGGGTGCCCGGATGGACCAGCGCGTCCGGCTCGAAGGTGACGGTCACGTCGATCCAGGTGGTGGCGGGGTCGACGACGGTCACCCCGCTCAGCATCGCGCGCTCCAGCAACCGGTCGTTCAGCAGCCTGCGGGCCTCGGCCAGCTGGACGCGGTTGTTGATCCCGACGATCTCGCGGTGATCGCCCGCCACACAGGCGCCCACCCGGTGCCCGGCCTCGCGCAGGATGCCGAGCACATCGGTGAGGTACTCCTCGCCCTGGCTGTTGTCGGTGCGCACCTTGCCGAGGGCGTCGGTGAGCAGCTGGGCGTCGAAGGCGAAGACCCCGGAGTTGATCTCGCGGATCGCGCGCTGCGCGTCGGTCGCGTCCTTGTGCTCCACGATCGCGGTGACGGCGCCGGTCGCGTCCTCCCGCACGATCCGGCCGTAGCCGGTGGCGTCGGGGACCTCGGCGGTCAGCACGGTCACGGCGTTGCCGTCGCCGGTGTGCGCCGCGGCGAGCCGCTGGAGCGTCCCGCCGGTCAGCAGCGGGGTGTCACCGCAGACGACGATCACGGTGCCGTCGAGGGCGACCCCGCTGTCGGACAGCTCCTCGAGACCCATCCGGACGGCGTGCCCGGTGCCGTTCTGCTCGTGCTGGACGGCGGTGCGCACCTCGGCGTCGATCTCGGCCAGATGCGCGGAGACCTGCTCCCGCGCGTGGCCGACCACGACCACGAGGTGCTCGGGGGAGAGCTCACGGGAGGCGGCGACGACATGCCCGACGAGGGAGCGGCCGCAGAGGGCGTGCAGAACCTTGGGGGTCGCCGATTTCATGCGGGTGCCCTCACCCGCTGCGAGGACGACGACGGCTGCCGGGCGGTTGGCGCTCACGGGTGTGCCCTTCGGCTTCGGGGGTGGACACCCGCAGGATACCGAGAGGTTTCCGGGCGGAAAGGAAGGAGGGTCCCGAGCCGGGCGGTCAGGCCCCGGGAAGGCGGAGGACGAAGCGGAATATGAGGCTCCCCCGCCAGGACTCGAACCTGGAACAACCGGACCAAAACCGGACGTGTTGCCAATTACACCACAGGGGAGGGCAAAGGGCGCCAAATCGGACAACCTGCTAGATCGTCGACCTGGCTCCCACCACTATGCCGTACCACCAGCCTTCGATGCGACGGTATAGGTCAGCGCTCTTCAGGACGCGGACCACCAGGCAGCCTCGGTAGCCTTCGCCCACGTTCTTGCGAACGGTCTTCGGGTTGTGCTTCTTCAGTGTTGTCCTCTCGAGGTCGGCGACGTCCACGCCGATGACCTCCGCCCAGTAGCGTTCCGCGTCTGCGACCTCGGCGGATTCGTGGATCATTACGCGATAGCGCAGCCGTTCGGGCTCGACGTCGAGCAGGGACAGCCATGCGAGATAGAGCTGGATCATGTCGGGGTCGCTGTTGATGAAGATGGCCCTTTCGGCGGGGTTGTGGGGCTTGCTCTTCGAGCCCTCGGACCAGTACAGCCCCACGCCCACCAGGAACAGCTCCCGGTCCGTCATCGCGCCGATCTCCCGCGCCGCCGCGAGCTTCGTCCGCTGCCGCTCGATCTCCCGCCGCCGCATCGTCGCCTCCCAGCCTCGCTTGGCGATCGCCGACGCCTCCTCCCGGGTGCGGGGTGGCCGGTCCGGTTTCGGCAGGTCGCGGGTCCAGAGTGAGATGGAGCTCTTGGAGCAGCCGAGCTCCAGTTGGATCCTGTCGTAGGTCATCCCCTGGAGTCGCAGCTCGCGCGCCCTGGCCCGCAGGTCGTCCTTGGCGTTGGGGCGCTTGGTCCACTCGGGCGGCGGCTCGCCCTCCAGGAGGCGGTTCAGGATGTCGTTGTTGCTCACCTTCAGCCGGTCGCGGACCTGTCTGCGGCTCAGCCCTTCCCTCCGTAAGGCGATCGCCCGTTCCCTCAGGTCTTCGAACGTGGTCGTCCCGTCGAGCAGGCCGCCCACGCTGTCGCCGTCGCGGCGCCGTGGTTCGTTCATGACCGCAGGGTCGTTCGCTATCCGGGCGCGCCGGGGCGAAAAGGTGAGCGATTCATTCGTTCGAGCGAAATGGGCGACTTTGCCGGGTGTTCGAGTCCCTTGTGCGCCGTCGTGTCACCGGGAAAAGCGCTGGCGCCCGGCCGTAGGCTGGTCGCTATGAGTTCGACGGGGGAAGAGGCCGCGGGCGCGCGGGGCGCGCCCGCGGGGCCGTGGTGGTGGGCGCGGCGGCGGAGCATGGGGCTCGATGTCCTGCTCGCCGTGGCGTCGTCGATCGAGTGCGCGGCGGAGGGTGTCGGATTCGCCCACGATGCCCGGATCCCGGTGGCCGCCGGGGTGGTGATCGGGGCGCTCGTCGGGGCCGCGCTGGTGTTGCGGCGGCGCTGGGCGATCGCCGTGGTGCTGATATCGATCGCGGTCTCCCCCGCCGAAATGGGTGTGCTGCTCGGCGTCGTGGGGCTCTACACCCTCGCCTCGTCCGAGGTGCCGCGCCGAATCACGGCGGTGCTGGCGGGAATGGCGGCGGTGGGCAGCTTCCTCGTCACGGTGATCGGCCTCCGCCGGGACAGTCCGCAGAACGGTCTGGGGACCTCCCTATGGGAGGCCCCGATGTTCGCCATGGTGCTCACCCTGGGGCTGACCGGCCCGCCGGTGCTGCTGGGGCTGTACGTCCGGGCGCGGCGACGGCTGGTGGAGAGCCTGCGGGAGCGGGCGGACGGTCTGGAGCGGGAGCTCTCGCTGCTCGCGGACCGGGCGGAGGAGCGGGCCGAGTGGGCCCGTAACGAGGAGCGGACCCGGATCGCGCGGGAGATGCACGACGTGGTGGCGCACCGGGTGAGCCTGATGGTGGTGCACGCGGCGGCGTTGCAGGCGGTGGCGCTCAAGGATCCGGAGAAGGCGTCGAAGAACGCGGCGCTGGTGGGCGACATGGGGCGGCAGGCGCTGACGGAGCTGCGGCAGATGCTGGGGGTGCTGCGGTCCGAGGACGGTTTGCGGGCCCCGGCGGGCGCGGGGGCGGCGGCCCTGCCGTCCGGGCTGCGGCTTGAGCTGGTCGACCCGGGTGAGCCTCAGGTGCCGCCGGGGCCGGACCGGGCCGCGCTCCGCGCGCTTCCGGGACATCCGGCGCCGACGGCGGGACCGTTGGGCAGGCCGTCGTGGGGGGCCTCCGGGTCGTCCGGACCGTCCGTGCCGTCCGCCAAGCCGCCCTCGCGCCCCACGTCGTCCGCGAAGCCGTTCCCCACGTCGTCCGTGAAGCCGTTCCCCACGTCGTCCGCGAAGCCGTCCCACAGGCCCTCCGCGTCGTCCACCAAGCCGCTGCCGTACCG
>NZ_JAEEAP010000017.1 GCF_016103465.1 Streptomyces sabulosicollis
AGGGGCGGGTGGGCACGAACCGGCCACCGGCCCGCACCTGGCAACGAAACGTTGACCGAGTAACGGCCGGTGCCGCCTGAACCATCGCTCCCGGGTGCACCCCGGTGGGTGGGTTGTGCCCACCCAGGACGGGTTGCCCACCACCGGGAACGGGTTGCCCACCACCGGGAACGGGTTGCCCACCACCGGGAACGGGTTGCCGGTGACGAGGTTTCGCGGCGCCGTGCGGGGCGTACGGCCTCGCACGGCGCCGCGCCCGGTCAGCCCGCGGCCGCGTCCGCGGCTTGGGCCCGGAGCGCGCGTTCGATGCCCGCGCGGGACTCCGTCACCAGGCGCCGCAGCGCGGCCGTCGGCTCGGCCGCCGCGAGCCACGCGTCCGTGGCGTCCAGGGTCTCCCGCGAGACCTGCAGCCCGGGGTAGAGGCCCACCACGATCTGCTGCGCCATCTCATGGCTGCGGCTGTTCCAGATGTCCTTCGCCACCGCGAAGTACTTCTCCGCGTACGGCGCCAGCAGCTCCCGCTGGTCGGTCTGGATGAAGCCGACGATCACCGCCTCCTGTACCGCGTTGGGCAGCTTGTCGCTCTCCACGACCGAGGCCCACGCCTCCGCCTTGGCCTCCGGCGTCGGCCGGGCGGCCCGCGCGGTCGCGGCGTGGCGCTCGCCCGCGGAGGTCTTGTCGCGCTCCAGCTCCGCCGCGATGGCGGCCTCGTCCGCCCGCCCGGTGGCGGCGAGCCGCTCCAGCAGCGCCCAGCGCAGCTCGGTGTCGATGGTCAGGCCCTCGATCGTCTCGGTGCCCTCGAGCAGCCCGGAGACCAGGTCCAGCTGTGCGTCGGTGCGGGCGGTCGCGGTGAAGGCCCGCGCCCAGGCCAGCTGGTGGTCGCTGCCCGGGGCCGCCGCCCGCAGATGGTCCAGCGTGGCCTCGGTCCACTGGGCCAGGCCCGTCTCGCGCCAGTCCGGCGCGGCGTACAGGTCCAGGGCCAGTTTCACCTGGCGGTGCAGCGACTGGACGACGCCGATGTCCGACTCCTTGGCGATGCCCGAGAGCACCAGTGCGAGGTAGTCGCGGGTGGCCAGTTCGCCGTCGCGGACCATGTCCCAGGCCGAGGCCCAGGACAGCGCGCGCGGCAGCGACTCGTCGAAGTCGCCCAGGTGCTCGGTGACCACGGCCAGCGAGTCGGGGTCCAGCCGCACCTTCGCGTAGGTGAGGTCGTCGTCGTTGAGCAGGATCACCGCGGGCCGCCTGGTGCCGGTCAGCTGCGGCACCTCGGTCAGCTCGCCGTCCACGTCCAGCTCGATGCGCTCGGAGCGGATCAGCTTGCCGGTCGGGTTGAGGTCGTAGAGCCCGATGGCGATGCGGTGCGGCCGCAGCGTCGGCTCTCCCTTGGCGCCCGGGGGAAGCGCCGGGGCCTCCTGCCGCACCGCGAAGGAGGTCACCGTGCCGCTCGGGTCGGTCTCGATCTCCGGCCGCAGCACATTGATGCCCGCCGTCTCCAGCCACTGCTTCGACCAGGTCTTCAGATCGCGCCCGCTGGTCTCCTCCAGCGCGCCGAGCAGGTCCGACAGCCGGGTGTTCTGGTAGGCGTGGCGCTTGAAGTACGCCTGGACGCCACGGAAGAACTCGTCCATCCCGACGTACGCGACCAGCTGCTTGAGCACCGAGGCGCCCTTGGCGTACGTGATCCCGTCGAAGTTGACCAGGACGTCGTCCAGGTCGTTGATCTCGGCCATGATCGGGTGGGTGGACGGCAGCTGGTCCTGCCGGTAGGCCCAGGTCTTCATGGAGTTGGCGAAGGTGGTCCACGAGTGCGGCCACCTGCTGCCCGGCGCGTGGGCCTGGCAGGCGATCGAGGTGTAGGTGGCGAACGACTCGTTCAGCCAGAGGTCGTTCCACCACTCCATGGTGACGAGGTCGCCGAACCACATGTGAGCCAGCTCGTGGAGGATGGTCTCGGCGCGCGCCTCGTACGCCGCGTCGGTGACCTTGGAACGGAAGACGTACTGGTCGCGGATGGTCACCGCGCCCGCGTTCTCCATCGCGCCCGCGTTGAATTCCGGCACGAACAGCTGGTCGTACTTGGCGAACGGGTACGCGTAGTCGAACTTCTCCTCGAACCACGCGAAGCCCTGCCGCGTCACCTCGAAGATCGCGTCCGAGTCGAGGTACTCCGCGAGCGAGGGGCGGCAGTAGATGCCCAGCGGCACCGAGCGGCCGTCCTTCTCGTAGGAGCTGTGCACGCTGTGGTACGGGCCGACGATCAGCGCGGTGATGTACGTGGAGATGCGCGGGGTCGGCTCGAACCGCCAGACGTTGTCCTTCGGCTCCGGCGTCGGCGAGTTCGAGATCACCGTCCAGCCCTCGGGCGCCGTCACGGTGAACTGGAACGTGGCCTTCAGGTCGGGCTGCTCGAAGTTGGCGAACACCCGGCGGGCGTCGGGCACCTCGAACTGGGTGTAGAGGTACGCCTGCTGGTCGACCGGGTCGACGAAGCGGTGCAGCCCCTCACCGGTGTTGGTGTAGGCGCAGGCGGCGACCACCCGCAGCTCGTTGCGCCCGGCCAGCAGCCCCGGCAGGGCGATCCGCGAGTCCTTGAAGACCTCGTTCGGGTCGAGCGCGTCGCCGTTGAGCACCACCTCGTGCACCGAGGGCGCCACCAGGTCGATGAACGACTCCGCGCCCGACTCGGCGGCGTCGAAGCGCACCGTGGTCACGGAGCGGTAGGTACCGCCCTCCTGGGCGCCGCTCAGGTCCAGTTCGATCTCGTACGCGTCCACCGTGAGGAGGCGCGCCCGCTGCTGCGCTTCCTCCCTTGTGAGGTTGGTGCCAGGCACGTCGGCTAACTCCCGTTCGTCATGTGCGGTACGCCATGCGTCAGGCGGATGGCCATCCTCGCACGTCGGACGGTCAGTGCCGGTAGACCTTTTTGTCCACGGGCAGAAAGCGGAGGGCGAACACGGCGACGAGGCCGACGGCCGTGGCGGGCACCGCGGGCAGCCCGAGCGCCTGGCGACGCCCCTCCGCCGCGCCCCACGGCAAGAAGCCGCGGCGGACCAGGGAACGCCCCTTGCCGAGGGGGTACGACGGCGCGACCGCGACGGAACGACCTGCGGAAAGGGCGACTGAGGGGGAAGATGCCGGGAGGGGAGCGACCGCCCCGGCCGCTCCCCTCCCGGGCTCGACGCGGGCGTCAGGTCAGGTCGGCCGCCACCAGCTCGGCGATCTGCACCGCGTTCAGCGCCGCGCCCTTGCGCAGGTTGTCGTTGGACAGGAACAGCGCGAGCCCGTGCTCGACCGTCTCGTCCACCCGGATCCGGCCCACATAGCTGGGGTCCTGGCCGGCGGCCTGGAGCGGGGTCGGGATCTCCGAGAGCGCCACGCCCGGGGCCGCGGCCAGCAGCTCATAGGCGCGCTCCACGCTGATCGGACGCTCGAAGCGGGCGTTCACCTGGAGCGAGTGGCCGGTGAAGACCGGGACCCGGACACAGGTGCCGGACACCTTCAGCTCCGGGATCTCCAGGATCTTGCGGCTCTCGTTGCGGAGCTTCTGCTCCTCATCGGTCTCGAACCGGCCGTCGTCGACGATCTTCCCGGCCATCGGGAGCACGTTGAACGCGATCGGGCGGGCGTAGACCCCGGGCTCGGGGAAGTCCACCGCGGCGCCGTCGTGGGTCAGCTCGGCCGCGCGGTCGGCGGTCTTGCGGATCTGGCCGTCGAGCTCGGCCACACCGGACAGCCCGGAGCCGGAGACGGCCTGGTAGGTGGTGGCCACCAGGGCGGTGAGCCCGGCCTCGGCGTGCAGCGGGCGCAGCACGGGCATGGCGGCCATGGTGGTGCAGTTCGGGTTGGCGATGATGCCCTTGGGGCGGTCCACCGCGGCGTGCGGGTTGACCTCGGCGACGATCAGCGGCACCTCGGGGTCCATCCGCCAGGCCGAGGAGTTGTCGATCACGACCGGACCCTGGGCGGCGACCTTCTCGGCCAGCGCCCTGGAGGTGGCGCCGCCCGCGGAGAACAGGACGATGTCCAGGCCGGAGTAGTCGGCCGTGGCGGCGTCCTCGACGGTGATCTCGGTGCCGCGCCACGGGAGCGTACGGCCGGCCGAGCGGGCGGAGGCGAACAGCCGCAGCTGCTCGGCCGGGAAGTCACGCTCGGCGAGCACCCTGCGCATCACTCCGCCGACCTGGCCGGTCGCTCCGACGATTCCGATCCTCATATCAGCCCTTTTCCTTGGTTGTGCCTGTTCGAGGCGCCTACCCTCCTGGCAAGTGTCTCAGGCGGGTCCGTTACCGTCCCGTGATTTATCCCACGGCGGGGCCGGTTCCCAGCTCGGGTGAACGCCGGGTGAGCGGAAGAGTTCCTGTTCACAAGGGCGCGATGACCGTTTGCTCCCGCCAAGATCCACGTGTGGAGATCGGCGGCCCGCGTTGCCGTCTCGTTCACTCCCAGGCCATCCCCGATGCCAACGATCCGAGGTGAGGACAGCCCCGCTGTCCGCCCGTCACCGCGTGTCCACTCGGGGAGATCGCGCATGTCCCGCATACGGTCCGTACGGTCCGCCGCAGCTGCCGTCGCCACCCTCGACCGGCGCACCTTCCTCGCCGCCGCCACCGCCACCGGTGCCACGGCCGGTCTGGGGATCGCCTTCGGTCCCGGCAGCGGCTCGGCCGGAGCCTCCCAGCCCGCCACCGCGCACGCCGCGGCCCGCCGGGTGGTGCAGGCCCCGGCGGCGCCCTCGACGGCCGGTACGACGCTGGAGACGTTCTCGGCGGCACACGGCGCCGCCGGCTACCGGCGGCTCGCCGACGGCCCCGCCTGGGCCCGCGAGGTCCGCACCGAGATCACCGGCGCCAAGGGCGGCCGCGCGGACCGGCGCACCGCGCTCGCCTCGTTCGTCCAGCTCACGGATCTGCACCTGACCGACGTGCAGCACCCGATGCGCTACGAGTTCCTGCGCTCCGGGCGGGCCGGGGCGTGGCGGCCGCACGAGGCGCTGACCATCGCCGGGGTCGCCTCGCTCATCGAGCGGATCAACGGGCTGCGCGGGGGACCGGCCACCGGGGCGCCGCTGTCGTTCGTCATGACCACCGGCGACAACACCGACAACAACGCCAAGATCGAGCTGGAGTGGTTCCTGACCGCCATGAACGGCGGCCGGATCACCCCCAACACCGGCGATCCGCGCCGCTACGAGGGCGTCCAGAACAGCGGGCTCAAGGAGTTCTGGCACCCGGAGGAGGCGCTGCGCGACGCCGACAAGAAGGCCGGCTTCCCGCGCATCGACGGCTTCCTCGAGGCCGCGCTGCGCACCGTCAACAGCCCCGGGCTGCGGCTGCCGTGGTACTCCACCATCGGCAACCACGACGATCTGGCGGGCGGTGTCTACTCCCTTGGCCACGGCTACTACACGGACTTCGCCACCGGGAAGCGCAAGCTGGAGATCATCCCGGCCGCCGCCGCCGAGCGGCTCTTCAAGGGGACGCGGGTGGGGGACGACCCCAAGGGCGTCCAGATGAAGGCGCTGCTGGACGCGCACGCCAAGGACATGCGCACGGTCACCCCCGACGAGCGCCGCGCGCCCTTCACCCAGTCCGAGTACCTGGCCGCGCACCTCGACCCGGCCGCCACCGGCTCCGGTCCGGTCGGCCATGGCTACACCAAGGCCAACCTCGAGCAGGGCACGCTCTACTACTCGTTCCGGATCTCCGAGAACATGATCGGCATCAGCCTGGACACCACCGACCCGGGCGGCCACTACACCGGTTCGCTCGGCACCGCCCAGCTGCGCTGGCTGGAGCGGACGCTGAAGGCCCACGAGGACGACTACGTGATCGTCTTCAGTCACCACTACAGCCGCAGCCTGGACAACATGAACCGCGACCCGGACCGCCCGGGGGAGGCCCGCCACGGCGGGGACGAGGTCGTCGCGCTCTTCCAGCGCCACCCCAAGGTGCTGGCCTGGATCAACGGCCACAGCCACCAGAACGAAATCACCCCGCGCGGCACCTTCTGGGAGATCACCACCGCCTCGCACGTGGACTTCCCCCAGCTGGCCCGGGTGTTCGAGGTCGTGGACAACCACGACGGCACGATCTCCCTGTTCACCACGCTCATCGAGTCGGCCGCGCCGCACCGCACGGACTTCTCGGACCTGTCCCAGACCGGGCTCGCGGCCCTCTACCGCGAGCTGTCCTTCAACGCGCCCGGCGCCAGCCAGAACCTGGCCGGCGACGCGACGGACCGCAACACCGAGCTGCTGCTGCGCAAGCCCTGAGCCGTCCGGCGGGCGCTTCAGCGCGGCAGGACCACCACATAGGAGGCCGGGTCGCGGTCGGCCGCCGCGATCAGTGCGGTACGGACCACCGCGGCCTGCTCCTCCGGCGACTCCCGGAGCTTCTTCGGGGTCACGCGCACGACCGTGATCCCGAGCCGCTCCAGGTGTTCACGCTTGCGGCCGGAGCCGCCGCGCCAGACCTCCTCGTCCTGGCGCGGCGCCCGGGTGTCGATCTCCACCGCGACCGCCTGCTCACGCCAGTAGGCGTCCACCCCGCCGAGGGCGGGCCCGCCGGGCAGCCGCAGTTCCACGTTCCACAGCGGCTCGGGCAGATGGTGGCCGCGCACCATGTCGTACAGCCGCCCCTCGGCGATCGCCCGGCCCTCCGCGAGCAGCGCGTCCACGGCGTCCACGACATGTGGCCGGGACAGCAGCCGGGCCGAGTTCAGCTCCGCGACGACGGCCGCGGCCTCGCAGTGGCCGTGGCGCACGGACTCGGTGAGCAGCCTGCGGACCAGGACGGCGTCGGTGAGCCGGGCGACGGCGTCGGCGAGGGCGCGGGCCACCGGGGCGGTGGGCACCCCCGCGAGGTACTGGGGAGCGGGCAGGGTGCCGGCCCGGACGAAGCGGACGAAGCCGGTGGCGCGCAGCCGCCGGGTGCGCGGCACCAGGACGTCGATGTGGTCCAGGGAGGCCAGCGGGGGAGCGGAGGAGAAGTGGCGCAGGGCGAGCGCCGCCACCCCGGTGATCATCGCCGCGCCGCACGGCTCGCCGCCGCCCGGCGCCGGGCCGTCGGCCCCCTGGCCACGGCTCGCGGTGTACAGCAGCGCGGCCAGCAGCCGCTCCTCGCTGGTCGCGGGGCCGGGGTGGAGCAGGTGGACGCCCGGCAGGATCTGCTGCCAGGGCCCGCCGGCCCGGCAGCGCTCCGCGGCGACGGACGCGGTCACACCGTGCTCGCGCAGCTGATGTGTCGTCAGGACCCGGCGCTGGACGTCCGAGAGGTGGTGGAGGGGGCGGGGGGACAGCGGCGTGTTGTGGCTCATGCCCCCGCCATTCCCGCGCCCGCTCCACCGCCTAACCGCTGTTACACACTCGTCGACAAAAGCGGACAACCCCGTACTAAAGTACGGCAGTTCGAATGCCGAAAGAGCTCCCTGCCGCGGTCGAACGCGTGCATCAGACGGCCGCCCTCGCGTCGCAGTCCTGGCCGCGCAGGGCGCGGGCGAGGTCGTCGCGGGCCTCCAGGACCAGTCGGCGCAGCGCGGGGGCCGCGTCCGGGTGGCCGTCCAGCCAGGCGTCGGCCGCCTGCAGGGTGCGGGTGTCGCCCTGGGCGGCCGGGAACAGCCCGCGCACGATCGCCATCCCGATCTCGATCGACCGCTCCTGCCAGACCCGCTCGATCACCTCGAAGTAGCGCGGTGCGTACGGCGCCAGCAGCTCCCGCTGGCCCGGCTGGTCGAAACCGGAGATGGTGGCCTCCACCAGGGCGTTGGAGAGCCGGTCGGACTCCACCACCGCGTCCCACGCCTCGGCCTTGACCGCGGCGGAGGGCCGGGCGGCCAGGCACCGCACCTGGTGGCGCTTGCCGGTGGCGGTGTCGTCGCGGGCCAGCTCGGCGGCGATCAGCGCCTCGTCGGCCTGCCCGCTCGAGGCCAGCGCCGCCAGGAAGGCCCAGCGCAGCTCCTGGTCCACGTCCAGCCCGTCGATCCGGGCCGTGCCGTCCAGCAGCCCGCGCAGCAGCCGCAGCTCGGCGTCGGCGACGGCCACCTGCGCGAAGAACCGCGCCCAGGCCAGCTGGTGCCCGCTGCCCGGCTCGGCCAGCCGCAGCTCGCTCAGCGCGCCCTCGGCCAGCCGGGCGGCGGCCCCCTCGCGCGCCTCCGGCGCCGAGTAGTGGTGCAGGGCGGACAGCGCCCACGCCTGGACCATCTGGAGCACCCCGATGTCGCTCTCGGCCCCGGCGAACCGCCGCACCAGCTCCAGATAGTCGCGGGCGGGCAGCAGCGCGTCGCGGGTGAGGTTCCACAGCGCGGACCAGCTCAGGGCGCGGGCGAGGGGGTCGGTCAGCTCGCCTAGGTGCTCGCGCAGGGTGTCCAGCGAGCCCTCCTCGAAACGGATCTTGCAGTAGGTGAGGTCGTCGTCGTTGACCAGGATCAGATCGGGCCGGGAGGCCCCGGTCAGCTCGGGGATCACCGTACGGGGGCCGTCGACGTCGACCTCGGCGCGGGCGTAGCGCACCAGCGCCCCGGGGCGCTCCCCGGCCGGGGCCTCCTTGCGGTACAGCCCCACGGCCACCCGGTGCGGCCGCAGCGTCGGGTGGGTCTCGGCGGCCTCCTGGATCACGGCCAGCTCGGTGATGTGCCCCGCGGCGTCATAGGTGGCCCGCGGGGTCAGCGCGTTCACCCCCGCGGTCTCCAGCCAGGCGCGCGACCAGGTGGCCATGTCCCGCCCCGAGGTCTCGCCGAGCACCGACAGCAGGTCCGAAAGCCGGGTGTTGCCGTACGCGTGCCGCTTGAAGTAGCGCCGTGCGCCCTCCAGGAAGGCGTCCTGCCCGACGTAGGCCACCAGCTGCTTGAGCACGGACGCGCCCTTGGCGTAGGTGATCCCGTCGAAGTTGAGCTTGGCGTCCTCCAGGTCACGGATGTCGGCCGTGATCGGATGGGTGGACGGCAGCTGGTCGGCCCGGTACGCCCATGCCTTGCGGCGGTTGGCGAAGGTGATCCAGCCGTCGGTGAAGCGGGTGGCCCCGACCAGCGAGAAGGCGCCCATGAAGTCGGCGAACGACTCCTTGAGCCACAGGTCGTCCCACCACTCCATGGTCACCAGGTCGCCGAACCACATGTGCGCCATCTCGTGGAGGATGACGTTCGCCCGGCTCTCGTACGACGCCTGGGTGACCTTGCCGCGGAAGATGAACTCCTCCCGGAAGGTCACACACCCCGGGTTCTCCATCGCGCCGAGGTTGTACTCCGGCACGAACGCCTGGTCGTACTTGCCGAACGGGTACGGATAGTCGAAGTGGTCGTGGAAGAAGTCCAGGCCCTGCTTGGTGACGGTGAAGACGTCGTCCGCGTCGAAGTGCTTGGCCAGCCCCTTGCGGCACAGCGCGCCCAGCGGGATCTCCAGCGCCGAGCCGTCCGGCAGCGTGCGGCGGTAGCGGTCGCTCACGTAGTGGTACGGACCGGCGACCACGGTCGTGATGTACGTCGAGATGGGCCGGGTCGTGGCGAAGTGGCTGGTCGCGGCGGAATCGTCGGCGCCGGACGGCTCCACCCGGTCCACCGCCCCGTTGCTCAGCACCGTCCAGCCCTCCGGGGCGGTCACCGAGAAGGTGAACGGGGCCTTGAGGTCCGGCTGTTCGAAGTTGGCGAAGACCCGGCGGGCGTCGGCCGGCTCGTACTGGGTGTAGAGGTAGACCTCGCCGTCCTCCGGGTCCACGAAGCGGTGCAGCCCCTCGCCGGTCCGGCTGTACGCGCACCGCGCGTCCACCACCAGCTCGTTCTCCGCGGCGAGCCCCTCCAGCGCGATCCGGGAGCCGTCGAAGACCGCCGCCGGGTCCAGGTCCCGCCCGTTGAGCCGCACCGAGGTCACCGCGGGCGCCAGCAGATCGGCGAAGGTCGCCGCGCCCGGCTCGGCGCAGCGGAAGCGGATCGTCGTCGTGGAGCGGAAGGTGCGCGGCCCGGACCCGGTGTGCTCGCCCACCGCGGACCGCAGGTCGAGCGCCACCTCGTACGCCTCGACGGCCAGCAGCTTCGCCCGCTCACGGGCCTCGTCACGGGTCAGGTTCTCACCGGGCACGACGCGGCTCCCTCGCCAGTGTCTCGCATCTCGGATATCGGACAGCGGGAATCATGTCACGGGGCACCGACACGCGGCATCGGGGAATGAGCCCTCTCCCGCCCGCGTTGGCAGAAGTAGTCAGCTCTCTATTCGTTTGCGATATGTATGCGCCCGCTCGAGGAGAAACCGTGACCGAGACTGCCAAGACGCCCGCTGATTTCTGGTTCGACCCGCTGTGTCCCTGGGCCTGGATGACCTCGCGCTGGATGCTCGAGGTGGAGAAGGTGCGTCCGGTCGAGGTGCGTTGGCACGTCATGAGCCTGGCCGTGCTCAACGAGCCCAAGCTCGATGAGCTGCCCGAGGAGTACCGCGAGCTGCTGAAGACCGCCTGGGGCCCGGTCCGGGTCTGCATCGCCGCCGAGCAGAAGCACGGCAGCGAGGTCCTCGGCCCGCTCTACACCGCCCTCGGCACCCGCTTCCACAACCAGGGCCTGGAGAAGAACCGCGAGACGATCGTGGCCGCCCTCGAGGAGGCCGGTCTCCCCGCCGAACTCGCCGACTTCGCCGACTCCGACGCGTACGACACCGAGCTGCGCGCCTCCCACAAGGAGGGCATCGACCTGGTCGGCCAGGACGTGGGCACCCCCGTCATCGCCGTCCCGGGCCCGGACGGCGAGCAGATCGCCTTCTTCGGTCCGGTGGTCACCCCGGCCCCCAAGGGCGAGGACGCCGCCAAGCTCTGGGACGGCACCCTGATGGTCGCCTCGATCCCCGGCTTCTACGAGATCAAGCGGACCCGCACGGTCGGCCCGATCTTCGACTGACCCCCTCCGCCGCCGCCACGGCGAGGCCCCCGCGCGAGTCGACCGCGCGGGGGCCCTTCTTCTGTCGGCTTCCCCCGGGCTCAGCCCCGGCGGCCCACCAGCTTCCAGGCGGCCGGGAGCGCGCCCATCGCCAGGGCGGCCTTCAGGGCGTCACCGATCAGGAACGGGGTGAGCCCGGCCGCGACCGCCTCGCCGAGGGAGATGTGGGTGGCCAGCGCGAGGTACGGGACGCCCACGGCGTAGGTGACCGCCGAGCCGACCGCCATGGTGCCCGCGGTGCGCAGCACCCCGCGGTCGCCGCCGCGCCGGGCGAGCGCGCCCACCACGGTCGCCGCCAGCAGCATGCCCAGCACATAGCCGAACGACGGCATGGCGGCGCCGGAGCTGCCCTCGGCGAACCACGGCACGCCCGCCATGCCGACCAGGGTGTACAGCGCCAGCGACAGGAAGCCGCGCCGGGCGCCCAGCGAGGTGCCCACCAGCAGGGCGGCGAAGGTCTGGCCGGTCACCGGCACCGGCGAGCCGGGGACGGGCACCGAGAGCTGGGCCGCGAGGCCGGTGAGCACGGCGCCCCCGATGACCAGCGCGGTGTCACGGGCCAGGACGCGCCGGGCGGGAAAGACCGCGTCCGCGAGGACCGTACCGGGTGTGGCGGCGGCAGAAACAGTGCTCATCAGCGATGCTCCCAGGTCAGAAGGTGGATACCGCGACGCTAACCCAGTGTGGGGGCCTCGGACACCGTCGGATGACCACAAAGCCGGACGCATCGGCTTGGCGGCTTCTGGCAGAGGCCCCTGATACGGAGCGTGACGCCGGTGTCCGATATCCAGAAAAGATTGTCCGCGATGTTGTCCCCATGGGACACGCCCTTCACACTAGGGACGTTTTGCATCCGACCCCGGCGCTCGTAAGGGACAGAGAAGAATGAACCGGACATCCGCGTCCTCGGCACCCTCCGGCGCCGCCGAGGCGACCGGCGCGGGCGCGACCGCCACGCCGCCGCTCTCCCACGGCCTCAAGCAGCGCCATCTGTCGATGATCGCCCTCGGTGGCGTGATCGGCGCGGGGCTGTTCGTCGGCTCCGGCGCCGGAATCGCCGCCGCCGGTCCGTCGATCGTGGTCGCCTACGCGCTGTCCGGGCTTCTGGTGATGCTCGTGATGCGGATGCTCGGCGAGATGTCGGCGGCCAACCCGGCCTCCGGCTCGTTCTCCGTGCACGCCGAGCGGGCGATCGGGCCCTGGGCGGGGTTCACGGTGGGCTGGATGTTCTGGATCCTGCTGTGCGTGGGCATCGCCGCCGAGGCGATCGGCGCGGCCGGGATCATGGTCCAGTGGCTGCCGGGCACCGAATCCTGGATGTGGGTCGCCCTCTTCATGGCGATGTTCTGCGGCACGAACCTCGCGGCGGTCAGCAACTTCGGCGAGTTCGAGTTCTGGTTCGCCGCGCTGAAGATCGCCGCGATCACGATCTTCCTCGTCCTGGGCGTGCTCGCGGTCCTCGGCGTCCTGCCGGGCACCGACGCCCCGGGCGGCTCCCATCTCAGCGGTGACGGCGGCTTCCTGCCCAACGGGGTGAACGGCCTGGTCGTCGGCCTGCTGGCCTCCGTCTTCGCGTACGGCGGCCTGGAGACGGTGACGATCGCGGCCGCCGAGTCCGAGAACCCGGTCAAGAGCGTCGCGGGCGCGGTGCGCACCGCGATGTGGCGCATCGCCCTCTTCTACGTGGGCTCGATGCTGGTCGTGGTCACGCTCATCCCGTGGAACGACAAGTCCGTGGTCGAGAAGGGCCCGTACGTGGCCGTGCTCAACCACCTCGACATCCCCGCGGCCGGCGACATCATGAACGTGATCGTGCTGATCGCCCTGCTCTCCGCGATGAACGCCAACATCTACGGCGCCTCCCGGATGTCCTACTCCCTGGTCACCCGTGGCGAGGGCCCCGCCTTCCTGGGCCGGGTCACCGGCGGTGTGCCCCGCCTCACCGTGCTCGCCTCCTCCTTCTTCGGCTTCGTCGCGGTGCTGCTCAGCTACTGGTGGCCGGACACCATCTTCAAGTGGCTGCTCAACATGGTCGGCGCCGCGGTGCTGGTGGTCTGGGGCTTCATCGCCGTCGCCCAGCTGCGGATGCGAAGCCGCTTGCAGCGGGAGGCCCCCGAGAAGCTCGTGGTGAAGATGTGGCTCTTCCCGTATCTGACCTGGGTCGCGCTGGCCGCCACGCTCGGGGTCCTGCTGCTGATGCTGCGCGAGAGCGACACCCGCAGCCAGCTGTACGCCACGGCCGTGATGGCGATCGCCCTCGCGATCATCGGCTTCGTACGGCAGCGGGTGGCGGCGGAGCGGAGCTGAGCCCACATCACCCCGCGCGTGGAGGCGGGGCGGGTCCTCGATCGGGGGCCCCGCCCCGCCTCCGTCTTTGGGCCCAAAGCCGGTCGGTTCCGACTGGCGGAAAACACTCTTGCTGCTAGCGTGTACTTGCAAGTTAATTGCAATAAGCGGTCCGAAGGGCTTCGCATGGCCATCTACACACTTCCTGAACTTCCGTACGACTACTCGGCGCTGGCCCCGGTCATCAGCCCCGAGATCATCGAGCTGCACCACGACAAGCACCACGCCGCGTACGTCAAGGGCGCGAACGACACGATGGAGCAGCTCGCGGAGGCGCGGGACAAGGATCAGTGGGGCTCGATCAACGGGCTCGAGAAGAACTTGGCCTTCCATCTGTCCGGCCACATCCTGCACAGCATCTACTGGCACAACATGACCGGCGACGGCGGCGGCGAGCCGCTGGAGAAGGACGGGGTCGGCGAGCTGGCCGACGCCATCGCCGAGCACTTCGGCTCCTTCGCGGGCTTCAAGGCCCAGCTGTCCAAGGCCGCCGCCACCACCCAGGGCTCGGGCTGGGGCGTGCTGGCGTACGAGCCGGTCAGCGGGCGGCTGGTGGTCGAGCAGGTCTACGACCACCAGGGGAACGTGGGGCAGGGCTCGGTGCCGATCCTGGTCTTCGACGCCTGGGAGCACGCCTTCTACCTGCAGTACAAGAACCAGAAGGTGGACTTCATCGAGGCCATGTGGAAGGTCGTCAACTGGCAGGATGTCGCGCGCCGTTACACGGCCGCCAAGGAGCGCGCCCACAACCTGCTGCTCGCCCCGTAACCCGGAGCGCCCTCCAGACCCCCTGCTTGCGTGATCGTCTTCTCACCGAACACCGGGCAGGCGGAAAAGGGGCCCCCGCGCGGTCGACTCGCGCGGGGGCCCAGCACCAGCGCGCGGGGGTTCAGCGTGGCGGCTTCGGGATTCAGCCCGCCGGGTTCGGCTCGCGCGCTCGGGTGCGGCGCAGCGCACGGGCGGCCATCGGGCCGGCCAGGGCGATCAGGGACAGGCACAGGATCGCCGCGGAGAGCGGGCGGGTGAAGAAGACCGTCCAGTCGCCCTCGCTGAAGGCCATCGCGCGGCGGAACTGGGTCTCCGCCATCGGGCCCAGCACCGCGCCCAGGATCAGTGGGGCGACGGGATAGCCGGTGCGGCGCATGCCGAAGCCCAGGAGACCGAAGAGCACCGCGATGCCGAGGTCGACCGCGTTCTGGGAGAGGGCGTACACCCCGAGGGCGGCGAAGACCAGGATGCCCGCGGTGAGCAGCGGGCGGGGCAGCCGGAGGAGCTTCACCCACAGCGGGATCAGCGGAAGGTTGAGCACGAGCAGCATCACATTGCCGATGTAGAGGCTGGCGATCAGCGTCCAGACCAGCGCCGACTGGGTTTCGAACAGCTGCGGGCCGGGCTGCACGTTGTACATCTGGAACGCGATCAGCAGCACCCCGGCCGTCGCCGAGGTGGGGATGCCCAGCGTGAGCAGCGGCATCAGCACCCCGGAGAACGCGGCGTTGTTGGCCGCCTCGGGACCGGCCACGCCCTCGATGGCGCCCTTGCCGAACTCCTTCTTGTGCCGGGACAGCCGCTTCTCCACGTTGTAGCTCAGGAACGTGGGGATCTCCGCGCCGCCCGCGGGCAGGGCGCCGATCGGCAGCCCGATCGCCGTACCCCGCAGCCACGGCTTCCAGGACCGCCTCCAGTCCTCGGGGCCCATCCCGATCCTGCCGCCCACCGGGAGCATCCGCTCCTCGGGCGCCCGTCGCAGCCGGGCCGCCGTGTAGAGCGCCTCCCCGATCGCGAAGAGGCCGACGGCGACGGCCACGATCTGCACGCCGTCGTACAGCTCCGGCACCCCAAAGGTGTAGCGCGCCTGGCCGGTGAGGCTGTCGATGCCGACGAGCCCGATGGCCAGGCCCAGGAAGAGGCTGCACAGCCCGCGCGCGGGGGCCTCGGCCACGACCGCGGTGACGGTGGCGAAGGCCAGGACCATCACCGCGAAGTACTCCGCGGGCTGGATCTTCTCGGCGATCCGCGCCATGGCCGGACCCGCGAAGGTGATCCCGACGGTGGAGATGGTGCCCGCCACGAACGAGCCGATGGCGGCCGTGGCGAGTGCCGCCCCGGCGCGCCCGGAACGGGCCATCGGATGGCCCTCCAGGGTCGTGGGGACCGACGCCGTCTCGCCGGGCACGTTCAGCAGGATGGCCGTGGTGGAGCCGCCGTACATCCCGCCGTAGTAGATGCCCGCGAAGAGCACCAGCGCTCCGGTGGGGTCGAAGACGAAGGTGAGCGGGAGCAGCAGCGCCACCGTGGTGGCGGGACCCAGGCCGGGCAGCACGCCGACCAGCGAGCCGAGCGTGCAGCCCGCGAACGCCAGCAGCAGGTGGAGAGGGCTGAACGCGCTGCCGAAACCGCCCATGAGGTCGTTGAGGACATCCATGGTCAGAACGCCAATCGGACGATGCCGGGCGGCAGATGGATGCCCAGCAGACGGTCGAAGAGGAAGTACACGGCCAGCGCGAGCACCAGGCCGATCAGGGCGTCACGGAGGGTCCGGCGGCTGCCGAGCACCCGCGCGACCAGCGCGAAGAGCACGGCGGTCGACTGCCAGTAGCCGCAGGGGGCCAGCGCGAACAGATAGCAGACCAGCAGCGCCAGCAGGGCCGCCACCGGACGCCACTCGGTCAGCCGGGCCTCCTCGCGCGCCTGCTCGGTCAGCGCCGGGTCGCTGCCGCGGAACGCCTGGACGACGGCGACCGAAGCCGCGACGCACAGCCCCACGCCGACCAGCAGGGGGAACGCCCGGGGGCCCACGTCCTGTTCGATGGCCCCCTCGGGGATGGCGAAGGCCCAGCCCAGCACGGCCACGCCCGCCGCGAGGAAGAGCAGTGCGGCTATCCGCGGGCCCCAGAGCCGCTCGTCGGGCGGGACCGCGCCGTCCGGGGCGTCGTTCGCGGGGTTTGCCGCGCCGTCCCGCGCCGGGTTCGCCGCGTCGTTCCGCGCCGGGTTCGCCGCGTCGTTCCGGGCCGGGTTCGCCGCGTCGTCCCGCGGGCTCCTCGCTTCCTCCCGCGCGCTCACCGTCTCGTCGTACGCGCTCATGAGCCGAGCCCCACGGACGTGAGCGCCTGGCCGACCTGGTGCTGCTGCTTGTCGATCAGGGCGCCGTACGTCTTCCCCGGCACCCACACGCTCTTCCAGTCGTTCTGCCGCAACGCCCGCTTCCAGCACGAAGTCCGGCGCATCCGGTCCACCACCCTCACGATCGCCCGCTGTTCGTCGTCGCTCAGCCCGGGCGGGGCCATGACCCCGCCGACGCTCACCACGGCCTCGTCCCCGTAGCCGAGTTCGCCGAGGGTAGGAGCGTCGATGCCCTCGGGAGCCTTGTCGCCGCTGACCGCGAGGACCCGCAGCTTCCCGGCCTCGATCTGCGGACGGACCTCCGTCAGCGTGGAGAGGCCGACCTTCGAGGCCCCGCTCAGCAGCAGGTTGAGCACCTCTCCGCCGCCACCGGTGGGCACATACGTGACCTTGCGCGCCGGGATGCCCTCCGCCTTGGCGAGGCCGGCCACCGTGATGTGGTCCGGGCCGCCCAGCGAACCGCCCACCCAGGACGTCCGCTTGGGGTCCTTCCGCATGGCGGCCAGCACCGAGCGCAGATCGTGGAAGGGGGAGCGGGCGGGCACCACGATCGCGGAGGTGCTCACCGTGAGCCCCGCCACGGGGGTGAGCTCGGACAGCTTCACGGGGGAGTGGTTCTGGAGGGCGCCGCCGATCATGGTCACCGTGTCCATGGTCATCAGCTGGTACGGATCGCCTCCCCGCCCCGCCATCCGGGCGAGCCCGATGGTGCCGCCCGCGCCCGGGGCGTTGGTGACCGTGACGTCCTCGTCGATGGTCCGGCAGGTGGTGAGCGCGGAACCGATGCCGCGCGCCCGCGAGTCCCAGCCGCCGCCGACGCTCCCGGGGGCGAGGATCGACAGCCCCCGGGAGGGGTAGTCGGCGACGGCGCCCGAGTCGTCCAGCGAACCGATGGTGCACGCGCTGCTCACCGTGGCCACGAGGGCGGCCACCATTGCCAGACGCGGGCCGTTCCTGAGGAGAGGAGGCATGGGGGACGCTCCAGGCGTGGGAGGGGAAGCCGAAGTGGGCTGGAGCCTGCGCCTCCCCCGGCGGCCCTCACAAGACGATTGACTCGAAGGCATCAATGACCGACGCTGCCCGGATGCCCGTCGTGATCGAGCTGGGGCCCGCCCCGGAGCACCGCATCAGCACCCGCCTGTCCCCGCTCGCCGAGCTGTGCGCCTGTCTGCACGCACTGGACGGGCCACGCCACCATCCGGCCAGCAGGCGCTGGGTGGGCGCGGTCCTGCAGGGCGCGGACGAGCGGCTGCTGGAGCGGGCCGGTGGCTGGGCGCCGCTGTGGGGCGCCTTCCGCGCCCGCTATCTGCTGCCCCTCACCCCCGGCCCGGAGCGCGACCTGGAGGAGGAGCTGGCGGAGGTGGCGGGTCTGGACGAGGAGACGTTCACGACCATGACCGAGCAGGCACTGGTGGGCAAGAACGGCCACGGCCCGGGCTCTGGGCACGGCCCCGGGTCCGGCCCTGGCTCCGGCTCCGGCCCCGGCCCGGGCTCCGGCCATGCCCCGGGCTCCAGGTCCCGGCGCGGCGGCCGCGCGCCGGAGCGTTTCCTGGCCCGGCTGCGGCAGCTCTCCGAGCGCCGGTTCGCCCTGGGGCTGCGGCTGCTGGCCGATCCATCGGGATTCCGCGACGGCCTGATCGCCTTCCTGTCCGCCGTGGCCGAGGAGGTCTTCGAGGCGGAGTGGACGCGGCTGCGCCCCACCCTGGAGGCCGACGCCCGGGTCCGCTCCCATGAACACTCCCGCTACGGGGCGGCGGTGCTGGCCGGATTCCCCACCGCCCGCATGGAGCAGGACCCGCCCCGCGTGGTCTTCGACAAGCTCTACAACGCGCGGGCCAGCCTCGCCGACAGCCCCTGTCTGCTCGTGCCGTCGCTGCACATCAACCCGCATCTCGCGATCAAGCACTACCCGGGCCACCCGGTCGTGGTGCAGTACCCGGTGCGCGGCGGGGCGGGCGCGGAGCCGATCGCCCTGGACGTGGTGATGCGCGGGCTGCGGGCGCTGGACGAGCCGCTGCGCATCCGGATGTGCCGGGCGCTGCTGCGGCAGTCGATGACGACGACGGAGCTGGCCACCCAGTTCGAGATGACGCCGCCGCAGATGTCGCGGCATCTGCGCAAGCTGCGGGAGGCCGGAATGGTGCACACCCACCGCGAAGGGGCGCGGGTGCACTACCAGCTGGACGAGGCGGCGGTGCGCAACCTGGGCGTCGACCTGCTCTCCGCGCTGCACCGCTGAGAACGCGTCGGCGCAGGCATCGGCGCAGGCATCGACGGAGGTGCCGGCGAAGGTACCGGCGGAGGTATTGACGCTCAGGCGGCAATCATCTTGAGCGTGCGCCGACCGTTGCGGATCGTGGCGGCACCCGCGACGGCAGAAGGAAGCGATACGTGACCACCCCCCGCGTCAAGACCACCAAGGCGTTCTACCGCACCGGCTCCACCACCTGGTTCGCCTCCCGGCACGACCAGCGGTTCTCGTACGGCCTGCACATCCCGTCCGTCCACGAGACCAGCGACACCCCGCTGCCCCTGATGGTGATCCAGCACGGCACCGGGCGCACCGCGTCCCAGTACCGGGACGCGATGGCCGAGTTCTCCGAGCGGCACGGCTGTGTCGTGCTCACCCCGATGTTCCCGGCGGGCATCGACGACCCGGAGGACCTGCACAACTTCAAGTTCATCGAGTACCGCGGCATCCGCTACGACGAGCAGCTGCTCGCGATCGTGGCGGAGGCGGGGGACCGGTTCCACATCGACACCGGGCGCTTCCTGCTCCAGGGCTTCTCGGGCGGCGGGCAGTTCGCGCACCGCTTCCTCTATCTGCACCCCGACCGGCTCAGCGGAGTGTCCATCGGCGCGCCCGGCCGGGTCACGCTGATCGACCCGGACCGCGAGTGGTGGCTGGGCACGAAGGGGTTCGAGCAGCGCTTCGGGGTCCCGCTGCGGCTGGAGGACATCCGCAAGGTGCCGGTGCACATGGTGGTGGGGGCGGAGGACACCGAGACCTGGGAGATCAACAACCCCGGTGACTCCAACTGGATGGACGGGGCCGACGCCGTCGGGCGCACCCGCGTGGAGCGCATCACCGCGCTGCGGGACAACTACACCGAGCTGGGCATCGACGTCACCCTCGACATCGTCCCCGGTGTCGGGCACCGGGGGATGGGAGTGCTGGACGCGGTCCGGCGCTTCGCGGAGCGGGTCCTTCCGCGGGTGGCCTGAGCCCCGTTCGGTCCCTCAGACCCGCCTGAGCCCCGTTCGGGTCCCTCAGACCCGCCTGAGCCCCGTTTGCGTCCCACGGACTCCGCGTCCCCCGGACACGACCGTGCCCCTGGACGGCGGCCGGATTGCCGCGGCCCAGGGGCACGGGGGACTCAGCGGAGCGCTTTCCTACGGGGCCGCCCGCTCCTTGGGGGCGGGGTCCGCGGAGGCGGCCGGGGCGGTGCCGCGGCCGGCGGTGAGGCGGTCCCGGACCAGGGCGAGGGCCACCACGAGCACGGCCACCAGCGCGGAGAGGATCACCTGCTCGCGCCCGTCCTTGTCGGTGAGCATGTAGACCAGGACGAACGAGATCATCGCGATCGTCGCCCAGGTCAGATACGGGAAGAGCCACATCCGGACGATCAGCTTCTCGGGGTTCTCGCGCAGGATCATCCCGCGCATCCGCAGCTGGCTGAAGCAGATCACCAGCCAGACGAAGAGCGCGACCGCACCCGAGGAGTTCAGCAGGAAGGTGAAGACCGTGTCCGGCCACTGGTAGTTGAACCAGACCGCCAGGAAGCCGAAGACGACCGAGCCGAGGATCGCGGCCTGCGGCACGCCGCGGGCGTTGGTGCGGGCGAAGGCGGCCGGGGCGTCACCGCGCTGGCCGAGCGAGAAGGCCATCCGGGAGGCGGTGTAGAGGCCGGAGTTCAGACACGAGAGCACGGCGGTCAGCACGATCACGTTCATGATGTCGCCGGCGTGCGGTATGCCGACCGAGTCGAGCGCCGCGACATAGCTGCCCTTGTCGGCGATCGCCTTGGCGTCCCAGGGCAGCAGCGTGACCACGACGAAGATCGAGCCCAGGTAGAAGACCGCGATACGCCAGATCACGCTGTTGGTGGCCTTGGTGACCGCCCGCTGCGGATCCTCGGACTCACCGGCCGCGAGGGTGACGATCTCGCTGCCCATGAAGGAGAAGACCACCAGCAGCACACCGGTGAGGATGGCGCCCGGCCCGTTCGGCAGGAAGCCGCCGTGGTCGGTGAGGTGGGCCAGGCCCGCGCCCTCGTTGTCCGAATGCGGCAGCAGCCCGAACACCGCGAGCCCGCCGACCACGATGAACGCGGCGATCGCCACGACCTTGATCCCGGCGAACCAGAACTCGAACTCACCGTAGGAGCCGACCGAGACCAGGTTGGTCGCGGTGAGCACCACCATCACGATCAGCGCCCAGCCCCACTGCGGGACGGCGGGCCACCAGCCCTCCAGGATCTTGGCGCCGGCGGTGGCCTCGACCGCCAGCACCACGACCCAGAAGAACCAGTACAGCCAGCCGATGGAGAAACCGGCCCAGCGGCCGAGCGCCCGGTCGGCGTAGGCGGAGAAGGAGCCGGAGGTGGGATTGGCGGCGGACATCTCGCCGAGCATCCGCATGACGAAGACGACCATGAGGCCGACCAGCGCATACGAGATGAGAATGCCGGGACCGGCCTTCTCGATACCCGCACTGGAGCCGACGAAAAGGCCGGCGCCGATCACGCCGCCGATCGCGATCATCGAAAGATGGCGGTTCTTGAGTCCGGCCTTGAGGCCGTCGGGCGAACCCGGGGCGCCGGGTGGCCCCTGCCGCTCCGGCGTGGTCGCAGGTTGTGCGCTCATGTGCTCGATTCCTTTGCTCTCGCGTTACGAGCGACGCCAGTGAATCTCAGGAGGTCGGCCAGTTGAACCTTTGATTCCAGATTGTTACTTGAGGTTTTCATGAGGTTCTTTGGCATTACAGCGGTTTATGCGATGCCTACCCTGGGCGGCGAAGGTCACACGGTCATGACACACTCGGTGCATGCGCGTGTACCTCGGCTCCGACCATGCCGGTTTCGAACTCAAGAACCACCTCGTCGAGTGGCTCCAGGCGGCCGGCCACGAGCCCGTCGACTGCGGCCCGCACATCTACGACGCCCAGGACGACTACCCGCCGTTCTGCCTGCGTGCCGCGGAGCGGACCGCCGCCGACCAGGAGAGCCTCGGCATCGTCATCGGCGGATCCGGCAATGGTGAGCAGATCGCGGCGAACAAGGTCAAGGGGGTGCGCGCGGCGCTGGCCTGGAGCGAGGAGACCGCGGCCCTCGGGCGTGAGCACAACAACGCCAATGTGATCAGCGTCGGTGCCCGGATGCACACGCAGGACGAGGCCACCAAGTTCGTCGAGGTCTTCCTGAACACCCCGTACTCGGGTGAGGAGCGGCACACCCGCCGTATCGAGATGCTCACGGGTTACGAGACCACCGGCGAGCTGCCGCCCATCCCGGCCCACCACCCGCAAGGCGACTGATGCCCGAAGGGCACACCATCCACCGGCTGGCCGCCGACCACCTCGAGACCTTCGGCGGCCGGCCCGTCCGGGCCACCAGCCCACAGGGGAAGTTCGCCGACGGCGCCGGGCTGATCGACGGCCAGCCGCTGCGTCACGCCGAGGCGCACGGCAAGCACCTCTTCCTGGACTTCGCGGCCACCGGCTGGGTCCATGTCCATCTGGGACTCTTCGGGACGTACGCCTTCGGCCCGGCCCCCGCCCCGCCGCCCACCGACACCGTCCGGCTGCGGCTGGCGAACCCCGAGGGGTACGCGGATCTGCGCGGCCCGACCGCCTGTGCGCTGATCACCGACGGCGAGAAGCAGGCCATCCACGACCGGCTGGGCCCCGATCCGCTGCGCCCGGCGGACGACGGCGAGCGGGCCTGGGCCCGGATCTCCCGCAGCCGGGTCAGTGTGGCCGCGCTGCTCATGGACCAGAAGGTGATCGCCGGGGTCGGCAACGTCTACCGCGCCGAGGTGCTCTTCCGGCACGGGATCGACCCCTACCGGCCCGGCCGTGCGCTGACCCGCGCCGCATGGGACGCGATATGGGCCGACCTGGTGGCGCTGATGCGCGAGGGCGTCCGGAACAACCGGATCGACACGGTCCGTCCCGAGCACACCCCCGAGGCGATGGGCCGCCCGCCGCGCGTGGACGACCACGGCGGCGAGGTCTACGTCTACCGGCGCGCCGGACAGCCCTGCCACATCTGTGGTGGCGAGATCCGCACCGCCGATCTCGCCGCCCGCAACCTCTTCTGGTGCCCCGACTGCCAGCGGCCGTAGGGCGCCCGCCGCCCCCAGGCCGTCAGAAGCCGTGGGGCAGCCACGGGGCGACCGGGGACGTGAAGGCGGTCGCGGCCTCCGTAAGGGCGCCCTGCCGGACCTCCTGGACGCGTCCCGCACCCGCCAGCGCGGTCAGTGGGACGCCGCCGAGATACGCCGCTCCCAGCTCCCGGGCGCCCAGCCGGAGATCGGGGGCGTCGTCCGTGCGCTGGCAGGAGGCGCCCTTGGTGTCGCCGCTCAGCCGCCAGCGCCCCTCGTTCCAGGGGCAGAAGGGGTCCGTGACCTCCAGGACGGTCTCCACGGGCGTGGTGTACGTCCGCGCCTCGAGCGCGGCCCCCACGTCCACCAGGCGGACGAACAGCGAGTCGCGCAGCCTGACGGCGCACCGCCGGATGTCCGACACCAGGAGCTGCCAGGGGTCGTCCACCGGGCGGGGGCCGGTCCTGATCACCGAGGTCAGGTCGAGGTCGAAGAGGAAGCGCCACAGCGCCGCGTACGACGCCGGGTCCAGGGCCTCCAGATCGCGCAGGACGACCGTGCCCTTCGGTCCGGCCAGATCCCAGCCGGGCTTGACCGCGAACCGCACATAGCCGCTGACCTCGCCGCCCGACTCGGCCAGCACACAGCGCAGCGGGGACGCCCCCTCGCGGTCGCCCGGCGGGTCCAGCAGCGGCACCCGCTCCCAGCCGGGGGTCCGCTCCAGCATGCCCGGCCGCGTGCGCACCCGCCGGGCGTAGACGGCCTCGCACGCCTCGACGGCGGACTCCGGGGGCACGGCGCGCAGCCGCACGTCGTCGGTGGATTCGGGAACCGTCAGCCGAACCTGGGTGGTGTCGATCTCGGCGTAGGCGTTCTGGGTGGCCGCGCCGTAGCCGAACCGTCCGTAGATGTCCGGTTCCGACGCGGTCAGAACGGCCAGTGGCTCATCTCCCGCGGCGCGGATGTCGTCCAACTGCCGCCGCATCATGGCGCGGAGCACCCCGCGCCGCCGGTGCGTGGCCTGCACGCTCACCATCGTGACCCCGGCCGCGCGGACGATCCCGCCGCCCGGGACGGACAGCCGGAAGCTGAACAGCCCTGCCGTGCCCACGATGTCGGCGCCGTCCCAGGCGCCGATCGAGCGCTCGCATTCGGTCAACTCCCGCCAGAGCGCGGATTCCTCGGGCGCTTCGGGAACTCCGCCGAACGCGAGGAGCAGTTTTCCGTACCAATCATCCCAAATCGATGGGTCGAGCACGCGCAGCTCAGTCCTCATATTCCCATCCCTAGCAGCCGTTTCCCGTACACGCGAACGAATTTCGCTTACGATTGCCCCCCTGGCTGGGTGGTTCAACGCGCCACGAATCGACGCGCGTCCGAACGGGTGGGTAGGGTCCCGATGCAATGACTGGCGGCGTGGACACTCCGTGGGCCCGGATGCGCAGAGCTCTGCACCGGGCTCGCACAGGCGTGCGCAAAGCCGGAGTGGACTACTTCCGGGGTGAGGGCTCCGACCGGCTCGCCCTGACCGCGCTGCTCCTCGGCGTCCCCGCCATCGCCGGAGGCACCATCGCCCAGCCCGACTGGTGCTCCCCGTCCGCCCTCGTCCTGCCCATCGTCGCGGGCGGGCTGCTGCTGCGCCCCGCCAGTCTGCTCGCCCTGTACGCGGCGGCCGCCACGGCCCTGATCGTGGAGTCCGCCGTGCTCGGCCCGTACACCGAGGAGGACGCCTCCTCCCGGGTCACGCCCGGCACCATCCTGGTCGTCGCCGCTGTCGGCTTCTTCGGCCTGCTGATCGCCCAGTTCCGCAGCCGCGTCGGGGTGCCCTGGCGGCGCGGCGGCACCATGCTCTTCGACCTGCGCGAGCGCATCCGCGTCCAGAGCAAGCTGCCCGGCCTGCCGCGCGGCTGGCACCGCGAGATGGCGCTGCGCCCGGCCGGCGGACAGTCCTTCTCCGGCGACTTCGTCGTGGCCGCACGCACCGGCGGCGGCCGCACCCTCGAGGTCGTCCTCACCGACGTCTCCGGCAAGGGCATGGACGCCGCCTCGCGCGCCCTGCTGCTCTCCGGCGCCTTCGGCGGCCTCCTCGGCTCGCTGCCCCCGCACGGCTTCCTCCCGGCCGCCAACGGCTATCTCCTGCGCCAGGACTGGGACGAGGGCTTCGCGACCTCCATCCATCTCGTCCTCGATCTCGACAGCGGCGACTTCGAGCTCTTCTCCGCCGGACACCTGCCCGCGCTCCAGCTGAGCGCGGGCACCGGCAAGTGGGAGGAGAAGTCCGCGGACGGCCCGCTGCTGGGCGTCTACGACGGCGCCCAGTTCGACCCCACCAAGGGCACCCTGCGCCCCGGCGACGTCCTGATGCTCTTCACCGACGGGCTCGTGGAGACCGCCGACCGGGACATCAGCGAGGGCATCGACCGCCTCACCGGCGAGGCGGACCGCTACGTCGGCTCCGGCTTCCACGGCGCGGCCTGGCACCTGATCGAGACGGTCGCCAAGGACGTCAACGACGACCGCGCCCTGCTGCTGATCTGCCGCCAGTAAGGGCGGCTCGCGGCCGCGGGCCTTACGGTCGCGCCGGACCGCCCCCGCACCCCTTACGGCCGCCTCCGGCCGCCCTCGCGGCGCCCTTACGGTCCGATCGGCCCGCCCGGCGAGGGGTGGGGCCCACCCTGGATACGCCGGTGGCCGTCATGGCTGCCGAGGGGGCCGCGATCCGTACGTTCCTGCAGTGCGCCGCCGGGCTCGACCGGCCGACCGCCGGAACCGTCAAACTCAGTGGCACCGAAATCACCGGAATGAGTGAGAACAGGCTCACCGCGTTGCGCCGCGCCCGCCTGTTCGTCTTCCGAGGCGGCGCTGGTCGCCCCGCTCGCGGGCGCGGTCGGCCAGCGGCCGTCCGGCGGCGGCCGCGACCTGGCGGCCGTACAGGACCTGGACGCGCGGCCTGGGGATCGCCGGGCTCACCCTGGCCCGAACGGCGCTATCCGGCCATGTGACGTCGGCGTTCGACAGCGATGTGCCGGCGCCGGACGCCGAAGCCGTGAGGCGTGGCCGTAAGCCGCACAGGAGCCGAGAAGGGGCTGGCCCGGGGGGAGGGATCCCGCGGTCCAGCCCTTCGCGTCGTGGCGGCCCTCGGCGCGCTAGGCCGCCGTCGTCGTACGGCTGCGGGCCTGTTCGGCGGGGTCCTTACGGAAGGCCCAGGCCATCTTCGGCTCCATGGCGAAGCGGAAGGCACGCTGGACGGGAGGAGTGCACAGCACGGTGACCACGCCGGCGGCGATGATCGTGACCGCGATCTCGCCCAGCGGGGTGTGCAGCCACTGGTACGTGTCGAACCAGCCCCAGAAGCGGGAGCCCTTGGCCAGGAAGCCGTGCAGCAGATAGCCGTACAGCGTCCCGGCGCCCAGCACGGTGAACCACATGTGGCGCCGCGGCACCCAGGCGAAGAAGCAGCTGACGAGCACGACCGAGCAGCCGAAGAGGGCGAGCGTCATCACCGGGCCGGTCCACGGCGGAGCGCCCAGCTCCTGGACGCTGTCGCGGTGGTAGAACCACGCCGAGCTCATCCGCGGCGCCGCCCAGTAGGCGAACACGAAGGCACACGCGAAGATCGGCACCGACGCGATCCGCACCGAGCGGCGGCGGATCATCTGGAAGTGCTCGGGCTTCATGCACAGGCCGAGGACGAAGAACGGCAGGAACTGCAGCAGCCGCTGCATGTCCAGGTCGTCGCCGATGTCGGGCGAGACCGCCGCGAGCGTGGCGACGGCGAGCGCGAGCGGGATCGGCCAGCGCACCAGCTTCCAGATCGGAGTGGACAGCCGCCATACGAACAGCGCGATCAGGAACCAGGTGAGGTACCAGGGGTCCAGCAGGCTGAAGTCGTACGTCGGGTCGTCGTCCGCCCAGCGCTTGAACAGCGTGTACGCGACCTCGAAGATCACATAGGGCACCGCTACGCCGGTGATCAGGCGCTTGAGCCGGTCCGGCCGCATGTCGAAGCTGCGCGAGAAGTAGCCGGAGATCAGGATGAACGCCGGCATGTGGAAGGTGTACACGACCATGTACAGCGCTTCCGCGGTGCGACTGCTGTCGGTGAGCGGCTCCCAGGAGTGGGCCATCGCGACCAGCACGATCGCGAGGTACTTCGCGTTGTCGAAGAACGCGTCCCGCTGTTTGGGCTTCTGCCCGGCGGGGGAGGCGGCGGGCGGGGTGGTCGCCTGCTGCCCTGGTTCGTCGGCCCGCGGCGAGGGGGGAGTGGGCGCCGCCTCCTGGGGGAGCGGGGTCCGCTGATAACCGTGCGGGCGCAGGGAGTTGGTCACAGGCCCTCCCACCAGGAACTGGGGGAGAGCACCCGGGACCTCACTGCGCGTGGGGGAGTCATGGCAGCGTGAAACATCTGAGGCACGATAGCGCTGAAACCTGTATTGCGTAAAACCTCGTTCAGTTTGCTTTCCGTTCACGGTCTCCGTATCGCGGCCGATAGTCGACCCCCGATAAGCGACCGTGGGTCGACAAAGCGATGCGATCATTCGATATCCGGGCGCAGACTGTCCGTTC
The DNA here is from genome assembly GCF_016103465.1 of Streptomyces sabulosicollis. Taxonomy (GTDB): domain Bacteria; phylum Actinomycetota; class Actinomycetes; order Streptomycetales; family Streptomycetaceae; genus Streptomyces; species Streptomyces sabulosicollis. Next base: position 27,271 of record NZ_JAEEAP010000017.1, read on the forward strand.
TGATGGCTTTCATCCCGCTTAATTGGGGCATATGCCCCGCAGGGGGCTCTGGCGGAATGTCTGATTCATTGATGTTTTGTCACCCTGTCGAGTGACCGCCGAGTGAATTCCGAATTCCTGCCCGAGATCATCCGGGGTGATCGGAATTCATCGATCGGGCGGCTCGCCGAGTTGTGGGGAGCATCACCCGTGGCCCTTTGAATGAACGGTTACCGGACGGGTACCGGAGGGGTGGGTGTCGTGTGCACATGTGACCGTTTATCGCTCCACCCCACTGCTGAGCGGGGGGAGTTGATGGCACGATGGTGGCTGCGGGGGTGTGCGGGGTCGCGTGCTTCCGGGGCCTGTGAGACGTGTGCGACCGAGGGTGGGATGTTGTGGCCATTTCCCTGTCATTGGTACTGCTGGTGGGCATCATCCTGGTGTTCATGATCCGCAATGGCCGGGTCAAGTGGGGACCGGCCCTGGTCGCGATCCTCTTCGGGTTCCTGCTCGCCTCGTCCAACGTCGCGCCGGACATCCAGAAGTTCCTCGACTCGGCCGCCGAGGCCATTGGCGACATCAACCCCTGATCACCGACCCCTGACATCCACTTCTGAGGCATTCGCCCCCCGCGGCACGGGGGCGGATGCCCGGACGCGCGCGCGTGCGCAAAAGCGAACGGCCCGGCCCGGGGAACTCCCCGGGCCGGGCCGAAAGCCGTGGAGCGGGCGACGGGAATCGAACCCGCGTAGCCAGTTTGGAAGACTGGGGCTCTACCATTGAGCTACGCCCGCGCACGCCGCGTACACGGATGCACCGGTCTCCCGGACACCTCCGCCCGGGCGTGATCACCCGGATCGCGGCACGGCATGCATCGTAGCGGTTCTCCACCGCTCCCCGCACACCCTTGCCCACCAGTCGAATAACCGGCAGCCGGGGCGTCCGCGGGCATGTACCCTACGTGTCGCACCGACGGGGTGTGGCGCAGCTTGGTAGCGCGTCCGCTTTGGGAGCGGAAGGTCGTCGGTTCGAATCCGGCCACCCCGACCATCCACAGGCGTCAAGATCGCGTTGTGGGGCCCGTCATGCTTGCGGTTACTATGCAAGCTGCGTGTCTGTGTCTTTTAACCGGACGCGAATCCGCTGCGACGCGACAGCGCACCGCAGCTGAACACCACACGTCAGCCCCCAAGGAGACCGAACCGTGAAGAGCGCCGTGGAGAACCTGAACCCGACCCGGGTTCGGCTCACTGTCGAGGTGCCCTTCGAGGAGCTCAAGCCCAGCCTCGACGCGGCGTACAAGAAGATCAACCAGCAGGTCACGGTGCCTGGGTTCCGCAAGGGCAAGATCCCGGCCCGCATCATCGACCAGCGGTTCGGTCGTGGCGCCGTGCTCGAGGAGGCCGTCAACGACGCGCTCCCGAAGTTCTACACCGACGCGGTCAACGAGGGCGAGCTGAACCCCCTCGGCCAGCCCGAGGTCGACATCACCGAGCTCAAGGACAATGAGCTGCTGACCTTCACCGCCGAGGTGGACATCCGCCCGGCGATCGAGATCCCGGACTACTCGGGCATCGAGGTCACCGTCGACTCCGTCGAGGTCTCGGACGAGGACATCGACAAGTCCGTCGAGCAGCTGCGGGAGCGCTTCGCCACCACCACCACGGTGGAGCGCGCCGCCGCCGAGGGTGACATCGTCGTGATCGACCTCGAGGCGAAGGTCGACGGCGAGGTCCTGGAGGACGGCGTCGCCACCGGCGTCACCTACACCATCGGCTCGGGCGAGCTGCTGGACGGCATCGACGAGGCCGTGACCGGCCTGGAGGCGGGTGGCGAGGCCACCTTCACCTCCGAGCTCAAGGGCGGCTCCGCCCAGGGCAAGGAGGCCGAGGTCTCGGTCAAGGTCTCCGAGGTCAAGGCCCGTGAGCTGCCCGAGCTCGACGACGACTTCGCCCAGCTGGCCAGCGAGTTCGACACCCTCGAGGAGCTGCGCGGCGACAGCCGCAAGCGCCTGGAGCGGTCGAAGAAGTTCGAGCAGGCCACCCAGGCCCAGGAGAAGGTGCTGGACGCCCTGCTGGAGCTGGTCGAGGTGCCGATCCCGGAGAAGCTCCTCCAGGACGAGATCAACACCCGTAAGCACAATCTCGAGCACCACCAGCTCGCCCAGATGGGCCTGAACCTCGACTCGTACCTGCAGATGCAGGACAAGACCGCCGAGGAGTTCGACGCCGAGCTCAAGGAGCAGGCCGAGAAGGGTATCCGGACCCAGTTCGTCCTCGACGAGCTGGTCAACAAGGAGCAGCTGTCCGTCGGCCAGGAGGAGCTCACCGAGCACCTCATGCGCCGTGCGCAGTCCTCCGGCATGAGCCCGGACCAGTTCGCCCAGGCCGTGGTCGAGGGCGGCCAGGTGCCGATGCTCGTCGGCGAGGTCGCCCGCGGCAAGGCGCTGGCCGTGGTGGTCGAGGCCGCCAAGGTCGTCGACGACAAGGGCGAGACCGTCGACCTGGACGACGAGGAGGACGAGACCGGCGAGACGGTCGAGGCCACCTCCGAGGCCACCGAGGAGCCCGCCCAGGCCGAGGCCGGGGCGGAGGCCGCCGAGGGGCCCGCGGAGTCCCAGGAGAAGCAGGACAAGGCCGAGGGCTGATCCCGGCCCGCTCCACAGCCCGTACGAACGGGCCCGAACGTCTGCACGCGTCCGGGCCCGTTCGTGTTCCGCGGCACCGGTCCGGCGGCGGGACATGCGCTCAGAGCGAACAGTTCCTGATGCGGGATGGCGCCCGCCGACCAGCGCGTTAGGGTCCGTAGATACGAGGGCAGGGGAGTCTCGCGAGCCCGCCGGGGCCACACCGGCGGCAGGACCCCACACCCCAGAAGAAGACGCTGAGACGGCCAGTACGCCGTCAGAGACGAGCAGGTGGATACGTGACGAATACGATGCCTTCCGCCGCCGGCGAGCCGACCGTCGGTGGCCTCGGCGACCAGGTCTACAACCGGCTGCTCGGCGAGCGGATCATCTTCCTCGGCCAGCCGGTCGACGACGACATCGCCAACAAGATCACGGCTCAGCTGCTCCTGCTCGCCGCCGATCCGGACAAGGACATTTACCTCTACATCAACTCCCCGGGCGGCTCGATCTCGGCCGGCATGGCGATCTACGACACCATGCAGTACATCCAGAACGACGTGGTCACCATCGCCATGGGCCTCGCCGCCTCGATGGGCCAGTTCCTGCTGAGCGCGGGCACTCCGGGCAAGCGCTTCGCGCTGCCCAACGCCGAGATCCTGATCCACCAGCCCTCCGCGGGCCTGGCGGGTTCCGCCTCGGACATCAAGATCCACGCCGAGCGGCTGCTGCACACCAAGAAGCGCATGGCCGAGCTGACCGCCTTCCACACCGGTCAGACGGTTGAGCAGATCGTCCGTGACTCCGACCGCGACCGCTGGTTCTCCGCCGAGGAGGCCAAGGAGTACGGCCTGGTCGACGACGTCATGACGTCCGCCTCCAGCGTTCCGGGCGGTGGCGGCACCGGGGCCTGAGGCCCGCCGTCCCGTAGCCGACCTCCAGCCCCCAGATCGCCACAGGATGGTGAAGACCCAGATGAGCAACTTCCCCGGCAGCGGCCTGTACACCGGCCCGATGGCCGAATCCCGCTATGTCGTTCCGCGTTTCGTCGAGCGCACCTCCCAGGGCATCCGCGAGTACGACCCGTACGCCAAGCTCTTCGAAGAGCGCGTGATCTTCCTGGGCGTCCAGATCGACGACGCCTCGGCCAACGACGTCATGGCGCAGCTGCTGTGCCTGGAGTCGATGGACCCGGACCGCGACATTTCGGTCTACATCAACTCGCCCGGCGGCTCGTTCACCGCGCTGACCGCCATCTACGACACGATGCAGTTCGTCAAGCCCGACATCCAGACGGTGTGCATGGGCCAGGCGGCGTCCGCCGCGGCCGTGCTGCTCGCCGCCGGTACGCCGGGCAAGCGGATGGCCCTGCCCAATGCCCGGGTGCTGATCCACCAGCCGTACAGTGAGACCGGGCGCGGTCAGGTCTCCGACCTGGAGATCGCGGCCAACGAGATCCTGCGGATGCGCTCGCAGCTCGAGGAGATGCTGGCCAAGCACTCCACCACGCCCATCGAGAAGATCCGCGACGACATCGAGCGGGACAAGATCCTTACGGCGGAGGAGTCCCTGTCGTACGGTCTTATCGACCAGATCGTGTCCACCCGTAAGACCTCGGTCGGTCTCGGCTGAATCTTCGGTGGAAACACCCCCCTTGGACCGAGTAGGCCCAAGGGGGGCCCGAACCGGGGGCCCGGCAAGGTACCGTCGTAGAGGGCTGGGGGCCCGGCCCACGGAAAAGAAGCAGAAAGCGCAGCGCAAGCACCCGGTTCCGCGGAGCAAAGCGGATCCAAGGCGAAGGGGAAGCACCTCGTGGCACGCATCGGTGACGGCGGCGACCTGCTCAAGTGCTCGTTCTGCGGGAAGAGCCAGAAGCAGGTGAAGAAGCTCATCGCGGGCCCGGGTGTGTACATCTGCGATGAATGCATCGATCTCTGCAACGAGATCATCGAGGAGGAGCTCGCCGAGACCTCCGAAGTGCGCTGGGAGGAACTCCCCAAGCCGCGCGAGATCTACGAATTCCTCGAGGGCTATGTGGTCGGCCAGGAGGCCGCCAAGAAGGCCCTCTCGGTCGCCGTCTACAACCACTACAAGCGGGTCCAGGCGGGCGAGAACGGCGGCCACAACCGCGACGACGGCATCGAGTTGGCCAAGTCCAACATCCTGCTGCTCGGCCCCACCGGCTCCGGCAAGACCCTGCTCGCGCAGACCCTCGCGCGGATGCTCAACGTCCCCTTCGCCATCGCCGACGCCACCGCGCTTACCGAGGCGGGCTATGTCGGCGAGGACGTGGAGAACATCCTCCTCAAGCTGATCCAGGCCGCCGACTACGACGTCAAGAAGGCCGAGACGGGCATCATCTACATCGACGAGATCGACAAGGTGGCCCGCAAGAGCGAGAACCCCTCGATCACCCGCGATGTGTCCGGCGAGGGCGTTCAGCAGGCGCTGCTGAAGATCCTGGAAGGGACCACGGCGTCGGTTCCGCCGCAGGGCGGCCGGAAACACCCGCATCAGGAGTTCATCCAGATCGACACCACGAACGTGCTGTTCATCGTGGGCGGCGCCTTCGCCGGTCTGGAGAAGATCATCGAGGCGCGGGCGGGTGCCAAGGGCATCGGGTTCGGCGCCACGATCCGGTCCAAGCGCGAGATCGAGGCGAGCGACCAGTTCCAGGAGGTCATGCCCGAGGACCTGGTGAAGTTCGGGATGATCCCGGAATTCATCGGCCGTCTCCCGGTCATCACCTCCGTTCACAACCTCGACCGCGAGGCGCTGCTGCAGATCCTCGTCGAGCCGCGGAACGCTCTGGTGAAGCAGTACCAGCGGCTGTTCGAACTCGACGGGGTGGAGCTGGACTTCGACCGCCCGGCCCTGGAGGCCATCGCCGACCAGGCGATCCTGCGCGGCACCGGGGCCCGGGGCCTGCGCGCGATCATCGAGGAGGTGCTGATGTCGGCGATGTACGAGGTGCCCTCCCGCAAGGACGTGGCCCGGGTCGTCATCACCGAGGACGTCGTGCACTCCAATGTGAACCCCACGCTGGTGCCGCGCACCCGCGGCACCGAGCCGGGCGAGCGGCACGAGAAGAGCGCATAGCCGTTCCGGGGCGCGTAGCCGCCCCGCTGAGAGCGTACGAAGAGGGCCCCGGTCCCCCGGGGCCCTCTTCGTGTCGTACGCGCCCTGCGGCCGCTTCACGGCGGTTCAGGCCGGCTTGCGGGTCTCCTGGTAGATGCCCGCGGTCACCTTGGCGAAGGACTCCATGTCGGCGTCGGACAGCGAGGTGTTCTCCGCGTTGACGTCGAGCACCATCGCCGCGTCCGTCTCCTCCGCCCAGACGCAGGCCGGGGCGTAGATCCGGTCGTAGAGCCTGACCACCTCGCACTCCACCGACGGGCCGTCAGCGCCCTCCGGCCGGAACCGCTTGCGCTTCCGCTCCACCGTGGGGGAGCCGTCGCCGCCCGCGAAGCCCTTGAACATCTCGTCGCGGACCGTGTCCGGGTCGCTGATGTCGCCGTACATGCCGGAGAAGGCGAGCCCCGAGTTGTCGTCGTCCGACCGCTTGTACTGGGCCAGGACCGAGGTCGCGCCCTCGGGCATGCTGCCCTGCACGCTGGTGCCCTCGTTGTCGAGGTCGTCCGTGCCCTTGTCCAGCGTGTAGGTGCCGTCGTCGAGCGTCTTGGGGGTGACCAGCTTCATCGCCTTCGGGCCTTCGTCGCCGCCCGACAGCACCACGGCGCCGGTGACGATCGCGCCCACCACCACGAGCCCGGCCACCGTCACCGCGATGATCTTGGTGCGGTTGCCGCCCCCGCCGGCCGCGGGCGGCGCGGGGTAGGGCGGCTGGCCGTAGGGACCCGCCTGCTGCGGGTAGCCGTAGCCCTGCGGGGGATGCGCCTGCGGATAGCCGTAACCCGGCGCCTGCGCGTACGGGTTGGGCTCCGCGGGCTGCTGCCCCCCGCCGTACGGATTGGGCTGGGCGCCCCCGTACGGGCCGGGTCCGCCGCCGTAGGGCCCCGGCGGCGGTGGCTGGTTGTGGCTCATGGCTGTGGGGGTCCCCCTCCGGATCGGCTGTGGCCTGTGAACTGGGCGGCCCGCTCGGTTACTTGATCTCCACGCGGGCGTCGTCGCGGACCTTCGCGGTGATCTCACCGGCCTCGTCGAGCGACATGCTCTTGCCGGACAGCGCCGCGGCCGTGTCGGAGACGACCACGTAGCCCACCGTGCTGTGGTCGCCCCACATGCAGATCGGGATCGAGAAGCCCTTGGTGGGTATGCCGCTGGAGCCGGAGTCGCCGGTCGGCGTGAACTTGGTGTTCTGGCACTTCATCACGGCGTTCTCGAAGCCGCTGGGCGTCACCGTCTCCGGGCTGCCCACGAGCTCGGCCTTCATCCCGCTACTGGTCGAGGAGTCCTTCTCGGCCTCCTCCGCGATCTTGGCGAAGGCGCCGTCGACCACCGCCTCGGGGTCCTTCACCTCGCCCCAGACCCCGTTGAGCTGCAGCTTCTTCATGCTCATGCCCTCGCCGGACTTGTAGTCCGCGCTCACGGTTTCGGGGTTGGTGACGCCGAACTTCTCGAAGTCGTCGGCGTCCGAGGAGGTGAGCCCGCCCCCGCCGGAGGAACTCTTGGCGTAGTCGCCGGCCACCGTCGCGGGGGTGGTGAGCTTGTACCGCTTGCCGTCGTCGGCGACCTTACCGCCGCCACCGCTGTCGTCCCCGCCCTGGAAGACCAGGACGCCGCCGACGACCGCGGCCACCACGACCACCGCGCCGATCGCGATCGCCAGGCCCTTCTTCTTGCCGCCGCCCTGGCCCGGCCCCGGCTGGTACGGGCCCGGCATGCCCGGCTGGCCGTACGGCGGCTGCTGCTGGGCGTACGGGTTCGGCTGCTGGCCGTAGGGGCCCGGCTGCCCCTGCGGCTGCCCGGGGTAGCCGTAGCCCGGCTGGGGCGGCTGCTGCGGCTGGCCGTAGGGACCCGGCTGCTGCGGGTAGCCGTAGCCGGGCTGGCCGGCCGCTCCACCCTGTCCGTAGGGACCCGGCTGTTGGGGCTGCTGGCCGTAGGGGCCCGGCTGGTTGTAGCTCATCTGTATCCCTCGTTAGAAAAACGTGCTGTTGTGTTGCTCTGCGCCGGCCGCGGGCTAGCCGTCGATCTCGACGCGGGCGTCCTCGCGCACCTTGGCCGTGATGCCGGCGGCGTCCTCAAGGGACATGCCACCGCCGAGCACCGCGGCCGCCGGGTCCGCCATGACCGTCACGCCCAGGGTGTCCTTGTCGCCCCAGACGCACGCGGGGGCCTCCATGGATCCCTGATCCGAGGTGAACTTCATGGACTGGCACTTCAGGACGTCCCCGTCGAAGCCGTCCGGCGAGAACGACTGGGGGCTCCCCTTGGCCTGCGCGGTGCCGTTGTCCCGCAGCGTCTTGACGATGACCGCCAGCGCGAGGTCCGCGCCCCGCTCCGGGTCGGTCACATCGCCCCAGACGCCGGTGAACTTCAGCATCTCCTTGCCGGAGGTCTGGTAGTCGGCCGCCACCAGGTGCGGGTCCTTGACGACCGGCACCTGCTGGAGGTCCTTCCGGCCCGCCGCGGACAGGTCGCTGTCGTCCGTGCCCGAGCCCTGGCGCTCGTAGTCCGAGGCCACCGTCTTGGGCGTGGTGAGCTTGTACGGACCGCCGCTGCCGCCGCCGAACAGCGCGAACGCCCCCGCCCCCAGCGCCGCCACGACCACCACCGCGCCGACCGCGAGCCCCACCTTCCTGCCCTTACCGGCGCCACCGGCCGCCGGCCCCGGGGGCTGCGGCGTCTGGGACCCGCCGTAGTAGCCCGGGCCCTGCTGGGGCGCGGGGCCCGGCTGGGGCGGCTGCGGCGGCTGACCGTAAGGGTTCGCGGGCTGAGGATGGCCATAGCCGCCCCCGGACCCGCCGTACGGGCCCGGGCCGTAGCCGCCCTGCGGCGGCCCGCCGTAGCCCGGTGTCTGCGCGTACGGATTGGGCACGGGAGGCTGACCGGCGCCGTACGGCCCTGGCTGGCCCCCATAGGGGCCGGGCTGCGGCGGCGGCTGCTGATGGCTCATGTGCCTCTCCTTATGCGCATGACAGGTTCCAAACATCCTTCCCGACGCCCTCGGGAGCCTTGGCGCCGGGGCCACAACGGGTTCGTAACGGAAGGCCGCGGCCCTTTAGACTGCGGGCGTGACCGAGAACTCTTCGCAGCGCCCCACGAGCGGGCCGAACAGCCACCCCGAACTGCCGACCCAGTACGCGCCGGCCGACGTAGAGGGGCCGCTGTACGAGCGCTGGGTAGAGCGCGGTTACTTCGAGGCGGACGCGAAGAGCGACAAAGAGCCCTACACCATCGTCATCCCGCCCCCCAATGTGACCGGCTCGCTCCACCTCGGCCATGCCTTCGAGCACACGATCATCGATGCGCTCACCCGGCGCAAGCGAATGCAGGGCTTTGAGACGCTCTGGCAGCCGGGGATGGACCACGCCGGTATCGCCACGCAGAACGTGGTCGAGCGCGAGCTGGCCAAGGAGGGCGTCTCCCGCCACGACCTGGGCCGCGAGGCGTTCGTCGAGCGCGTCTGGCAGTGGAAGAGCGAGTCCGGCGGGCAGATCTCCGGCCAGATGCGGCGCCTGGGCGACGGCGTGGCCTGGAACCGCGAGCGTTTCACCATGGACGAGGGGCTCTCCAAGGCCGTCCAGACGATCTTCAAGCGGCTGTACGAGGACGAGCTGATCTACCGCGCCGAGCGCATCATCAACTGGTGCCCGCGCTGCCTCACGGCCATCTCGGACATCGAGGTCGAGTACGACGACGATGACGGCGAACTCGTCTCGATCCGGTACGGCGAGGGGGAGTCGTCCATCGTCGTCGCCACCACCCGCGCCGAGACGATGCTGGGCGACACCGCGGTCGCCGTCCACCCCGACGACGAGCGCTACCGCCACCTGGTCGGCACCGAGATCGAGCTGCCGCTCACCGGCCGCCGGATCCCGATCGTCGCCGACGAGCACGTCGACCCCGAGTTCGGCACCGGCGCGGTCAAGGTCACCCCGGCCCACGACCCGAACGACTTCGAGATCGGGCAGCGGCACGGCCTGCCGAACCTGACCGTCATGGACGAGCACGCGGTCATCACCGCCCACGGCCCCTTCCAGGGCCTGGACCGCCTGGAGGCGCGCAGCGCCGTCGTCGGCGCCCTGCGCGCCGAGGGCCGGATCGTCGCCGAGAAGCGCCCGTACACCCACTCCGTGGGCCACTGCTCGCGTTGCAAGACGACCATCGAGCCGCGGCTGTCCATGCAGTGGTGGGTCAAGGTCGGCCCGCTGGCCAAGGCCGCGGGCGACGCGGTCCGCGACGGCCGGGTGAAGATCCACCCGGAGGAGATGTCGAAGCGCTACTTCGACTGGGTCGACAACCTCCACGACTGGTGCATCTCGCGCCAGCTGTGGTGGGGCCACCGGATCCCGGTCTGGTACGGGCCGAACGGCGAGGTCGTCTGCGTCGGACCGGACGAGGAGCCCCCGGGCGGCGAGGGCTGGCACCAGGACAGCGACGTCCTGGACACCTGGTTCTCCTCCGGCCTGTGGCCGTTCTCCACGCTCGGCTGGCCCGGGCGGACCGAGAGCCTGGAGAAGTTCTATCCGAACTCGGTCCTGGTCACCGGCTACGACATCCTCTTCTTCTGGGTCGCCCGGATGATGATGTTCGGCCTGTACGCGATGGACGGCACCCCGCCGTTCCACACCATCGCGCTGCACGGCATGGTCCGTGACCAGTTCGGCAAGAAGATGTCCAAGTCCTTTGGGAACGCGGTCAATCCGCTGGACTGGATGGACGCCTACGGATCGGACGCGGTCCGCTTCACCCTGGCCCGGGGCGCCAACCCCGGCGTGGACGTCCCCATCGGCGAGGACTGGGTCCAGGCGTCCCGCAACTTCGCCAACAAGATCTGGAACGCGACCCGCTTCGCGCTGATGAACGGCGCCACGGTCGAGGGCGAACTGCCCGCCCCCGAGCGGCTGTCCGCCACCGACCGCTGGATCCTGTCCCGGCTGAACGCCGTGGTCGCCGAGGTCGACGCGTACTACGAGGACTACCAGTTCGCCAAGCTCTCCGACGTCCTCTACCACTTCGCGTGGGACGAGGTCTTCGACTGGTACGTCGAGCTGTCCAAGACCACCTTCGCCAAGGGCGGCCCGGAGGCCGACGCCGCCCGGCGCGTCCTCGGCGAGGTCCTGGACGTCACGCTGCGGCTGCTGCACCCGGTGGTCCCGTTCGTCACCGAGAAGCTGTGGACCTCGCTGACCGGCCAGGAGTCCGTCGTCATCGCCGACTGGCCGGGCGACAGCGGCTTCCGGGACGAGGCGGCCGAGCGGGAGATCGAGAACCTCCAGCAGGTGGTCACCGAGGTCCGCCGGTTCCGTGCCGACCAGGGCCTCCAGCCCGGTCAGCGGGTCCCGGCCCGGCTGGAGCTGTCCGGCACCTCGCTCGCCGCCCACGAGGACGCGATGCGGTCACTGCTGCGCCTCCAGCCGGCCGGTGAGGACTTCACGGCCACCGCCTCGCTGCCGGTCGCTGGCGCGACCGTGGCGCTGGACCTGTCCGGCGCGATCGACGTCGAGGCCGAGCGCAAGCGGCTGGCCAAGGATCTCGCCGCGGCCGAGAAGGACAAGGCGCAGACGACCGCGAAGCTGTCCAACGAGGGCTTCCTGGCCAAGGCCCCCGACCACGTCGTGGAGAAGATCCGCACCCGGCGGGCGACCGCCGAGGCGGATATCGCCCGGATCACCGCCCAGTTGGCGGCCTTGCCCAAGGGCTGACCAAAAGGGCTGACCGACCGAGGACCGGCCGAGAGCCGGTCGTGGCACCGACCGCCACAGCGCCCCCGCCGGAAACCCCGGCGGGGGCGCTCGCGCGCGAGGGGTGTGCGATGTGCCACAGACCTCCCGGAGGCGCCGCACAGACGCCCCACAGGCACCTCATAGCGATGCGCCACCGGGAACCAAACACTGCCTTCCGGGAGTTATCCGGCCGTACGTCCCGGAAGGAGCTCTCCCCTCCATGAACAAGCCGCTGAGAAGGGCATCGGTGTTCTCGATGCTGCTCGTGCTGGCCCTGCTCGCCTGGGTCACCTATGTGCAGTTGGCGAGAGGCGACAGTCTCCGGGAGAACCCGCGCAACGCCCGGGTGGCCATCTCCGAGTACGCCGGGCCGCTGGGCGACATCATCGCCGGCGGCAAGCCGGTCACCGGCTCGGCCGCCACCAACGGCGACCTGAAGTACAAGCGCACCTACACCGACGGAAAGCTCTGGGCGCCGATCACCGGGTATGCCTCCCAGTCCTACGGCAGCACCCAGCTGGAGGCCCTGGAGCGGCAGGTGCTCGACGGCTCCGACAGCCGGCTGAAGAACCCGCTCGAGGCGGTGACGCGGGAGCGGTCCAAGCCCGGCGATGTGATCACCACGATCAATCCGGCCGCGCAGAAGGCCGCCTACGAGGGGCTGGGGAACAAGACCGGCGCGGCCGTGGCGATCGACCCCACCACCGGCGCCGTCCTGGCCCTGGCCAGCACCCCCTCGTACGACCCGGGCACCTTCGCGGGCTCCTCCTCGGCCGACCAGAAGGCGTGGTCCAAGCTCCAGAAGGACGAGAAGCAGCCGATGCTGAACCGCGCGCTGCGCCAGACGTACCCGCCGGGCTCGACCTTCAAGGTCCTGGTCGCCGCCGCCGCGCTGGAGAACGGGCTGTACTCGTCGGTGGACGAGCCGACCAAGAGCCCGGATCCGTACCGGCTGCCGGGCACGGTCACCGATATGCACAACGAGAACAGGTCGGCGCCCTGCGAGAACGCGACGATACGCACCGCCCTGCAGTACTCGTGCAACACGGTCTTCGCGAAGATGGCCGTGGACCTGGGCCAGTCCAAGGTGGCGGCGCAGGCCAAGAAGCTGGGCTTCGACAACGCCGAGCTGGACATCCCGGTGCGCGCCGCGAAGAGCACCTACCCCAGCGGGATGAACGACTCGCAGACGGCCCTGACCGGTATGGGGCAGTTCGATGTAACGGCCACCCCGCTGCAGATGGCGATGGTCTCCTCGGCCATCGCGAACGACGGCAAGCTGATGACCCCGTACGAGGTCGACCGCACCACGGACGGCAGCGCGTCCGCCCTGGACCGGACGTCGACCAAAACCTACGGCCAGGCGATGTCCCGGCACACCGCGTCCGAGCTGCGGTCCGCGATGCGGACGGTCGTGGACCAGGGCACCGGGACCAACGCGAAGATCCCCGGGGTGACGGTGGGCGGCAAGACCGGCACCGCCCAGCACGGTGAGAACAACAGCGCCAATCCGTACGCGTGGTTCATCAGTTACGCGGACGCCGGCGGCGGCCACAAGGTCGCGGTCGCGGTGGTGGTCGAGGACAGCGACGCGGCCCGCGCCGACATCTCCGGCGGCGGTCTGGCGGGACCGATCGCCAAGTCGATGATGAAGGCGGCCCTGGCCGGCGAGTGAGCCGAAGGGGCGCGTCGCTGTCGTAAGGGAGTCGTGCGCAGGGAGCGAGGGCTGCGATCGATGTGCGGCTGCCGCCGCGTGGGCGACCGAGCACGTCGACCGTCGGCGGGGGCACCTCCCAGCGGTAGCTGGGGGAGGCTTAGGCGCCCCGGAGGCGAGCCGCCTTGTCACCGATACCGGCTCGTGACCCGGCGGATGGCGCTGGCCCGGCTTGTCACCCCTCCCTCGTAGACTGGTCGGCGTGAGCGAGGAGCGCCCCCAGAACGAGTCCGACGAGTTCGAAGAGATCGTCGGAGCCGAGACCGACCGCGACCCCGATCTGGCGGTGATCGAGGCCGGCAGCCGGACGCTGCGCGCGCAGTCCGGGCCGCCGCAGGGGGACGGCATCCCGGCCCGCCCGGCCGACCCCGAGGTGGACCGCGCCCTGCGGGAGGTGGAGGGCGAGCTGGCCAGGCGCTGGCCGGAGACCAAGCTGGACCCGTCGCTGGTGCGGATCGAGTCGCTGATGGACATCCTCGGCTCGCCGCAGCGGGCCTATCCGTCGATCCACATCACCGGTACGAACGGCAAGACCAGCACCGCCCGCATGATCGAGTCGCTGCTGGGCGCCTTCGAGCTGCGCACCGGCCGCTACACGAGCCCCCACGTCCAGTCGATCACCGAGCGGATCAGCCTGGACGGGGCGCCGATCTCCGCCGAGCGGTTCATCGAGACCTACCAGGACATCCGGCCGTACATCGAGATGGTCGACGCCCAGCAGGAGCACCGGCTGTCCTTCTTCGAGGTGCTCACCGGCATGGCGTACGCGGCCTTCGCGGACGCGCCGGTGGACATCGCGGTGGTCGAGGTCGGCATGGGCGGCTCCTGGGACGCCACCAATGTGATCGACGCGGGCGTCGCGGTGATCATGCCGATCTCGCTGGACCACACCGACCGGCTCGGCACCACCCCGGAGCAGATCGCCGTCGAGAAGGCCGGCATAGTGAAGCAGGACGCCACCGTGGTGCTCGCGCAGCAGCCGGTGGAGGCCGCCTCCGTGGTGCTCAAGCGCGCCGTCGAGGTGGACGCCACGGTCGCCCGTGAGGGCATGGAGTTCGGCGTGCTGTCCCGGGAGGTGGCGGTCGGCGGCCAGCTGCTGACCCTGCGCGGCCTCGGCGGGGAGTACCCCGAGGTCTTCCTCCCGCTGCACGGCGCCCACCAGGCGCACAACGCGGCGATGGCGCTGGCGGCCGTCGAGGCGTTCTTCGGCGTCGGCTCCCAGCACGCCCGCCCGCTCGACATCGAGACCATCCGTTCCGCCTTCGCCTCCGTGACCTCGCCCGGCCGGATGGAGGTCATGCGCCGCAGCCCCACCGTGGTGCTGGACGCCGCGCACAACCCCGCGGGCGCCCGCGCCGCCGCCGAGGCGGTCACCGAGTCCTTCGGCTTCAGCCGGCTGATCGGCGTGGTCGGGGCGAGCGACGGCAAGGACGTGCGCGGTCTGCTGGAAGCCTTCGAGCCGATCTTCGCCGAGGTCGTGGTGACCGGCAATTCCAGCCATCGCGCGATGGACCCGGACGAGCTGGCCGCGATCGCCGTGGAGGTCTTCGGCCCCGACCGGGTCCAGGTCGAGCCGCGGCTGGACGACGCCCTGGAGGCCGCCATCACCCTGGCGGAGGAAGAGGGCGAATACGCCGGAGCGGGCGTTCTGGTGACCGGATCGGTGATCACGGTCGGCGAGGCCCGGCTCCTCCTGGGAAAGGGCTGATATGCGAACGCTGTGCGCTTCCACCCTCATCGGTGAGTTCTTCGTGATCGGCTTCGCCGGGCTGGTCGCGATGAAGACGTCCGGGCTGTCCATGGGCACCGTCTGGACGGTCAGCGGGATCGCCATGGGGCTGTGCGTGCTGCTGTGCGGGCTGCTGAGCCGTCCGGGCGCGGTGCAGATCGGCTGGGCCCTGCAGATCGGCCTGGTGCTGAGCGGTTTCGTGGTGACCACCATGTTCTTCCTCGGCGCGGTCTTCGCCGGGCTGTGGTGGGCCTCGGTCCACTTCGGCCGCAAGGTCGACGAGGCCAAGGCGCGGTTCGCCGCGTCCTCGGCCGCCTCACCTGACACTGCGTGACGTGGCCGTCATTCCCCCATGTAGCCTCTGCCTCACAGCCCCACCCGCTTGTCTTTCCCCGAAGGAGCCCGCACCGTGAGCCAGCGCACGCTCGTCCTGCTCAAGCCCGACGCCGTCCGACGCGGACTGGTGGGCGAGATCCTGGGGCGGATCGAGAAGAAGGCGGGCTGGACGATCAGCGCCCTCGAGCTGCGTCAGCTGGACCGTGAGGTCCTGGAGCAGCACTACGCCGAGCACGTGGGCAAGCCGTTCTACGAGCCGCTGGTGGAGTTCATGGCCTCCGGTCCGGCCGTGGCCCTCGTGGTCGAGGGCGAGCGGGTGATCGAGGGCGTCCGGGCGCTGGCCGGGCCGACCGACCCGATCGCCGCCGCGCCGGGCTCCATCCGTGGCGATTTCGGCACCATCGTTCGGGAAAATCTGATCCATGCCTCCGACTCGGCGGAGTCCGCCGAACGGGAAATCAAGATTTTCTTTCCCGGGCTGGCCTGATCCAGAACCGATCGACGCTGATCGGCCATCAGTTTGATCATCAGCTTGCCACACCCCTGCTGACCTGGGGGCGGTCGAATTACCCGGCCGCCCTTTGGCATATGCGAGCCGATCGGGGGAACGCATCTCCGCGACACGACGTCACCATTAGAGGAGGCGGGGTCGTGTTCTGCTGACAATGGCGGAGGACCCCCGCAGCGTGTTCGAGCGGGCGTGACTACGATGAAGCTCCGCGCCTCGCAGCGCACACCCATCCTGCCGACCTCAAGCAAGCAATCGCTCCAGCAGGGAAGGCCTGACGTATCCTCATGGGGAACAACATGTCGTTCATCGGCCGTGACATGGCTGTCGACCTCGGGACCGCCAACACGCTGGTGTACGTCAGGGGCCGCGGGATCGTCCTCAACGAGCCATCCGTCGTCGCCATCAACACCAACACCGGCGGAATTCTCGCCGTGGGCGCCGAGGCGAAGAAGATGATCGGCCGCACCCCTGGCAACATCGTCGCTGTGCGTCCGCTCAAGGACGGCGTCATCGCCGACTTCGAGATCACCGAGCGGATGCTGCGGTACTTCATCCTCAAGATCCATAAGCGCCGCTATCTCGCCCGGCCCCGGGTGGTCGTCTGTGTGCCGTCCGGTATCACCGGAGTCGAGCGTCGTGCCGTCATCGAGGCGTCCACCCAGGCGGGCGCCCGTCAGGTGCACATCATCGAGGAGCCCATGGCCGCGGCCATCGGCTCCGGCCTTCCGGTCCACGAGGCCACCGGCAACATGGTCGTGGACATCGGCGGCGGTACCACCGAGGTCGCCGTCATCTCGCTGGGCGGCATCGTGACCGCCCAGTCCATCCGGGTGGCGGGCGATGAGCTGGACAACGCGATCATCCAGCACATCAAGAAGGAGTACAGCCTGCTGCTCGGCGAGCGCACCGCCGAGAACATCAAGATCACCATCGGCTCCGCGTTCGAGGGGGACGAGGAGGAGCACACCGAGATCCGCGGCCGTGACCTGGTCAGCGGCCTCCCCAAGACGGTCGTGATCTCGGCCGCCGAGGTCCGCAAGGCCATGGAGGAGCCGGTCAACTCGATCGTCGACGCGGTCAAGACCACCCTCGACAAGTGCCCCCCGGAGCTCTCCGGCGACGTCATGGACCGCGGCATCGTGCTCACCGGCGGCGGTGCGCTGCTGCGCGGCCTGGACGAGCGGCTGCGCCGCGAGACCGGGATGCCGATCCACATCGCCGAGGATCCGCTGGACTCCGTCGCACTCGGGTCCGGCAAGTGCGTGGAGGAGTTCGAGGCGCTCCAGCAGGTGCTGGACGCCCAGCCCCGCAGATGACAACCCGGCGGACCGGCCGTACGGGTGGTTGGCTGCCCGTGCGGCGGAACGCTGATATACAGGCATAAGGCTCCCCAGGACCGACCGGTCACGTTCACCCCCGGCGCCGGTCCGACTTCGACGAGGAAGGCACGTCGCCGCACGTGAGGGACACACGAGAGAGCCGGCTGCTCCTGGTGCTGCTGGTCGCCATCGCGTTCGCGCTGATCACGGTGGATATCCGCGGCGGCGAGGACTCACCCCTCGACGGCGCCCGGCACGCCGCCGCTTCCGCCTTCGGGCCCGTGGAGGACGGCGTCGCGTCCGCCGTGGATCCGGTCGGCAACGCGGTCGCCGCCGTCCGGGAATCCGGCGACCGGCACGACCGGGTCCGCCGGCTGGAGGAGGAGAACACCAAACTCAAGCAGCGGCTCGGCAACAACGCCCGCGACCGGGCCCGCTCCGCCGAGCTCGACAAGCTGCTGAAGACCGCGGGCGCCGGTCAATACGGCATCAAGGGCGCCCAGGTCATCGGCATCGGGGCCGCCCAGGGCTTCTCCTGGACCGTCACCATCGACATCGGCAGCAGCGACGGCATCCGCCGCGACATGACCGTCATCAACGGCGACGGGCTGGTCGGCCGGGTCACCACCGTCGGCTCCTCGACGGCCACCGTGCTGCTCGCCATCGACCCGGACTTCACCGTCGGCACCCGTATGGAGGGATCGGGCGAGCTCGGTTTCGCCACCGGGCGCGGCGACCGCTCGCTCCATGTGCAGCTCCTCAACGGCAAGGCCCGGATCAAGAAGGGCGACCGGATGGTCACCTTCGGTTCCCAGGCGGACAGGCCGTTCGTCCCCGGGGTCCCGGTCGGCAAGGTCGTCCGCGTCGATCCCACCGGGGGCGACCTGACCCGCACGCTCCAGGTGCGCCCGTACGTCCGGTTCAGCAAGCTGGACATCGTCGGGGTCGTCGTCCAACCGCCGCGCGTCAACCCGCGGGACACCGTGCTGCCGCCCAAGCCCGCGAAGCCCAAGCCGACGCCCACGGTCACCGTCACGGCCAACCCCTCCGCCACCGCCACCAGCCCGGCCGCCAACAGGAGCTGACCGATGCTGCACCTCAACCGGATCGTCCTGTCGACCTGCCTGGTGGTCTTCGCCCTCGTCGTCCAGATCTGCGTACTGGCCCGCCTCCAACTGCCCGGCGCCGTGCCGGACCTGCTGCTGCTCGTCGTGCTCGGCCTCGCGCTCGTCTACGGCCACACCGGCGGCGCGCTCATCGGCTTCGGTGCGGGGCTGCTCGCCGACTTCGCCCCGCCCGCCGACCACGCCGCGGGCCGCTATGCCCTGGTGCTGTGCGTCATCGGCTATCTGGCGGGGCTCGCCAAGCCGGAGTCCGGCCAGCTCAGGTCGGCCACCGGGCCGATGCTCGTGGTCGTGGCGGCGGCCATCGGCGCCACGCTGCTGTACGCCGGGGTCGGCATCCTCGTCGGCGACGACGCGGCCCGTCAGGTGGGCCTGGGCAAGCTGCTGTTCACCGCGGCCCTCTACGACCTGCTGCTGGCGCCCTTCACGGTGCCGCTGATCATGGGGCTCGCCAGACGGAGCGAGAACGATCCGATGGCCGACAGCGCGGGCGGCGGCGGTGAGAGCCCGTCCCGCTGGATCAGCACGGCGGGCGGCGTCAGCACCGGCCGGATCGGCCGGATGAGCCGCCTCAGGCGCCCGGGCCGGGCGGCCCGGATCGGCAGCCAGCGCGGCGGGCTGCTGGCCCGCACCGGGAAGAGCAGGACGACACGCATCAAGGGGGTCAAGCGCCTGTGAGCAACGCCCTCCGG
>NZ_JAEEAP010000180.1 GCF_016103465.1 Streptomyces sabulosicollis
TCGCTGGGGCGGGCGTGGCTCGCGCTCGCGGTGTACGCGACGGCGCGGGCCGCCGGGATCGTCTGCGTGGCACTGGGGTCCTGGCGGGCGGGGAAGGATCCGCGGACGCAGCTCGGGCACACCTGGGACAGCCTCTGGTACGTGGGCATCGCCCAGCACGGCTACGGCACCAGCCATCCCTCCGCCACCCACCCCGGCCTGAACTTCAGCGATCTCGCGTTCTTCCCGCTCTACCCGGCGCTGATCCGGGCCGTCACCGGCCTCGTCCCCATCAGCGCGGTGGTGGCCGGGCTGCTGATCGCCTGGGGCGCGGCCGGGCTGGCGGCCTGGGGGATCCACGCGGTCGGGGAGCGGCTGTACGGGCGGCGGGTGGCCCTGGCGCTGGTGGCGCTGTGGGGGCTGCTGCCGCATGCGGTCGTCGAGTCCATGGGGTACACCGAGTCGCTGCTGACGGCGCTGGCGGCCTGGTCGCTGTACGCGCTGCTGACCGGGCGCTGGCTGTGGGCCGGGGCGCTCGCGCTGTGCGCGGGGGCCACCCGGCCCAACGGGATCGCGGTCGCGGCGGCGGTGTGCGTCTGCGCGGCCGCCGAGATCCGGCGGCACCGCGGGCGTACGTCCTGGCGGGTGTGGGCGGGGGCCGCGCTGTCACCGCTCGGCTGGCTCGGTTACGCCTGCTGGGTGGGGGTGCGGCGGGGCACCTGGCGCGGCTATCTGGACGTCCAGGGCGACTGGGGCACGTATCCCGATCTCGGCGCGAGCGGCTTCCGCTCCGCCCGCTCCCTGATCATGGGGAACGGCTATCTGTCGCACTACGTGGTGCTGATCGTCATCGGCGCCACGCTGGTCTCCCTGATCGGGCTCGCGCTGCGGCCGCCGCCGCTGCCGCTGGTCGTCTACACCCTCGTCCTGGTGTTCATCGCGCTCGCCAGCGCCAACTACTTCGCCTCCAAGCCCCGCCTCCTGCTGCCCGCCTTTCCGCTGCTGCTCCCGGCGGCGCTGGCGATGGCAAGAGCCCGGCCGCAAACCGCCGTCCTGGTGAGCGGCGCGCTGGCCGGGCTCTCCTGTCTCTACTGAACGTATCTGCTGACCGCGGCCCCCGGCCCGGTCTGACCGGGGTGCGAGCCCGGTCCGGCCGGGGTGCGAGCCCGGTCCGGCCGGGAGGCGAGCCCGGTCCGGCCGGGAGGCGAGCCCGGTCCGGCCGGGATGCGAGCCCGGTCCGGCCGGGATGCGGCCCGCCGACCGCGGCACGGCTGCGCCGACCGCCATACGGCTCTGCCGACCGCGATGACGGCCGTACGGGGCTCAGACCTCGCCGTCGCCCGGCTTGTCGTCGCCGTCGGACTCGATGTCGGCCTCCAGACCGAGCTGTTCGACCAGCCAGCGGTCGAACTCGATCGAAGCCCGTACCCAGCTGACCGTGCTGGACACGAAGTGCTCCAGGCTGACGCCGGTGCCGATCAGCATCTGCGCCTCGCCGATCAACCGGACCGTGCCGTCGTCGTTGGTGTGGCTGTAGACCTTCGGCCACAGCGTGCGGCGGTTCCAGTCGTCGATCGCCTCGAGCAGCCGCGGCTTCTCATCGATGCCGTGCGGCCGGTCGTAGAACGTGCGGACGGAGAAGACCTGCTGCTCCTCCTCCCCGCGGAACATGAAGTAGGTGCGGAACTGCTCCCACGGCGCGGCGAGGTCCCCCTCCTCGTCGACGACGTACTTCAGCTCCATCTGCTCCAGCAGCTGCTTGACCAGGTCCTGGTCGGGCAGCACGGGGCCGCTCGGACCCGTCGGTTCGGGCTCGGGCTGACCCCCGAAATTCGGAATCGAGGACGGGTCGATGCTCACCGTGGATTTCCCTTCGTATGGAATACCGCCATCCTCCCTCACACCCGCCCCCGCCGTGCAACCCCGGCCGTACATTGCCCGATCCGGCCGAAGCAACAGCCGAAACGGCGGCCGCGAGGCCCGGCCGGACCGGGGGTCCGAGCGGCCCCGGGCCCCTACTGCGCGGGGCCCACCAGCAGGCCGTCGCCGACCCGGTCCACCCGGACCTTGTCGCCGTCCCGGACCTCCCCGGCCAGGATCTCCTTGGCCAGCCGGTCGCCGATCGCGGTCTGGATCAGCCGGCGCAGCGGGCGCGCCCCGTACGCCGGGTCGTTGCCCTCCTCGGCGAGCCACTCCAGCGCGGCCGGGGTGACGTCGAGGGTCAGCCTGCGGTCGGCGAGGCGGCGGGCCAGCCCGGCGATCTGGAGCTCGGCGATCCGGGCCAGCTCCGGGCCGCTGAGGGCGGAGAAGACCACGAGGTCGTCCAGGCGGTTGAGGAACTCGGGCTTGAAGGAGCTCCGCACGGTCTCCAGGACGCTCTGCTTCTTCTCCTCCTCGCCGAGCAGCGGATCCATCAGGTACTGGCTGCCCAGATTGGAGGTGAGCACCAGGATGGTGTTGCGGAAGTCCACCGTCCGGCCCTGGCCGTCGGTGAGCCGTCCGTCGTCCAGGACCTGGAGCAGGATGTCGAAGACCTCGGGGTGGGCCTTCTCCACCTCGTCCAGCAGCACCACGCTGTACGGGCGGCGGCGCACCGCCTCGGTGAGCTGGCCGCCCTCCTCGTAGCCGACGTAGCCGGGGGGCGCGCCGACCAGCCGGGCCACGCTGTGCTTCTCGCCGTACTCGCTCATGTCGATGCGGACCATGGCCCGCTCGTCGTCGAAGAGGAAGTCGGCGAGCGCCTTGGCCAGCTCGGTCTTGCCGACGCCGGTGGGGCCGAGGAAGAGGAACGAGCCGGTGGGCCGGTCCGGGTCGGCGATGCCCGCCCGGGTCCTGCGCACGGCGTCCGAGACGGCCCGTACGGCCTCGGTCTGGCCGATCAGCCGCTTGCCCAGCTCGTCCTCCATGCGCAGCAGCTTCTGGGTCTCGCCCTCCAGCAGCCGGCCCGCGGGGATGCCGGTCCAGGAGGCGACCACATCGGCCACGTCGTCCGGGCCGACCTCCTCCTTGACCATGGTGGGGCGGTCCTGCTGGACCTCGGCCTCGGCCTCCGACGCCTCGGCGAGCTCCCGCTCGACGGCCGGGATCTCCCCGTACAGCAGCTTGGAGGCGGTGTCGAAGTCGCCGTCGCGCTGGGCGCGCTCGGCCTGGCCGCGCAGCTCGTCCAGCTTCTCCTTCAGCTCACCGACGCGGTTGAGGCCCTGCTTCTCCTTCTCCCAGCGGGCGGTGAGGCCGCGCAGCTCCTCCTCCTTGTCGGCGAGGTCGCGGCGCAGCTTCTCCAGCCGCTGCTTGCTGGCCTCGTCGGTCTCCCGGGCGAGGGCCATCTCCTCCATCCGCATCCGGTCCACCGACCGCTGGAGCTCGTCGATCTCCACCGGGGAGGAGTCGATCTCCATCCGGAGCCGGGAGGCCGCCTCGTCCACCAGGTCGATGGCCTTGTCGGGGAGGAAGCGGGAGGTGATGTACCGGTCGGAGAGCGCGGCCGCGGCCACCAGCGCGCCGTCGGCGATCTGCACCTTGTGGTGGGCCTCGTAGCGGCCCTTGAGCCCGCGCAGGATGGCGACGGTGTCCTCGACGGTCGGCTCGGCCACCAGCACCTGCTGGAAGCGGCGCTCGAGCGCGGCGTCCTTCTCGATCCGCTCGCGGTACTCGTCGAGGGTGGTGGCGCCGACCATGCGCAGCTCACCGCGGGCCAGCATCGGCTTGAGCATGTTGCCCGCGTCCATCGCGGAGTCGCCCCCGGCGCCCGCGCCGACCACGGTGTGCAGTTCGTCGATGAAGGTGATGATCTGGCCGTCGCTGGACTTGATCTCGGCCAGGACGGTCTTCAGCCGCTCCTCGAACTCACCGCGGTACTTCGCGCCCGCGACCATCGCGCCGAGGTCGAGGGCGACCAGGCGCTTGTCGCGCAGGCTCTCGGGCACGTCGCCCTTGACGATCCGCTGGGCGAGCCCCTCGACGACGGCCGTCTTGCCGACGCCCGGGTCGCCGATCAGCACCGGGTTGTTCTTGGTGCGCCGGGAGAGCACCTGCACCACCCGGCGGATCTCCTGGTCCCGGCCGATGACCGGGTCCAGCTTGCCCTCGCGCGCTGCGGCGGTGAAGTCCGTGCCGAACTTCTCCAGGGCCTTGTACGTGCCCTCCGGATCGGGCGTCGTCACCCGCTGTCCACCCCTGACCTTCTCGAACGCGGCGAGCAGCTTCTTGGCGCTGGCCCCCTGCTGGTCGAGCAGCTCCCCGGCCTGGCCGCCCTTGGCGGCGATGCCGATGAGGAGGTGCTCGGTGGAGACGTAGTCGTCCCCCAGTTCCCTGGCCCGCTGGGTGGCGTCCGCGATGACGGCCAGCAGGTCGCGGCTGGCCTGCGGCGGGGCCACCGTGGACCCCTGGACGCTGGGCAGGGCGGCGAGCAGCCGCTCGGCACCGTCGCGCACCAGGGCCGCGTCGGCCTCGACGGCGACCAGCAGATCCATCACGTTCTCGTTGTCCTGGCCCTGCAGCAGGGCGAGCAGGAGATGCGCGGGCGTCATGTCCGCATGCCCGGAGGACACCGCCCGGTCATTGGCGGCGCTCAGCGCCGCCCGGCTCTTGTTGGTCAGCTCGGCATCCACGTCCCTGTGCTCCTCCTCGCTCCGATCTTCCCATCCCTGCCCTACCCAACCTCCGTAAAGTTGAGTCTATTCCACTCAACCTCGCGAACGCCACTCCTCTGGCCTTAGGTTCTGGGCCATGTCCGTCGATCCCCGTAACCCCGATCCCGAGTACCTCGCTTTCTGGCGCGAACGCCATCTGTGCACCCTGACCACCCCGCGCCCGGACGGCACCCCGCATGTGGTCCCGGTCGGCGTCACCTACGACCCCGAGGCCGGGCTCGCCCGCGTCATCGCGAGCCGCCACAGCGTCAAGATCGCCCACGTCCGGGCGGCGGGCGAGGGCGGTGCGCGGGTCGCGGTCTGCCAGATGGCGGGCAAGCGGTGGGCCACCCTGGAGGGGCTCGCGGTGGTACGGGAGGAGCCCGAGCGGATCGCGGACGCCGAGCGCCGCTACGCCGAGCGCTACCAGCGCACCCCCCGCCCCAACCCGGACCGCGTCGTCATCGAGATCGCCCTGACCCGCGCCATGGGAAGGGCCTGAAACCCGTCACGCCCCCTGGCCCGAGCACCCGGTCACTCCTCTTCCTCCTCCCGGTGACCCGCCCCCGCCCAGGGGTGGCGCAGCCGGATCCAGACGTCGCGGGCGCGCCGCCCGGCCTCCGTGCGGCTCTCGGCCACCGCCGTGCGCGCCTCCTCCTCGGTCTCCACCATGGGCCCCGAACCGCGCAGCGGCTTCCCCGCCGTCTCGTGCAGGAACACCGTGGAGATCAGCCCGATCACGCCCGCCACCATCAGGTAGAAGGCGGGCACCAGCGTGTTGTGCGTGGTGGCCACCAGCCACGAGGCCAGCAGCGGCGTGGTCCCGCCGAACAGCGACACCGAGAGGTTGTACGAGATCGACAGCGCTCCGTAGCGCAGCCGGGTCGGGAACAGCGCCGGGAGCGTCGCGGCGCTCGTCCCCGCGAAGGTGACCAGCATCGCGCCCAGGATCAGACAGCCGATCGCGGGCATCAGCACGCCGCCCTCCCGGATCAGCAGCACCGCCGGAACGGCCAGCACGATCATGCCCACGCTGCCGAACAGGAACAGCGGCCGCCGCCCCCAGCGGTCGGACGTGCGCCCGACCACCGTGATCGCCAGCACCACGAACAGCATGGTGCCCAGCACCAGCACCTGCGCCGTGGTGGCGTCATCGCCGAGCGTGGAGGTCATGAACGTCGGCAGGTACGACGTCACCATGTAGTTGGTGACGTTGTACATCAGCACCAGCCCCATGCAGATCAGCACCGCCTGCCAGTGCCGGGTGAAGATCTCCTTCAGCCGCCCCCTCCCGGACTGCCGCGCCGCCTCGATCGGCCGGGTGTCACCCTGCGCCTCGGCCGCCTCCGCCGCCTCGGCAGCCCGCTCGGCCTCCTGCTGGAACGCCGGGGTCTCCTCGAGGCGCAGCCGCATGTACAGACCGATCAGCCCCAGCGGCCCCGCCACCAGGAACGGCACCCGCCAGCCCCAGTCGACCATCCCGGTCTCACCGATGGCGGCGGTGAGCACGGTGACCAGACCGGAGCCCAGCGAATAGCCGATGAAGGTGCCGAAGTCGAGCCAGCTGCCGAGGAAGCCACGGCGCTGATCGGGCGCGAACTCGGCGATGTACGTGGTCGCCCCCGCGTACTCCCCGCCGGTCGAGAAGCCCTGCACCACCCGGCAGGCGAGCAGCAGCAGCGGGGCGGCGAAGCCGATCTCGGAGTAGCCGGGCAGCAGGCCCACCGCGAAGGTGCCGGCCGCCATCATGATCATGGTGGTGGACAGCACCCGCCGCCGCCCGATCCGGTCGCCCAGCGGCCCGAACACCAGCCCGCCCAGCGGCCGCACCAGAAACGCCACGGCGAAGGTCGCGAACGTGGAGACCACCTGGGTGGCGGGGTCGTCGGCGGGGAAGAAGACACGGCCGAGGGTCACGGCGACATACGCGTAGACACCGAAGTCGAACCACTCCATGGTGTTGCCGATCGCGGTCGCCGCGACGGCGCGCCGCATCCCCGGCTTGTCGACGACGGTGACGTCCTCGATCGCCAACGGCTCCTTGCGGCGGCGCAGCAGCGTCCGGAGCAGCTGGTCGGTACGGGCGCTGCCGTGCGGCCACCCTCCGCGGCGGTGGCCGTGGGGTGGTCTCCGACCGGTAGTCATCTCGTCCCCTGCCGCCGGCTGAACCGCTACCCGACGCCGCTCCCGCCCCCGGGCTCAGGCCCCGGCATCGCTGGACTTCGCGTAGGTCTCCGCCATCTGGCCGCTGACGTCGTACACCACGACCTGCTCATCGCCGATGACCCAGGCGTCATGGCCGGGCGGCACCACATACACGTCCCCGGGCCCCACCTCGGCCTCCGCGCCATCGGCCGTACGCAGCCGCATCCGGCCCTGGATCACGATCCCCCTGTGGTGGACCTCGCACAGGTCGGTGCCCACGATCGGCCGCACCGACTCCCGCCAGCGCCATCCGGGCTCGAAGATGCCCACGGCGAAATCCAGCCCGGTCAGATGGAGGGCGTCGACGTGGCCTCCGGGAAAGTCACGCCGCTCATCAGGCTTCTCGATCGTCTTGACTTCCACCATGGCGATGCCTCCTCCCATATCTCCATGGTGCGCCCGGGCCGCCCCATCGGCGCGCCCGGCCAAGGGGCCCCGGGCATGCGAAAGGCCCGGTGGCCGAGGGGACGGTCACCGGGCCCGCGATCCTGCCGCGCACAAGCCGCGCGCCGGGGCGATACCCCGGGCGCTTGGTGCGCCGGGGCGCTACTCCGGGCGCTTGGGGCGCCAGACCACCAGGGCGCTGCTCTGCTGGACGTCCTGGTAGCGGACCAGGTCGCGGCGGTAGGAGGCGTGGACCTGGGCCTCGCGCTGCTGCATGGCCGTCGCGGCACCCTCGACCGCGGCCTGGAGCTCGGCGACCCGGGCCTGGAGGGCAGCGACCTGGTTCTCCAGTTCGATGATGCGCTTGATCCCGGCGAGGTTGATGCCCTCGTCCTGGGACAGCTGCTGGACCTGGCGGAGCAGCTGGATGTCGCGCGCGGAGTACCGCCGGCCGCGGCCGGCGGTACGGTCGGGGGAGACCAGGCCGAGGCGGTCGTACTGACGCAGGGTCTGCGGGTGCAGCCCGGAGAGCTGAGCGGCCACCGAGATGACGTACACCGGCGAATCCTCGGTCAGCTCATAGGGGTTGCGGGGCCGGCCGGCGCCCCTGCCTCCGATTCCTCCTCGGCCGTCCATCTCAAGCTCCCTTCGCGGCCTTGAACAGCTCCGCCCGTGGGTCCTCTCCCACGGTCGCCTCGCGATACGACTCCAGCGCGTCACGCGCCGAGTCGCTCAGGTCCTTCGGCACCGTGACCTCGACGGTGACCAGCAGGTCTCCGCGGGTGCCGTCCTTGCGCACCGCGCCCTTGCCCCGGGCGCGCATGGTCCGTCCGTTGGGCGTGCCGGGCGGCAGCTTCAGGGTGACCGGCGGACCGCCCAGGGTCGGAACCTTGATCTCGCCGCCGAGCGCCGCCTCGGGAAGGGTCACGGGCACGGTGACGGTCAGGTTGTCGCCCTTGCGGCCGAAGACCGGATGCGGGTCCACGTGCACGACCACGTACAGATCGCCCGCCGGGCCGCCGGTCTCGCCCGGGGCACCCTTGCCGCGCAGCCGGATCCGCTGGCCGTCGCTGACCCCCGCGGGGATCCGGACCTGCATGGTGCGGGCGGAACGGGCCCGTCCGCTGCCCTTGCAGGTCTCGCACGGGTTCTGCGCGATCAGCCCGCGGCCGCGGCACTCCACGCACGGGTCGGTGAGCGAGAAGCCGCCCCCGCCGCCCCGGCTGACCTGGCCGGTGCCGACACAGGTCGGGCAGACGCGCGGGGTGCCGTCCCGGTCGCCGGTGCCCGAGCACGCCTTGCACGGGGCCTGGCTGGACATCCGCAGCGGGACCGTGGCCCCCTCGACGGCCTCGGTGAAGCTGAGCGTCACCTCGGACTCGATGTCCTGGCCCCGGCGCGGCTGGGCGCGGGTGGCGCCGCCGCGGCCGAACAGCCCGCCGAAGACATCCCCGAGCCCGCCGCCGAAGCCGCCGGCGCCACCGCCGCCCTGCGCGCCCCCGAAGAGGTCGCCCAGGTCGAAGTTGAAGCTGCCGGTGGAGCCCGCTCCGCCCGGCCCGGGGCGGAAGCCCCCGTTGCCGAACAGGGTGCGGGCCTCGTCGTACTCCTTGCGCCGCTTGGGGTCCCCGAGGATGTCATTGGCCTCGGAGATCTCCTTGAACCGCTCCTCCGCCTTGGCGTCGCCCTTGTTGGCGTCCGGGTGGTACTCGCGGGCGAGCTTCCGGTACGCCTTCTTGATCTCCGCCTCGGTGGCGTCCTTGGGGACGCCGAGGACTTTGTAGTAGTCCTTCTCCACGAAGTCCTTGGTGCTCATCCCCGACGTCCCTCCTCTCCTGCTGCTCCCGCGGTCACCGTCACGTCAGCCCTCTTCCGGGCCACCGCTCTCCTCGTCCGGCGCCGCGTTCTCGCCTTCGCCCTTGCCGGGGGTGGCTCCCGGCTGGGGCTCGGCGACGGCGACCCGCGCCGGGCGGATCGTGCGCTCGCCGATTCGATACCCCGGCTGCAGAATCTGCACGCACGTGGTCTCGGTGACATCCGGCGCGTACGAGTGCATCAGGGCCTCGTGGATCAGCGGGTCGAAGGGCTCGCCCTCCTTGCCGAACTGCTGGAGGCCCAGCTTGGCCACCACCGTCTCCACGGACTCGCCCACCGACTTGAAGCCGCCGACGAGCTCGCCGTGGTCACGGGCGCGGCCGATGTCGTCGAGCACGGGCAGCAGCTCGGACAGGAGGCTCGCCACGGCGATCTCCTTGACCGTCACCCGGTCCCGCTCGACCCGGCGCCGATAGTTCTGGTACTCCGCCTGGAGCCGCTGGAGGTCGGCCGTCCGCTCGTTGAGCGCGGTACGGACCTGGTCCAGCTGTGCCTGAAGGGCTACCTGCTCGAGGTCCCCGGCCGGGGCTGCCGGGCCCGCCTTGTCGGCGGACCCGGCGCCCTTCGCCGCGTCGTCGGGGGTCTGCGCGGCCTCGGAGGGGACGTCGGGCTGCTCCTCGAAGCCCGGGGTCTCCTCCGTCACGCGGCACCACCCTGACCCTTGTCGGCCTTGTCGTCGTCGACGATCTCGGCGTCCACCACGTCGTCATCGGCCTTGGCCTGGCCCGCGGCGCCGGCGTCACCGGCGGCGGCACCGGCCGCGTCCGCGCCGTCCGCCGTGTTGGCGTACATGGCCTGGCCCAGCTTCTGGCTGACCGCGGCGACCTTCTCGGTCGCGGTGCGGATCTCGGCGGTGTCCTCGCCCTTGAGCTTCTCCTTCAGCTCGGTGAGGGCCTCCTCGACCTCGGTCTTGACCTCGCCCGGGACCTTGTCCTCGTTGTCCTTGAGGAACTTGTCCGTCTGGTAGACCAGCTGCTCGGCCTGGTTGCGGGTCTCGGCGGCCTCGCGGCGCTTGTGGTCCTCCTCCGCGTACTGCTCGGCCTCGCGCATCATGCGGTCGATGTCGTCCTTCGGCAGCGCGGAGCCGCCGGTGACGGTCATCTTCTGCTCCTTGCCGGTGCCGAGGTCCTTCGCGCCGACGTGCATGATGCCGTTGGCGTCGATGTCGAAGGTGACCTCGATCTGCGGCACGCCGCGCGGGGCCGGGGGGAGACCGGTCAGCTCGAACATCCCGAGCTTCTTGTTGTACGCCGCGATCTCGCGCTCGCCCTGGTAGACCTGGATCTGCACGGACGGCTGGTTGTCCTCGGCCGTGGTGAAGATCTCCGAGCGCTTGGTCGGAATGGTCGTGTTGCGCTCGATCAGCTTGGTCATGATGCCGCCCTTGGTCTCGATGCCGAGGGACAGCGGGGTGACGTCCAGCAGCAGGACGTCCTTGACCTCGCCCTTGAGGACACCGGCCTGGAGGGAGGCGCCGATGGCGACGACCTCGTCCGGGTTGACGCCCTTGTTGGCCTCCTTGCCGCCGGTCAGCTCCTTGACGAGCTCGGCGACGGCGGGCATGCGGGTCGAGCCACCGACCAGGACCACGTGGTCGATCTCGGACAGCGAGATGCCCGCGTCCTTGATGACGTTGTGGAACGGGGTCTTGCAGCGCTCCAGCAGGTCGGAGGTGAGCTGCTGGAACTGGGCGCGGGTGAGCTTCTCGTCCAGGTGCAGCGGGCCCTCGGCGGACGCCGTGATGTAGGGCAGGTTGATGGTGGTCTCGGACGAGCTGGAGAGCTCGATCTTCGCCTTCTCAGCGGCCTCGCGGAGGCGCTGCAGGGCCATCTTGTCCTTGGACAGGTCGACGCCGTGGCCGTTGTTGAACTGCTTGACCAGGTAGTCGACGACGCGCTGGTCCCAGTCGTCACCACCGAGGTGGTTGTCACCGTTGGTGGCCTTGACCTCCACCACGCCGTCGCCGATCTCCAGCAGCGAGACGTCGAAGGTGCCGCCACCGAGGTCGAAGACCAGAATGGTCTGGTCGTCCTTCTCCAGCCCGTAGGCGAGCGCGGCGGCAGTAGGCTCGTTGACGATACGCAGGACGTTGAGGCCCGCGATCTCACCGGCTTCCTTGGTCGCCTGGCGCTCGGCGTCGTTGAAGTACGCCGGGACGGTGATGACCGCGTCCGTGACCTTCTCGCCCAGGTACGACTCGGCGTCGCGCTTCAGCTTCTGCAGAATGAAGGCGCTGATCTGCTGGGGGTTGAAGTCCTTGCCGTCGAGGTTGATCTTCCAGTCGGTGCCCATGTGGCGCTTGACCGACCGGATGGTGCGGTCCACGTTCGTGACCGCCTGGCGCTTGGCCACCTCGCCGACCAGAACCTCGCCGTTCTTCGCGAACGCCACAACGGACGGCGTGGTCCTGGCGCCCTCGGCGTTGGTGATGACGGTGGGCTCACCGCCTTCGAGAACACTGACGACGGAGTTCGTCGTACCCAGGTCGATGCCGACCGCACGTGCCATTTCGGGATCCTCCAGCTACAGCATTGAGTGGAACAGACTCAAGCGTGCATCACCGCTCTGCGGCTGTCAACAGACCTGAGTCGACAGGGCTCAAGTTTTATATGAGGCTTATGCCCAAGCGGGCGCGGAAGAGGTGAAGAAGTGAGCAAGTGAGGCGGAGGAGGGGCCAAGTGAGCGACACAGATCACCGGCTCGTCGACTACATGGGTGCCCGTCCGGGCGGGTAATCTCGGTCAAGCCACATTAAGTTACTGCTTAGTAATCCAGCTCTCTCAGGTTCGAGGAGCCCTTATGCAACTCGCCGCGATCATCGTGTCGCTGGTCCTCACCGCGGTCGGCGTTGCCCTGCTCGGCCGGGCCGTCGCGCAGTTCGTGCGCTTCTTCAAGCTCGGCGCGCCCGTCCCGGCGGGAGCCAGGACCGACAATCCCTGGCAGCGCAGCGTGACCCTGGTCCGGGAGTTCCTCGCGCACACGCGCATGAACAAGTGGGGCGTCATCGGTGTCGCCCACTGGTTCGTGGCGATCGGCTTCCTGACCCTGCCACCGACCATCATCAACGCCTACGGCCAGCTCTTCCAGGCGGACTGGACGCTGCCGGTCCTCGGCGGCTTCCTCCCGTACGAGCTGTACATCGAGTTCATCGGCACGATGACCACGCTGGGCATCCTGACGCTGATGGTGATCCGGCTGCTGAACCTGCCCCGCCGGGCCGGCCGCAAGTCCCGGTTCACGGGCTCCACCGCGTGGCAGGCGTACTTCGTCGAGTACGTCATCCTCATCATCGGCCTCGCGATCATGGCGCTGCGCGGCACCGAGGGCGCCCTGCACCACGTCGACAGCTACGAGCCCGCGTACTTCGCCTCGTACCCGCTGGTCCAGCTCTTCGACGGGCTCAGCGTGGACACGGTGCAGAACCTGACCTACTTCTTCGCGATGATCAAGCTCGGTACGACCATGATCTGGATGATCACGGTCAGCACCAACCTCGACATGAGCATCGCCTGGCACCGCTTCCTCGCCTTCCCCAACATCTGGTTCAAGCGCAACGCGGACGGCGAGGTGGCGCTCGGCGCGCTGCAGCCCATGGTGAGCGAGGGCAAGCCGATCGACTTCGAGGACCCGGACGAGGACGCCCAGTTCGGCGTCTCGCAGATCGAGCACTTCTCCTGGAAGGGCATCCTCGACTTCTCCACCTGCACCGAATGCGGCCGTTGCCAGTCGCAGTGCCCCGCCTGGAACACCGGCAAGCCGCTCTCGCCCAAGCTGCTGATCATGTCGCTGCGCGACCACTCGCACGCCAAGGCTCCCTACCTGCTCGCCGGTGGCGGCAAGACGATGGAGGGCGAGGAGAAGGCGAGCCAGGAGCAGCTCGCCGAGGTGCCCGCGGCCGCGCTGGCGGAGGCCGAGCGGCCGCTGATCGGGACGCTGGAGGAGAACGGCGTCATCGACCCGGATGTGCTGTGGTCCTGCACCACCTGCGGTGCCTGCGTCGAGCAGTGCCCGGTGGACATCGAGCACGTCGACCACATCGTGGACATGCGCCGCTACCAGGTGATGATCGAGTCCTCGTTCCCGTCCGAGGCGGGCACGATGCTCAAGAACCTGGAGAAGAAGGGCAACCCCTGGGGGCTGGCCAAGAAGCAGCGGCTGGCATGGACCAAGGAAGTCGACTTCGAGGTGCCGGTCGTCGGCAAGGACATCGAGGACCTCACCGAGGTCGACTACCTGTACTGGGTCGGCTGCGCGGGCGCCCTGGAGGACCGGGCCAAGAAGACCACCAAGGCATTCGCGGAGCTGCTGCACATCGCGGGCGTCAAGTTCGCGATCATGGGCGGCGACGAGGCGTGCACCGGTGACTCCGCCCGCCGCCTGGGCAACGAGTTCCTCTTCCAGCAGCTCGGCCAGCAGAACGTCGAGATGCTGAACATGGCCTTCGGCGAGGACGACGAGGACGAGTCCTCGAAGAAGCCGAAGTCGGCGAAGAAGATCGTCGCGACCTGCCCGCACTGCTTCAACACGATCGCCAACGAATACCCGCAGCTGGGCGGCGAGTTCGAGGTCATCCACCACACCCAGCTGCTGCAGCACCTCATCGACGAGGGCAAGCTGATCCCGGTCACCCCGGTCGAGGGTCTGATCACCTACCACGACCCCTGCTACCTGGGACGCCACAACAAGGTCTACACCCCGCCGCGCGAGATCATCGCCAAGGTGCCGGGGCTGCGGAACGAGGAGATGCACCGCCACAAGGAGCGCGGCTTCTGCTGTGGCGCGGGCGGCGCCCGGATGTGGATGGAGGAGCGGATCGGCAAGCGCATCAACAACGAGCGCGTGGACGAGGCGCTGTCCCTCAACCCGGACATCGTCTCCACCGCCTGCCCGTTCTGCCTGGTGATGCTGACCGACTCGGTCAACAGCAAGAAAGCCTCCAATGGCGGCTCCGCCGCGGGCGAGGGCGCCGTGAAGGAGGAGCTGCAGGTCGTGGATGTGGCGCAGCTGCTCCTGGACTCGGTGAAGACCCCGGCCGCGCCGGAGGACGGCGGCAGGAACGCCGAGGAGCCGGAGCCGGCCCCGGCCAAGTAGCGCCGCGCCGATGTGTTGAAGCCCGCCCACGGAGTCCGTGGGCGGGCTTCCCGCTTGCGGCGCGCCTTACGGTTTACGGAGGCCACGGCGGCCTTAGGCAAGCCATGGTGCCCGTACGCAAGCCACATGGTGCCCGTAAGGCGGCCATGACGCCCGTACGCAAGTCATAGCGCCCTTAGGCGGCCATGACGCCCTTACGGAGGCCATGGCGGCCTTAGGCGGCCATGACGCCCTTACGGCTCTCATGCGGGCCTTACGCCCGCGGCTTGCCGTTCTTCGACAGCGGCAGCGCCTGCTCGGTCCAGATGACCTTGCCGTCCGCGGTGTAGCGGGTGCCCCAGCGGTCGGCGAACTGCGAGACCAGGAACAGCCCCCGGCCCCCCTCGTCCGTCGTCCCCGCGTACCGCAGATGCGGGGAGGTGCTGCTGGTGTCGAAGACCTCGCAGATCAGGCTGCGGTCGCAGAGCAGCCGCACCCGGATCGGCCCGGTCGCGTAGCGGATCGCGTTGGTGATCAGCTCGCTGAGGATGAGCTCGGTCGTGAACGCGACATCGCCCAGATCCCACTCCGCCAGCTTCCGGGCCACCGCGGCGCGCACCCCGGCCACCTGCGCCGGATCCGACGCCACCTCCCAGTCGGCGGTCAGACCGGGCTCCAGCACCCTCGTACGGGCCACGATCAGCGCGATGTCATCGCTCGGACGATCGGGCAGCAGCGCGTCCAGCACCGCTGTACAGGCGTCCTCGGGCGTGCGGCCGGGGTGGGACAAAGCATCGCGCAGCATCTCCAGACCGGTGTCGATGTCCCGGTCGCGCTTCTCGATCAGCCCGTCCGTGTAGAGCACCAGATGGCTGCCCTCGGGCAGCTCGAGCTCCGAGGTCTCGAACGGCAGTCCGCCCAGGCCCAGCGGCGGCCCGGCGGGCAGGTCCAGGAACTCCACCGAGCCGTCCGGACGCACCAGCGCGGGCGGCGGATGACCGGCCCGCGCCATCGTGCAACGCCGCGTCACCGGATCGTAGATCGCGTACAGACACGTCGCCCCCGTGATCCCCTCACTGCCACCACCGTCACCCTCCGGACCACCAGGACCCTCGTCCTGATCGATCCGGGCGATCAGATCATCGAGATGGGAGAGGATCTCATCAGGCGGCAGATCCAGCGTGGAGAAGTTGTGCACCGCCGTCCGCAACCGCCCCATCGTCGCCGCCGCGTGCAGACCATGCCCCACCACATCCCCCACCACCAGCGCCACCCGCGCCCCCGGCAACGGAATCACATCGAACCAGTCACCCCCGACACCCGACTCCGCCGGCAGATAGCGGAAGGCCACATCCAG